>JBILKQ010000238.1:0-2870 GCA_044376655.1 Silvanigrellaceae bacterium
ATCGGTTTTGATGTTCAGTTTGACTATGAATTTACTCCAGGGGTTCGTGCAGTTCTTGTGGGAAATTATTTATTGTTTCCAATCACAAAAGAGAGTTTGAAAGAGCTACCGACGTTCATTGAGGCTCTGTTCGGTTTTCAGTTTTTGATGTGAAAAATCGAAAGCCACAGATGATGGCTTGGTTTTTGGCAAGTCCTTTTTTTGACCGCACTGTGGCATTTCGGCGGCAGCTGAGTCGTGATTCTCTTCGCTTCGTCTACGGGCATGCTGGATAAGCTCACATTAGCGCAGATTCTCGGTCATTTTGGTTTCAGCGCCTTCGCTACTCATGCCAATCTCAGACCACCCGAGGCTTAGCTTCTTGAGCTGCTCCGTGGTCGCTCCGCTGATGTAGACGCTGCTTCGGAAATATATCTTTTCACTCGATTTACTTAGAGCCGATGAACCGGTCTGCGGCGAGGGGCAAGACGTGCTCAGACTTAACTTCGCATCAACTATCGTTTCTCTGGTTTTGCAGTCGGCCGTTCTGTCTTCGATTAGAGACGCCTTTTCAGTGTCGTCTGTGTTGGCCCAATATTCTGAGCAAATCTTTACGCCACCTTTTTGAGATAATTCCGCAAGAACAATGGCTGCGTTTATTCCTGCATCAGACCTTGCATCGATAGGATTGTTGTTCGTAGGTATTTTAATTGTTTTTGTGCAGCTGACAACGAAACGATTTCCTGATGGGATGGGAAGAAGATCGACAGGCCCGGCCGATGCGGACTGATCGGAGCTTCCTCCGTTTTTAGAACTGTCTGTTCCCGGCTTTGTGGTGGCGGTACTCTTTTGTTTTTCGCTGTTTTTGGAAGTCTCGTCACACGCAACAAGTCCATGTGCACCCAGGCCAAGCAACGCAGCTACAACGAATCTTTTCATCTATCTTCCCCCCCATCCCCAAATATTGGAGCGCTCGATGAGCTTCGGAGGGTATCGGTAGAATGCAATACTTCTTTAGTTGCTGACGAAATAAATATATAAATACTTTCTGGGATTTAGAGGTATGAGTGTTGGTTTGTAGAGATCAATTTTGTTTTCTTATTCGCTTATTTGGCAGTTTCTTTTCAAGGCGTGTCCTGCCCCTCGGTTTTTTTGGGCTCATCCATCTCATGGGTTACAAGCTGGGCCAAACTCTTTCTTCAGGGACTAAATTTCTCGCACGTCAATTGCCATTACTTTTAAGGCCCATCTCTCTAGACATGGTTTACGTTCTTTGGTGGGAATTTTTGATTTCGGTGAACACTGATTAAAGTGATATATTAAAAAAGTGCACAAATCAGAAGTCATGTCTCGAGGTGCAAATGTTTCCTTCGTTTTTTTTGTGTGTTTCTTTGAGCATTTTTGTCGCAATAGGTTGTGCGCACCGTGCTACTAAGAGCGGGAATGGCGCGTCTGGTCCAACGGAAAGGAAATGGAAAGAGAAGCGCCGCAAGGAGTGGATTGCTGAGCTCGGCGAAAATGCTGAGCTCAGAAAGATCGAATTCCAAAATAGAACGAGAGAATATCTGCTTTATACTCCCAAGTCTCTCGATGCCAACACACCTGCTCCCATGGTGATCGGTTTCCATGGTGGCACGACCTCCGACGTCCGATTTGCCCGCACGACTCTTTTCCACCGCTTGGCTGATGAAAAAGGGTTTTTGGTCGCTTATCCAAACGGAGTCGGCGGGAATTGGAACGATGGGCGCGGAACTGCAAACCCAGAGATAGATGACGTCGGATTTGTGATGGCTCTTATCGATGAAGTGAAAGCCCGACACAAGGTCGACGTCAAGCGGATCTATGCCACCGGTATCTCAAATGGCGCCTTTATGGTTCAACGCTTGGCATGCGAAAAGTCTGAACGGTTTGCTGCCTTCTCAGCAGTGGCGGGGTCGATGGGAACTGCTTTGAGAGAAGCCTGCAATCCACGCAGCCCTGCACCCATGCTGATAATGAACAGCCCCTATGACAAGATTGTCCCCTGGGAAGGTGGTGAAATGGAGCGTGGCAAAGGTGGTTCGATTTTATCAATTCCTTCCCTCGTTGAGTTTTGGAAGAGTAAGAGCAGTTGCGGATCAATGACGGAAGAGGTCTTGCAAAAGGATGGCGTGCCCGCCGCAAAGCGAGTAAAAATTCAGCGCTTCGATGATTGCCGTAACAGAGCCTCCGTAACACTTTACCGAGTGGAGGACGGAGGGCACACCTGGCCCGATGGCATAGATCAGCCTGCAATCATGGTTGGGCCAACATCGAAACAGTTCAATGCAACTCTGGTGAGTTGGGAGTTCTTCCGGGGGCATGTTCGTCCTTGAACGTGTTTATTTTTGATTCCTGGATGAAATGAAAGACCTCCCGGTAAACCGGAAGGTCTGAGTGAGGTGGAGTGATTTCGCGCTCTCGAAAGCGAGGAGCGGAGAGGTGGAAAGGGGCTTGCTCAGCGCCCAGCAGAAGCCACCGTCTTGCATGGCTCGCTTGGTGGAAGAAGAACAGCAGCGATCTCGTGGATGACTCCATTGCTAGCGATAACATCCGTTTTCACAATCATCGCATCGTTGATTTTGGCCATCGCTGCATTGATGGAAACTGCATTTCCTTGCACGGTCTGAATACTCGACTTTGAAAGTACTTCACCGGCCTTAAGGCTTCCCGCAGCAACATGATAGAGCAAAATTGCTTTCAGCTTTTCCTTATTCTCAGGCTTCAGGAGGGTTTCAAGAGTTCCTGCCGGCAATGCCTCAAAGGCTTTGTTGGAGGGGGCAAACACCGTAAACGAGGATGAGCCTGAAAGTGTTTCTGCAAGGCCAGCAGCTTTTACTGCAGTTACCAGGATCGAAAAGCGTGGATCATCT
>JBILKQ010000118.1:0-9202 GCA_044376655.1 Silvanigrellaceae bacterium
TCCAAGGCAAGCTCATGGCTTTCCAGCGCTCGCAAATGGCACTCGAGCAGGAAGTCCGTCAGAAGGAAATGCAAGAAACTCAAAAAATCTTCCAGAACCTCTCGGTACTGGTGGAAGAATATGCCAAGAAAAACAGCTTCGACTTGGTTTTTGAAAAGGGCGCTGGAGCAGTGCTCTATGTGGCTCGCGGCTCAGACATTACGGCCGACATCGTGAATCTGTACAACCAGCGTCATAAGGTCAAAAAATGAAAAGCCTAACTCTCGCGGAGATCGTCGAGAGGTTTGGCTGTGTTGTTCATGAGTATCCCGGAGAAGTTGCTCCGGGGCCGCTGACCGGCATTTCTACTTTGTCGTCGGCAAACTCGAGGCAAATCTCTTTTCTGACAAACTCGCGTTATTTCGACGACGCGCTCTCCTCACAGGCGGGCGCGATTTTATGCAGTGCGCAGGATGCGCAGCAGCTCGTGGCACGTGCTCATGAGAAAGGCGCTGCCAAGCTGAGTGCGACTCTTCTGGTTTGCCGCAATCCCTATTCGGCTTTTGCCCGGGTTTCGCAGTTCTTTTTTGAACCACAGCACGAGCAGCATGGACGCTCGGCAATGGCTTATATCGATGCCACTGCTGTCATCGATGCAACTGCAAACATCTTTCCTTTTGTTTACGTCGGGCCCGGTGCGCGTATCGGTGCACGCAGCGTGGTCTACCCGGGAAGTTTCGTAGGGGCCGCCGCTGAGATTGGTGATGATTGCCTGATTCATCCAAACGTTGTGGTGCGCGAAGGCTGCAGGGTGGGAGATAGATGTATTCTCAACCCGGGAGCTGTGGTTGGCGGAGATGGCTTCGGGTTCGCACCCGACGGCTCTGAAAACGTAAAAATCCCTCAAATTGGTGGTGTTGTTATTGGCAACGATGTGGAGCTTGGAAGTAACTCTTCCATCGATCGCGGTGCAATGAACGACACATTCGTTGGTGAACAAACCAAAATTGACTCGCTTGTTCAGGTGGGCCACAACGCGACCATTGGTCGCGCGTGCTTTCTCGCGGCAGGAACAGGCATCGCAGGCTCATCTCAAATTGGAAACAGAGTGACCCTCGCAGGACAAGTGGGTGTTGCCGGACATCTCAAGATCGCTGACAACATCACCGTGCTTGCGCAGTCTGGCGTGACCAGAAGTCTGAATGAAGCAGGTGTCTATTCGGGGTTTCCTGCACGCCCGAATCGCGATCAACTTTCTTTCGATGCCAGCCTTTCCCGAATGGTGAAGGATTATATCGAAAAACGCAGTTCTATGCTGAGAAAAACTGAAACCAAAGACCAATAATGCTACCCGTGGGAGTGCGCTGAAGATGGAATCCTCTAAACCGCTGTTTGACTATCAAAAAGTCTGTGAACTGTTGCCTCATCGCCCCCCGCTTTTGCTGGTCGACAAGGTCATGTCTATCGATTTCGAATCACTCGAAATTCATGCTGTAAAGTGTGTCACCGCAGGAGAGTCGTACCTTGCAGGTCATTTTCCTGGGCAACCGATTGTGCCTGGGGTTTACCTGGTTGAAGGACTTGCACAGACGGCCGCTGCGATGTGTTTTGCCAACTTCGAGCGTGGTAACCAGCAGGTTGAAAAGAAATGCATGCTCACGGGGGTTGATGAGGTGAAATTCCGTCGTCCCGTCGTTCCAGGCGATGTCATCCATTATTACGCTAAATACGACCGTCACAGAGGCCCTTTTGTGTGGTTCAACGGTACAGCAAAGGTGGATGGCGAGATCGTTGCAGAGGCTAAGTTTTCGGCTGTATTGGCCAAGGCACCGCGCGCCTGAAAATAAGAGTCTCTGAGTTTGCATCGCAACCCAGTTCACTGAGGAAAAACACCGTGAGTCACAATGTCACCATCCATCCGACAGCCATCGTACACCCTGGTGCCGAGCTCGACACCGATGTTGTGGTTGGGCCATTTTGCACTGTGGGTGCGAACGTCAAGATTGGGCGTGGAACTCGGCTTATCTCCCACGTCGTGCTCGACGGGCACACAACTCTTGGCGAGCACAATGAGGTTTTTCCCTTCGCCAGTGTGGGAACTGTGCCTCAAGATTTGAAATATAAAGGCGAACCAACTGTTCTGTTGATTGGTGACCGCAACAAAATTCGTGAATCTGCAACCCTTCAACCTGGTACCGTACAAGGTGGCGGCAAAACGGTTGTTGGGAACAACAACTTATTCATGGCCTATACCCATGTGGCGCACGACTGCATCATTGGCAACGACAATATTTTTGCCAACTCAGTGCAACTCTCTGGGCATGTGGAGATCCATAATGGAGTGGTTGTGGGTGGCATTTCTGGCATTCACCAATTCTGCAGAATTGGTGACATGGCCATGATCGCTGCTGGGTCCATTGTCGTTCAGGATGTCCCCAATTTTTGCGTCGCCCAGGGCGACCGAGCTGTATTGCGCGGCATGAACGTTATCGGCATGAAGCGCAGAGGCCTGACAGCCTCCGACCTGGCTGCTTTGAAATCCGTTTACAAACAATTCTTCCTCTATCCCTTGCCGACGGTTGAGGAAACCGTTGAAGCTTGCAGGAGCAAAGGCCTGTTGGACAATCCGCATGCCCAGCGTTTGTCTGAGTTTATCCGGACTGCACGCCGCGGAGTTGTTCGTCCGCCTGCGGGAGGAAACAGCGATGATCTCTCAGCCACTATTTGAAAAAAGAGAACTCTCTATTTGTATTGTTGCTGGCGAAGCGAGTGGTGATGCACAGGGTGCGCTGCTCGTGCGTGCCTTGCGAGGAGAACTCGATTCTGCCGGCATTAAGCTCGATATCTGGGGAAGTGGTGGCAAGCTAATGCGCGCTGCCGGTGTGGAAACACTCGTGCATATCGACGAGCTCAGTGCCATGGGGTTTGTTGAGGTTCTCACTGTTTACCCGCGTATTTCAGCAGCAGCTCATCGTCTTCAAAACGCCATGCAGCTGCGCCGCCCGGATATCACTATTCTTATCGATTATCCTGGTTTGAATCTGCGTCTGATGGAAGACGCTTTTCACTTGGGTTCTTGCGTTGTCTACCATATTCCACCCAAGGTCTGGGCGCATGGTGCACGGAGGGCAGCGCGTTTGCGCGATTGCTCTTATCTGGTGACTTGTATTTTGCCCTTTGAAGAGAGTTTGCTGAGAAGGGCGGGCGTCAACGCGCGTTTTGTCGGTAATCCACTCAACGATGAAATTTCCGATTTTTTGAAATCCTCTGCACACAGCAAACACGTGTCAGCCAACAGCACGGTTGTTGGTATTGTTCCGGGAAGCCGAAGTGGAGAGATTGAAAAGGTTTTTCCAACCCTCGTACAGGCTTTTGTGAAAACCAAACGGACGTTTGCCAAAGAATTGAAGGCCGTTGTTCCTGTTGCCAACACTGTTTCACGCAATCATTTGGAATACGTGTTGCACAGCACGCTCGTGCAGGAATCTGCTGAGAAAATGCGGGTCGATATTGAGCTGGTGTCAGACTCTTCACTCAAGTCCGTGCTCTCTGAATGCAGTTATGCTTGGGTCTGCTCGGGTACAGCGGCTCTCGAGGCAGCTTTGCTCGGCGTTCCGATGTCGGTTGCCTACAAAATGCATTGGATGAGCTACACAATCGCGAAACGTTTGGTCAGCCTTCCTCATGTGAGTCTTGTGAATCTATGCGCGGGCAGGGAAATTGTGCCTGAGTACATCCAGGATGCTGCGACGCCTGAGGCCTTGTCTGCGCACGCACTCTCGCTTCTCAATTCACCAGAGAAGTCGGCGGCGATGAGGGCAGATTTGGCAACCTTGAAGAGTGTTTTCCCAAAGGACAGCGCTCGCAATGCCGCGCGGGCAATTCTCGATTGCTATGGGCAACTTCCTTTGGAACCCGCAAAACGCTTTCACTACAAATCGGTGCGTGATCTTTGGAATGAAGAGCGCGAGTGGGGACTCGCTCAGTGAAAAGCAAGCATCCGTTGCGATCTCTTATATGGAAAGCAGCCCGAGTCGATGTGGTTACAGGGGTCCTGATCAGTCCTGTGCACGCGTTGTGTGAAGTGGCGCTTGGGTTCGTGACCGGCGCTTTGTTGCAGTTGATCTTTTCCTCAGCATCAGAAAGTAATTTGCACCGGATCCTACCCAAGGCGATTGCCGACCTGTTGCCGAATCTCATGTTGGCGAGCCGTGAACAGTGGATGACGATAATCCCGGCACTGCTCGTTTTGGTTGGTTTTTGCCGGATGCTGACAAGCTTTGGCAGCAATTATCTGCTTGAGCGCGCTGGACACCGTGTTGCGCACGCCTTGCGGACTCAGTTTCTCGATTCGTACCTGCAGACCTCTGGCCGGGTTCTTGATTCACGCAATCCTGATGAAGTCACCAACCGTATATTGCTTGATACTACACTACTGCAGGGGCTGGTCAGCAAGGGCACCATCGGGGCACTACGTGATGGTTTGGTGGTCATCGGCACTGCCTTGGCTATGCTTTATATTGCTTCCTATTTTTTTGTTGTATTACTGTTGATTTTTGTGCCTATTTTTGTGGTTTTACGATGGGTTTCTCGGCGCCTTGAATTCTACACACGCGAGAGCGCCCGTCGACAGGTTGAATTGGCGACACGTGGAATGCAGGCGCGCAATGGCCTCGCTGCAATCTATGGAATGGGTGCACAGCACAGGGAACAGCGAGATCTTCAGAAGCTCTCCAACGACTATTTTGATTTTATCAGCAAAACTTTTCTTTTACGGGTTGGTTTTCGCCCAGCCATGGAGGTTTTTGCAGTTGCCATTCTTGCCATGGCTTTGCAGTGGCGGCTCAACACGGTGGGTGAGGTTGACATGGCCTCCTATTCCACCGTTTTTGTGCTTGCGGCGCTTTCGTTTCGTCCGTTGAAAAACGTTTCAGGTTTTGTTTCCCAGTTTGCTGAGCTGAAGGCTGTGTGGAGCCGTTTGACCGATGAATGGGATACGGTTCACTCAGCAATTCAGCGTCCGCAGCTTTCAACAGAGCAGGAAATATTACGTGCTGGCGTGGCAATGCGTGTCGCAGGTTTAGTCTATGATAGTCTCGACAGCCGCCGTATTCTTTACCCTACAAACATCGATTTCAAAGAGGGTCAGCGCATCGCTCTTGTTGGTGAAAGTGGAGCAGGCAAGTCGACTCTTCTCCGCTTGCTGGCAGGTCTTCTTCCTCCATCGGAGGGGCATGTCGTGGGTACTTCAAAAACCCTTCTGGCGACCCAATCACCTTATGTTTTTCAGGGAACAATTTTTGAAAATATTGTTTATCCGGTGGCCAGCCTTCAGCCGACGGATTCACGTCGTGCACGTGAGCGTGCACTGGAGCTTGTGCTGACGCTGATGTTGGCCCACACATCTGCCGGTGCGGAACTTTTCTTGAATAAGAAAGTTGGCTTCATGGGTGAAGGGTTGTCGGGCGGTGAAAAGGCACGCGTGGCGCTGGCACGACTGCTCTACGCCGACAAGCCAATTCTGTTGCTCGACGAGCCGACAGCCAATCTCGATTCTACGTCAGCTGCAGCATTCTGGGAGGCCGTTTGGCGATGGCAACAGATGCCCGGCCGGGCGCGAACAGTCATTGCTGTCACCCACGCTCGCAAGGAACTCGAGCATTTCAATGAGGCTTATCTCTTCTCAGCTGGAAAGCTCATCTGGAGTGGTTCGGGGCAAGAGGCCTCTGTGTTGGAAACACCCGATGTGCACGGTCGTGTTACTCGTGTTGATGAGGGGATGCCGCAGGCATGACTCTCGCATGGACCGAATATCTGCGCGCGCAAATCGAACGTCCACTGGGTCAGCGTGACCCTTGGTTTGCGGTAATTAGTGTTGTGTTGCTTTTTCCTTTGAGCTTGCTTTGGTCCTCACTTGCTGCGCTGCGCGCTCGTCGCCGCAGAAAATTATTAGCTCATTCCTCTGCGGAACCGTACGTGGTTTCAATTGGCAATGTCGCAGTTGGCGGCACAGGCAAGAGTCCGGTGGTGCGTGCAATTGCACGTTTGGCTTTTCAGTCGGGATATGATGTTGCTGTATTCACGCGCGGTGTTGGGCAGACACAGAATGAGCATTTATTGTGCCACGCAGAATCGGCCTTGGAGGGTCTCTCTACGAGCGCTTGGGAAAGGCTGAGTGATGAGACCCTCGAGCATTTCCTCCAACTTCAAGTTGTCCTCCCTGCAGGAGCAAAGCTCTGGATTGCACAGGGCCCTCGTCGCTCTGAACTTTTCAAGAATCTATTGGCTGCGCGTGAAGCGGATCCGGCTCGGGAATTTTCTGAAAAGAAACGACCTCTTTTTGTGCTTGTGGATGATGGTCTGCAGCAGACCTCACTTCCCGTGCATCGTGACGTTGTTCTTTGGGATCCGGACTCACTCGTGTCTGCTCCCCGTTTTGCCTTGCCCTTCGGGCCCTACAGGGCGGGCTGGCCTTTTGCACGTCCATGGGCGAAGTCTCTGCCCCCCGCAGATGTCCTGGTGTGGTCAAGGATGCTTTCGCTAGCTCATAAAAACCAGTTTGATGGTCAGGTCAAAGCAGCGCTCATGGAACTTTTTGCCACGGATGCCAGCCGGCCAGAGTTGTCTGTGGGCAGGTTGGGGCAGAGTCTGCAGTGCACGGCGGTCGAGAGAACCTGGCTCGCCCGGGTTCTTCTCAAAGAGCCCGCGCCAGGTTTTGCATTGGAGACTTTTGAGATTGAGCGATTACCAACCGAGGTCACATTATTGTGTGGCATTGCCAGACCTGAAAGATTTGAAAAATCATTTCTGGATTTGTGCGCGCAGGCCCATCACAAACCAAGGATAAGAGATTTCGTGCGTTTTGCTGATCACGGCGCATTCAAATTTCCCCCAGGAGTTGCTCCAGATGCGCATCTTGCCGTTGTGACGACGCTCAAAGATGTTTGTCGTTGGTGGAGTGCGCATGAGTTCAAGGAATTAATAAGAAGTCGGCATTTGTTCGTGCTTTGTCTTGAAACGGATCTCATTTCAGCAGAGGCCGGGTGGTCTGAAATCGAGTTCGAATCTTTTTGTACCGGCGCAAAAGAACAGGTGAACCATGACTGATCCAAACATGAAAAATGGACCTTGGCGTGCCAACGTGGCCGCATTGATCAGGGTGGGCAACAAATTTTTGCGCTGCGAGCGAAGTCAGCCGAGAGGAGTCTGGCAGACCGTTCAGGGGGGAATAGAGGATTCCGACAAGAGCGTTCAGCACGCCCTATTACGCGAACTCGTCGAAGAGCTCGGTGTAGCGCCTGAGAGCGTAAACATCGTTGCCCGCTCGAGCTGTTGGCGGCGTTATTCGTTCCCTCCCGAGGTGCTGCGCGCTCATCCGGAACGCAACAATGTTGGGCAAGAGCAGATGTGGTTTCTCGTGGAGCTCAATCACCTGTCCGCCATCGATTTGAGTCGTTCCGAGGGTGAGTTCTTCCAGGTTGAATTGGTGGAACTCGAGAAGCTTCTTGCGAACATTGTGTCCTGGAAATTGCCGGTTGTGAAAGATTTCTGCTATGAGATGGGTCTGTTGTCTCCCTTTTCAGGTTGATTGAGGTCCTCATGTCGCAAAACCAACCGCCACAAGATCATTATCCCAACACGGCCAATCCCCAAACTACTACGGGTGCCGCTACTCCAACGGGATACGGATATCAGCCTTCCGATGAAATCGATTTGGTCGAGCTGCTTGGTTTCTTCTGGAAAATTAAGATTGAAATTGCCGTCGGTGCCCTGCTGGGAATCGCTGCCGGTGCATTTGTGGCTCTCAAGGTCTTACCCGTTACTTACCACACCCAAATTCCACTGGTGCTCGAGAAAAACGAACTCGGAGTTGCAGAGCCCAAAAAGTTGGTTGAGTCCTTCAACAGTGCGTTGAACGTTTCCGACAATGCGCGTCTGATTTGGCGCTCCGTGTTCAATCAATCGCCTGAGCTCGCACGTACCCTCAAAGAGAACAATCTCGGCGATGAGGCCCTTGCCGCGCAGCAGGCGCTTGCCGATAAGCCCGAGAAGGCTCCTTTGCGTTTGCGTGAGTCGGCTAGTCCACGTGACTTTATTCTCGATGTACGCTTGCCCGTGCAAGGTCTTAATCAGCGTTCAGGCGAACTTTTTGCATCAGCAATTCAAATGGCTCTGAGCGTGAATGCTGCCGCAGTAGCTGACACCGACAAAGACGCGCCGAGCAAGCCCACCAATGCGAATGCTCCAAGTGGCACGCCTGTCCAAAAACTCCAGCCCGATGAAAGCACCGAGGTCCGCGAGCAGCTCTTGAAGGCACGGCAAGAGCTTTTGAAGATTGAATACCTGTGCAGCAAATTGGGGCGCAATCTTCCTGAATTTTTTGCTTTCGTAGGTTCGGCCGATGCAGATCTGAAGTCTCTGCAAGTGAATCTCCCAGCCCCACCTGCGGATGGTTCGACTCAAAATCTTTTGACCAGCGACTTCTACGAACAGGTCGGCGTGCAGGGGCAATTTGAAAGAATTCAACGCATGACCGCCGTTCTGCTTGCGGAGGGGCGCATGAAACCCGAAGACGCCAACGACACCGTGACCCGGTCATTGCAGGTGCGTGATGAAATCTTCCAACTCATTCCTGTAGCTCGTCGTGAAGCGATGCGCATGGCCGGACTTGGATATGGTCGTCGCACTTCGGCGCGCGGTGAGGCTCGCTCTGGAAGCTCATCTGCTCTAGCTGCGCTGCCTATTCTTGTGCCTGCGAGCGCAACGGGCGCAACACTTTCGCTCGAATCTCCCGTGAGCAAGCGCAAAATTTCTTTGGTGCTTGGAGCGTTCCTCGGTGCCTTTGCTGGTTTTGCTGTGGGTGGGCTGAGAGTGTTTTTGAAGAAGAACGGACAACGTTTACGTGAGGTCATGGCCCAATGAAGGTGATGAAATATTCCAAACTCATCGATTCTGCGATCGATGCCATCGCTGATATCCAAGATGGCGCAACACTCATGGTGGGCGGCTTTGGTCTGTGCGGTATTCCGGAAAATCTGATTGAGGCCTTGCGCATTAAGGGTGTTAAAAACCTCACCTGTATTTCCAATAATGCTGGTGTCGATGATTTCGGTTTGGGTAAACTTCTCCAAACCGGACAAATCAAAAAAATGATTTCGAGCTACGTGGGCGAAAATAAAATTTTCGAACAGCAATTTCTATCTGGAAAGCTTGAGGTTGAGCT
>JBILKQ010000023.1:0-25711 GCA_044376655.1 Silvanigrellaceae bacterium
CCGGTAGGAAGAACTGAGCTGGGTATTGCTGGAAGTGAGCAGCCGCATCTTGAAGAACCGTTCCCCACGTTGCCATAGGGGCTTCCACGCCCAGACCGAAGAGTGAGAGGAATGCCTCTGAGGTGATGATTCGGGGGATTTGTGCAGACCACATCACGATAATGATGCCCAGGAGGTTGGGCGCAACATGTCTGAAAACAATGGACATGAGAGGCGCGCCCAGCAGACGGCTAGCATGCACAAATTCGATTTCGCGCAAACGCAAAACTTCGCCACGCAGCACACGCGCATAACCTGTCCACGAGAACGCACACAAGGCGATAACCAGGCTACTCACACCTTTACCCAAGGCCACCTGAATGAGGATGAGAAGCAGGAGCTCGGGAAGTGTGTCGAGAATTTCAACGATACGCATGAGAATCATGTCGACCTTGCCACCCATGAGACCAGAGATGGCGCCGTAGCAAAGGCCAATCAATAAGGAAACGGTTGGTACGAGCAGCGCAAGGAAGAAGTCAATGCGGGTACCGGTAATCATGCGCGCGAAGATATCGCGACCGAGAGCATCGGTTCCGAATAGATGCGCGTTCCCACGGATGGTGTCACCGACTTGGGCGTCAGGTTTAAGAACTTGCGCATCGCTCAAAGAGATTGTCTGTACGAGTGAAACTTTCAGAGCCTCGGCCCGCTCAGAAACGCTTTCTTCTTGAGTGTTGGGATCGACGACATATGCGACAACCGAATAGATGTACTGCTCAGCTGGGTTGAGACCAGAGCTATCGGTGAAGGTGGATTGTGCAGGATTGCTAATGGTGGCTACTTGGAGTCCGCGCATTCCCGCATCGCTGATCACATCTTCCACACTAATGGGCTGGCCTGAAACCACAGTGCGATAGATTTGGTATCCAGAAACACCGCGCATGGTATTCCAGCTGAGTGCGACGCCGTTGACAGTTGCTTGTCCCACCACACTGAAACCGCTCGGCGGAACGAGCTCTGGGCCCTTCAAGAGCGGGGCTGAAAAATCGAAAGTTTCATCGACTTTGTCATCCATGTACTGCGGCGAGTCTTCAATCACGAGAACCGATTTTCCAAGCGTCGGCCCTTGGTTTATGAAGTTGAGGTTTTGGCTATTTTCGTAGGGTGTACCATCGCTCGTGTTGGGGAAGAACCATGGCCCCACGATGCCCGCCAGCGCAACCGCGACAATCAAAACAAGAGCGAACACTGCTATGCGGTTTTTAGAAAGACGAATCAGTGCATCTTTCCAATAGCCCACAACTGGGCGGCTGAGTTGTTCGGCAGCCGAGCCTTGAGCCGGCTGGGGAGTGAAAAGACGCGCATCAGAAAGGTCGTCGGCCGTCAATTCGTGCTGAGAGAGGTTGGTGTTTTTCATTGCAGAAGTTCCTTTTCAGCCGACACGGATGCGTGGGTCAATCACGCCATAGAGGATGTCAGTGATGAGATTCATGACGATCAGGAAACCACCAAAAAAGACGGTGAGGCCCATGATCACGTTGTAGTCAGAGTTTTGAATCGAGGTCATGTAGGCACGGCCCAGACCGGGAATTCCGAAAACACCTTCAATGATCAGCGAGCCCGACATGGTGAAAACCAGGATCGGGAAGATGATCGAAATAATAGGCAGAATCGCGTTGCGGATCTGATGCATGACCACCAAACGCGCGAGCGAGACACCCTTCGCCTTTGCTGTTTTCACATATTCAGAGAAGCCAACCTCGATCATCTGGCTTTTTAGCATACGTGTGATTGAAGCGATGATTCCAAGCGAGAGTGTGATGGATGGCATGATAAAATCGCGCGGTTCACCCCAGCCAGCAGGTCGCAACCATGTGTCGGGATTGAAGCCGAGCGTGGTGAGCGGATAAACCGCCAAGCTGTATTGGAAAATGAACGCAAACAGGAACGATGGCAACGAGATACCAGCCACACATAAGAACATAGCAAAGCGATCAATGAGACTGTTGCGGTACAGCGCTGCTACGATCCCCAGGGCAATACCCGTTGTCACGCCAATCAACACTGAAACAATCCCCACGCCTGCGCTCACGGGGAACTGTTCGCGGATAATATCATTCACTTCACGGCCGACGGTGCGAAAACTTGTGCCGAAATCGCCGTGAATAAAGATACGCTCAAGCTGGAGGAAGTACTGCTTGTGCAGGGGTTTGTCCAAGCCGTAGCGCTCCTCAAGATTCTTGCGCGTTTCTTCCGGGATTTCTTTCGTGCGCATCAGCGGGTCGCCAGGCACAGCACGCATCAGAAAGAAAGTCAGCGTGAAGAGAGTCAACAGCGTTATCACTGCAAGGAAAAGACGTTGGAGAATAAAGCGCAGCAGGCGCATCGCAATTTTCCTCTACTGGACGAATGGGGCGAAGGGATGAACCCGAATCGCCTTGTTTGCCAAACTCGTTGTCAAACTTCTTTGGCAAAGAGAAGGACTTCTGCCACGTCTTCAACCTCTGGTCAAGCTGCTTAATGTTCTATAAAGCTCATTTATTTCAGTAATTTATCTAATTATTTTTTAGCGGCGGAAAAGCAAAAACCGCGTGCGGCTGTACCCCTCCGCCGCAGCACTGAGTTCGGAGTTTGGCTTGCCTCGGTAAAAAAAAGCCCCGCAGGGCGGGGCTTTGATGGGCTTACTTCTTGGCAGAAGCTCCAGACCACGAGGCAAATCGGAAGTCAGGGTCTTGGCCGACCTGGTTGCGGCGCACTCCCTGGAGTCCCTCGGCCAGCAAATATGCACGGCCTCTTTGGATGATGGGGACGATAGCCGAGTCGGTCACAACCAGCAGCTTCTCAGCTTCCTGGAACAGCTTAACACGTTCAGCCATGCTTCCTGAGCGCTGAGCCTTAGTGATGAGCTCGTCGAAGGTCTTGTTACTGTAGCCGCCATGGTTGTTGCCATTGGTGGTCATGAACAAATCCATGAAGGTCATGGCGTCGAGGTAGTCGGGACCCCATCCGGCTGAAACGATATCAAATTGACCGTCACGTTGTTTCTGGAGGCGCGTTTTGAAGGGAACGCTGTCGATTTTCACGTCGGTTCCAAACACGTTCTTCAACAGAGCCTGAAGATATTCGGATTCCTTCTTTGCATTGGGTGAATCACCCGCCAGGATAGAGAATGGAGGAACTTTGCTCTGCTTGGTTTCAGCGAGATATTCCTTGATGAGCTTTTTCGCGCCAGCGAGGTCGCCGTCGCGGTAGGTGAGGGCAGCTTCCTGACGATAGGTTCTGTTGACACCAGGCATGTAGTCGGGAACCAGTCCGAAAGCGGGTTTGTCGCCCGGAACGCCGGTGACCTTGCTAATGTACTCGCGGCGGCTGATGGCCGTGCGCAGAGCCTGACGCAGTTTCTTGTTTTCAAAAAGCTTGCCTGGGCGTTGGTTCATCTCAAGGAAAAATACACCACCGTCAGCATAGGTTTTAACTTGAAGACGTTCGCGCTGAGCTGTTTCGAGGCGTTCTTTGTCGAGGCCGGTCATGTCGAGGCCGCCGGTTCTGAAGTTGTTGAACGCAGCGCCAACATCCTTGAGCATCACAGGAGCTTCAATGGCGCGCAGCTTGATCGCAGCAGCGTTCCAGTAGGTTGATGCCTTTTCCATGCGCATGCTGGTTTCTTTTCTCCAAGAAACGAGCTTGAACGGACCATTGCCGATGATTGTGTCAACGTTTGTTGCAAATTTGTCGCCGTGTTTCTCAACGATATCTTTGCGAACAGGGAAGAAAGCTTGGAAAGCCATCAGTGACTTGAAAAACGCGACAGGGTTTTCGAGCTTCACGACGAACGTGGAGTCGTTCACAGCCTTGGCGCCGAGTTCGCTAACGGGTTTCTTCTTCTTGATGACGTCAGCGGCATTCAAGATTTGAGCGGTTTCAGCAATGAATGCGTATTCGCTCGCAAACGCGGGATCAACCAAACGCTGGAAAGCGTATTCGAAGTCTTTGGCAGTGACTTTTTTGCCATCGTGCCATTTTGCATTCGGACGGATTGTGAATGTGTAGGTTTTGCCTGAATCGCTCACAGCAACATTGCTAGCCGCTCCAGGGACAATGTTTCCGTTCTTGTCGGTGGTCATCAAGCCTTCAAAAAGGTGTCCGAGCCAGAAATACGAGACAGAGTCGACGCCCTTGTTGGGATCCATGCTGGGGGGCTCGTCGCCCATGTTCAGGAAGACCTCTTGGTTGTTGCGACGGTCTGCCTGGGTGTTTTGCTGAGCCTGTGCGGATACGGACACAAACAGTGCCGCCGAAGTCAACGCAGCGGCAACCACTGACTTCATGTTGCCGGTAGCTTTGCTGAAAAACATTCTTGTCTCCTCTTGGCCTGAAAAAGCGCGAGTGCCTCAAAGACTCACGCCTCTACATGATTTTGGCCAATGAGGCAATTTTCGAGAATCGTTCGCTCAGGCTGTGTGAGCCAGTGAACGGGGCGGAGTATCTGTTCCGATTTCGCCCGATTTGAGGTCAGGATCTGGTGCTTTGGCTTGTTGTGGGATGGGCGCTGAGGCGTTTGTTTGTGCCTCCTCGGAACCACCGGAGTAGGGCACAAAGTTTTCTGGCGAGCCATGTTTGGCGATGAACTGTTCGAGAACGAGCCTCTGCTCAGGAGCGATTTGCACAATCCGCACGCCAAAGCCCGATACGGTGCCTTCCACCAGACGCGCGATCTTACAAAGACAGCGCAGTTCATGAAGCTCATCGTTGCCATGTGCCTGCAGATTCACCGTGGCCTCGAGCAAGGTGCTCTGCACAATGAATGGGTAGCGGCGGTGATCGGAACAGAGCACGAACATACCCGTCGCCGAAAGGTCTTTGGTCAGGAAGTGATACTCATTCCCTGTGCCCAGGCTTTTCAAACTCACGTTGAGCTTTTGGGCAATGCGCAGGTTGTCGATGCGCTTGGGTGGGGCACCTTTCTTTTCCTCCTTCTTCTTCAGGAGGTTGGTGCCGGTGGCTTCTTTCTTGTCTGAGTCTGGTTCGGGTTTCTTTTTAGCCCAAAATGCCATGATGAAAAGCCTCCACGCTGCTTAGGGTTGATATCGGCAGTTCGGCGACAAAGGTAAGGCCTGCATCACGTTGGCGATTTGACGGCGTTCACCGCATCCGGTAGCTCTTGAAGCAGGAGGCCCCTCGCATGATTGGCAAGCTCAGTGGCACACTCGTTGAAAAATCGAGTGATTGCATTGTTTTGGATGTGAACGGTGTGGGCTACGAAGTTCAGGTGCCTGCTTCAACCCTCTGCCGAATGCCCGGAATTGGCGAATCCGTTAGCCTGTCGGTGCACACACATTTGCGGGAAGATTCTCTCCGCCTTTTCGGTTTTTTGACCCGCGCCGACCGCACCGTGTTTGAAATGCTTCTGAGTGTCACGGGCGTGGGGCCAAAGCTTGCATTGGCCCTCATGGGGCCATTTGAAGGGGTGGAGTTGTGCCGAGCCATTATCGATGAAAACCTCGCAGCACTCACCTCAGTTCCGGGGGTAGGAGCGCGTACGGCCGAGCGTTTGGCTCTTGAGTTGCGCACAAAAGCACAAAAAGTCATGTCCACACTCCAGAGCTCTGAAGCGTTCAACACTCTCAAAAACAAATCTCTCGCAACCTCGACCATGCCTCTTTTCGCAGAGTCCCGTTGGGTCCAAACTTCGGTTATCGAAGATGTCCGAAGTGCCCTGCAGAATCTGGGTTATAAAGATAAACAGATCTCCGAACTCGTGCAGGGGCTTGAGAAACGCCAGGCAGCCGGCGATGACATCGTTCTTGAAGTGGCTCTCAAAGACGCTCTCAAACAACTCTCTGGACATCTTCTGGGGCGTACCAAGTGACTGAACAAGATCACGTTGTATTTACCGAAATCGCGCGCAACGTCGATGCATTCGAAAATGAACGCACCGACCTACGGCCGCGAACATTCGATGAATATCCTGGCCAGGAACGCGTGGTTGAAAATCTGAAAATCTACACCCAGGCAGCGCGACTGCGCGGCAAAATGCTCGACCATGTTTTGCTGCATGGCCCACCTGGTCTCGGCAAAACCACTCTCGCCGGTATCATTGCGCAGACCATGGATTGCTCGCTGAAAATTACTGCGGGCCCCGTCATTGAGCGGCCTGCAGATCTGATGGGGCTATTGGCAAACCTTGAGTCCAACACGGTTCTGTTTATCGATGAAATTCATAGGCTCCCCTCGCATGTTGAGGAGGTGCTCTATTCCGCGATGGAAGATGGCCGCCTTGATGTGATGATTGGACAGGGGCCCTCGGCACGATCGGTGAGTTTTGATTTGAAGCCATTTACCCTGATTGGGGCCACCACCCGTGCCGGTGCACTCAGTGCGCCTCTGCGCGATCGCTTTGGCATTGTTGAACACCTTGATTACTATTCAACCCAAAGCCTCGGCCTCATCATTCGACGCAGTGCACGGCTTTTGAACCTCCACCTCGACGAAGCTGCGGCGTTGGTGCTGGCTGCGCGCTGTCGTGGAACACCCCGTATTGCCAATATGTTGCTCAAGCGTGTCATGGATTTCGCCTTGGTGAATGGCAAGCAAACGATTGATGTCGAAGGTGTTGAGGGAGCTCTGGCGCGACTGGGTGTTGATACCCGCGGACTTGCCCGTATGGATCGCGAATTTCTGCGCATTATGCGCGACCGTCATGATGGCGGGCCTGTGGGGTTGGAGTCGATCGCAGCCGCGCTTCACGAGGAAAAAACCACCCTCGAAGATGTCTATGAACCCTATTTGGTTTCGATTGGTTTCATCAACCGAACACCGCGCGGGCGCACCCTGAGTGCGAGCGGTAGCACGCACCTTAAAGAAACAGAGGCTCAATTCGGCCCAGCATTCTGAGCTATCGCTCAAATTTTCTCTGGTATTCCATCCCAACGCAGGCATGCCGCGCGGCCGTATTGGCTCAGCTCGATGGCTCGTGCTGACCCGAGTTCAAAAATGCGAGCTGTCTGCGCTGGACGCACAAACACCACGGCACGGCGGGCGCCACGCTCGCATTCCGGAACAAAGGAGCGGTTTGCGCTATCAGGTTTGGTGAGTTCATTGAGGTCAACGAGTAGGTTTTTGATCTGAATCTCGGCTCGCGGCGGTTCTCCAGGTAGCCTCTTTTCAGAGCTGTTGGAAATATCAAACAGCGTTTGTGGCGCTTGTGTTGCGGGCAAGGACGGTTGGCCGGACCCTGTAGTGCTTTGTGATTCGGCAGATTTCGCAGGAGCAGAAAGTCTTTGCGCGAGCTCTGCGGGAGGAGGGTCGATCACAACCACGCTCAGGCCTAGGGCTTCCTCGAACTGAACGCCTGCCACGGTCACGATGGCTGCACCATCAGTGTAGTGTAATTTTTGAATTTTCCAGGTCATCAGCGCATCCGGTTGGCGCACACTGGATGTTTCAGCGGAGGCGAGCGGTACAGTGGCCGTGGCGAGCTGCGCCGCCGGTTCAGCTGCCAAGCAGAGCAGGGGGCTGAGACCAAGCAGCCCCAACACGGCCCGAGCGAGCCCTTTTCCTGGTTGAGTCAAAACTCCGCGCACGAATACCCCCGTCAGAGAGCCTCATGGGTTTGACGTGTGTCACTGAGGCGTGTCAGATGCTTATATCGGCAGCCCCGGCAAGAACTGCAGGGGCTTGGCTTGTTGCAGAATTGGCGGAGTCGCTCACAGAATGTCTCAATATGGCGTAGATCCAAGTTTGATTCGTAATTTTTGCATTATTGCCCATATCGACCATGGCAAGTCGACACTCGCCGACCGCATCCTGGAAAAAACCGGTGCCGTTGCGGATCGCGAGAAACAAGCCCAGATCCTCGACAGCATGGAACTCGAGCGTGAACGTGGCATTACCATCAAAGCCCAGACAGCCACGCTTACCTACAAAGCCCACGACGGTAAAACCTATACGCTGAATCTCATCGACACCCCCGGACACGTTGACTTCACGTATGAAGTCAGTCGCAGCTTAAGTGCTTGCGAAGGTGCATTGCTTGTTGTCGATGCCACGCAGGGCGTGGAGGCACAGACAGTGGCCAACGTATACTTGGCCATGGACAACAACGTCGAAATTTTTCCTGTGATCAATAAAGTCGATTTGCCCAGTGCAGATTATCAAAGGGTCTGCGAGCAGATTGAAGAAGAGTTGGCCATAGACACATCGGCTGCAGTGCCCTGCAGCGCAAAAACGGGCCTGGGAATTGAAAATATTCTCGAGAACATCGTCAACAACATTCCTTCACCAGAAGACAACCGTGAAAAGCCCCTGCGTGCGCTGATCTTTGATAGCTGGTTCGACAGCTATCAAGGTGTCATTGTGCTCGTGCGCGTTGTTGATGGTGCAGTGAAGGTGGGCGACCGCATCATGATGATGAGCTGCGGAAAGAGTTTCGAAGTTCAAAAAGTGGGTGTTATGTGTATCCGCGCTTACCCCCGAGAAGTTCTTAGCGCAGGCGAGGTGGGTTACATCATCGCCAACGTAAAAGACGTGCGCGACACACGCGTGGGCGACACTATCTGTGCCGAGGGATCAACGGTTGAGCCTTTGCCTGGTTTCAAAAAGGCCAAGCAAATGGTTTTCGCAGGTGTATTTCCCGTGGAGTCGAATCAGTACGAAGCCCTAAAAGATGCTCTTGCAAAACTCACTCTAAACGATAGCTCACTGAGCTATGAGCCTGAAACATCGGTGGCCCTGGGCTTCGGTTTCCGGTGCGGATTCCTCGGACTTCTGCATATGGAGATTGTTCAGGAGCGTCTCGAGCGTGAGTACGGGATGAATCTAATTTTTACGGCGCCAACCTGCGTGTACGAGGTCACGACAACCAAAGGTGAGCATCTGCGCGTAGACAACCCCGCCATGCTGCCTGCGGCCACCAACATCGACAAATTTCTCGAACCTGTGGTGATGGCAACCTTTCATCTTCCGCAAGAATACTTGGGTGCGGTGATGGGGCTGTTGTCTGAGCGTCGTGGTGTGCAGGTCAAGATGGACTACCTGTCACAGAGCCGCGTTATGCTCCAATACGAGCTGCCCTTGAATGAAATGGTGTTCGACTTTTTCGACCGCCTCAAGAGCGTTTCGCGTGGTTATGCGAGCATGGACTACGAGTTTCTCGACTATCGTGAGTCTGATCTGGTCAAACTCGACGTACTCGTGAACTCCGAGCCAGTCGATGCTCTGTCGTGTATTGTGCATCGTTCCAGTGCCTTTGAGCGCGGCAAGTTGCTGGTCAAGAAGCTGCGTAAGGTGATCCCACGGCAACAGTTCGAAGTGCCACTTCAGGCTGCGGTCGGTTCCAAGATTATCGCCCGCGAAACCCTGAGTGCTTTGCGCAAAGACGTAACAGCCAAGTGTTACGGTGGCGATATCTCGCGTAAACGCAAGCTGCTCGAGAAACAGAAAGAGGGTAAGAAGCGCATGAAACAGGTGGGCTCAGTGGAAATTCCACAGGAAGCCTTTATGGCCATTCTCGACTTGTCTGATGTTGAATAAAAAACGTGATCTCGCCAGAGTTTGAGCGTGTCGGGAGAGTTTGATGAAGCCCGTGGATCGAAACATAGCTGTTCGTGTGGTTGCTGCACTGCTGCTGTTGGTTGTTGTTTTCTTGGGTTTCTTTGCTTGGCCTATGGTTCGTTTCGTCTACCGTGAACGTTCCTTGGCCGAGGCTGTGCGTAAATATTCGGCGACTCCCGGGGTGATGATGACCGCGGACGATGATGTTCGGCAGTATCTTGTCAAGTTAGCCAAGCACCATCGCCTCGAATTGACTGAGGGTGATGTGGAGATTGACTACCTGAACTCTCCTGAGGCCTTTGGTGTTCCCACCCGTATCGGCTACACTCTCTCTACGAAGATTAATTTCCATGGGGTCAGGCAGGTTCCGTTGGTGGCACAACGTTCGATTGAGCTACCTCAGCGCGATCGCCCCCAGCAGGAATCCAAATAAACCTGTCATGCGAAGCTCAGGTAGGAAAACACATGAACGCAGAACGTTGTCAGGAATTGCTCAACACACTCCTTGAATACTCCTGCGCACCCGAGTTTGCAGACCAAATGCGAATTGCCCGCGAGCTGTTTGCGATTGCCACGGGTAAAGTGAACGACGACGATCCCTTCTACGACAACCGCATGTGTTCCTTTCAGGAATACTTTCTGTTCGACTATCGGCTTTCTGAGGTTTTCTCTGGCTCCACAGTCTACGAAACTTGGTTGCTCCAGGCTCAAACCAAACTCACTCCCATTGAGCTGAACGAGTACGAACAGTTCCGGAGTTTCCGCCATTCGCTTTTCCTTGTGGAGCGAGTAAATGCGGCAAGTTTGCTCGTCACTGACCTCCTCGCCCACCAGCGCTTTGAAGTGTTCTCGCTGCCCCAATTTATGTTTGCAGGCTTCGAACCGGGGCTGGTTTTTGAAGGGCGTGCAGTAACGTTTGGCGGAGTTGATTACTTCACAGGCGCGTTCATAATTCACCCCGAAGATGTACGCGGTCGGATTGAGAAATATGTGAAGCAATTTCTGACCAGTGGTATCCACTGCAATGCTCAGCATACGGCTGATTGGCGAGCTGAACTCACGCGCAGACATGCGCTGCTGTCATCTGTCAGTGAACAAAAGCGGATTGCTGAAAGTGCCGACAAAAAACGTGCAGTCGATATGCTTAAAGCGAACAAACAACTTGTCAGTGTTTCAAGAATTGTCAGTTCGCCACATCTTGTTATGGCGATTGGTCGGCAGGAACAGGTTTCTCCTTTTGTTCCTGAAACGCCTTTCTACGATGCCATTCCTCTCATTCACAAACTCGCGTACTGTGAAATCAAGAGCTACCGCTACCGCCATATCGGCCCTGAGAAAGTTTATACTCTCGAGGCCGACGAACAGGGTAAAATGGTATTGGCTCCTTCACTCAACCATCCGACTCCAGACTCTGCGGTGGTCGTTTCTTCTTCCGGGAAGGCGGTGTAAAGCTCGCTTCCTCGCGTGGTCGAGCGGGTAGTTCCTCGATACGGTCGGTTTCAAGTTTGTTTGAAATTATCCTTTGTTTGTGTTGGTTCTGCAGAGTTGTGACTTCATCTTCCTTGAACACGGAGTTTTCTTGAAACACTCCGTGAATATAGGCGTTTTCGGTCAGTGAATTGTTGTCGGTGATTTGCTCGTAGTCATTCTCAAACTCGTCGCCAGGTTTGAGGCTATTGAGATCGCTTCCTGAATCAATACCTCGGCCGACACCTCCATCGAGCCCCAGCATCCGAGCATTTGTGCGTGTATCCATTCGCCGCTCGAGTTCCTTGCCGAGGTCTATGGGAAGCTCATCCATCGGTTGAATACGTTTGTGCGGATTGACGGTGGCAAGCGGCTTCCTTTTTTTGCTTTGCTGTTTTGTATCGGAAAAGCCTGTCCCCCGTGGGTCGGATGTGCTCATTCTGTCCTCCGCAACAGTGAACCAAATCAGTCAGCGGTTCCGCAACCCGCATAATCTCGGGATGGCGCTCTGACTCAGGGATTCTATTCTCTTTGGGAAGTTGAAGGAGAGAGTTTTCTCTTCCTTTCGCAGCAGACTTGAGCTGTGCTTGCACTCTTTACTCGAACACAACAATGGTTGCTCCGTCGCCGCCTTCACCCGAAGTGCCGGGTCGAAAGCGCAGAGCGTAGCTGCAATTTTGCAAGTATTCTCGCAAAGCAGTTTTGATCCGCCCGGTGCCGTGGCCATGAACAATCACAACCGTGTGTTGGTCGTTGCGCCATGATTTGTCGAGAAAGCGTTCGACATGTTCGAGTGCCGTGTCGACCAGATGTCCACGTACATCGATGGTATTATCGCGGGTGGGCAGCACTGGATCGAGGCTCATGTCGAGTGTGTTGCGATGACGCTTGTCAGCAACAGCGGCAGTTGAGGGAGCTCTTTTCTGCTGTGTTTTTGGGGTTTGTGCGGCTTGTTCAACGGTCATCAACGCAGAGTGATGCAGCTTGGTTTTCAGCAATCCGAAACGGCATTCAACCATGCCTTTGTTATCGGCCTGGCGCAGAACTTCTCCAACCTGGTCGAATGACGCTGTTTTGCAGCGCATTCCTGCACTCCAGTAGGAGGCGGGACGATTTACAGCACCTGCTTTTTTGTCGCGAGCTTCTGAAAGAATTTCCTTGGCCTTTTCAGACGTGTCGCGCAAATCGCCGCTGATTTCGGTGCGGCGATTTGCAAATTGTTCAGACGTGCGATCGAAAGCTTTACGCATGACTTCGAGGCTTTCACGCGCTTCATCCATCAGGTCACGCTGTGTCAGGTTTGCGGGGCGGCGTGCCTGTTGGTGCGCAATTTCGTCTTCAGCTTCTTCCCAATCTGTTTTCCGCGTGGGGAGGTTCATTTTTATCGAGGCTAGCTGAGAAAAATCGCTGAGTGATCGGGATTTTTTCTTTTCCACAGCAGCGATAGCCTGAATCTCTTCCTTGGAGAGGGGCTTCGGTTGCGGGGCGTGAGTGGGTGTTGGTTTCCTTACTGCAGCCTGCTCCATCAGAGCACCCTCAGCGGTCGGTGGAGCTTCAGTGAGTGCGCGCTCACGCTGCTCTTGTAAAATTTGTTGCTGTGCCCGTTCGAATTGCCGGGCGCGCGTTTCAAGTCGATTTTCAAAAGCATTGAAGCGCTTTTGCATTTTCGCTGTGAACTCAGCCATCAATGCTTCTTGCGCACCCGCGAGTGCTTTGCGTTGTGCGCTGAGTTGAGTGACTTCGGATTCGAGCTCTGTGTTGAGTTTTTGGTTGGTTTCAAGGGATGCGCGCAGCTGATGGCGGGTGCGTTGAAGTTCTGCCAGCATGTTTTCGAGTTCTATTTCACGCTCTCCACGGTAACGCATGGCGCGCTGCAACAGCTCTTCGGGGTAGCTAAGACGGCGTGCCAGTTCGATTGCGAAGCTTTGTCCCGGCACCCCGTTGAGGAGGTGAAAGGTTGGTTTGAGCTGTTCGGGCTCAAATTCCATACTGGCATTGGCAAAGACCAGTGGTTGTTTGTCCGCGAGGCTTTTCAGCGACGAGAAGTGTGTGGTGATGATGGCCGTGGTGCCGCGTGCAGCGAGAGTTTCAAGTGTGGCTTGAGCCATCGCTGAGCCAATGCTGGGATCGGTTCCAACAAACCCTTCGTCGAGGAGAACCAGGAGCTGAGCATCGGCTAGTTCACAGATGCGCTTTACGTGCATCAGGTGGCCCGAGAAGGTAGAGAGATCTTCACGCCTGTCCTGCCTGTCGCCCATCTCCACAAAAATGGAATTGAACTCGAAGAGACGGGCTGTCTGTGCAGGTACAAACAATCCTGCGAGCGCCATGGCACACAAAAGTCCGACAGTCTTCATGGCTACGGTTTTGCCACCCGCATTTGGCCCTGAAAGCACCCATACGCGCGGACAGCCCTTCTGATCGGGCTGCGGAGTGAGAAGCAGGTGGTTGGGCACGCAATTTTTATCTTCGAGCACAAACAAAGGATGGCGAGCATCGAGAATTTCAAAACGAGCCCCTTCAGGCTCATTGTGAAACTGCGGAGCTACGCCCTGAAGTTGTGCTGCCAAACGTGCACGCGCAGCAACGTCATCGAAAGTTTCCAGAATGTCGAGGGCCGAGAGCAGATCTTGGCGAAGGCCATAGGCTTCATCTGAGAAGGCGCGCAGTACTCGATTCTCGGCGATCATGACATCGGCCTCGGCCGAGCTCAACTGTGATTGCAATTCGCTTAGGCCTGCAGGTTCAAGGAAAATCGTGTTGCCTGTGGAGCTCACACCACGCGGAACACCTGGGACATCGGATTTGCGGTCGACGCGCACGGGTAGAACATAACGGCCATCGCGGATCATCCACACGGTGTCCTGCAAAGCATCGCGGATGGTAGGAACCTTGAGAGTGTTTTCTAGGGCTTGGGTCATCTTGCGGGTGAGCGCATCGTACTTCGCGCGCGCTTCTTTTAACTCGGTTGATGCTGAATCGAGAATGCGGCCGTTTTCATCAGCCGAAAGCGCGAGTCGACGTGCGAGCGAAGCCTGCGGCTTGAGTTGGCTTAGGAGTGTGGCCAGCTCCACTCCAAGGGTGCTTTCTGCTCCGCGGCGGGCGTCGTTGCGTGCTTTGTTGCCCAGGCGTTCAATCTGCGAACAAAACAAGCCCAAATGATAAAGTCCGAGGCCGTTGAGCAGCGCTCCGTGTTGGAGTGCCTCTGCAAAGTGGTTTGCGTTAAAGGGCAGCAGGTTAATGTCTTCACCGGCCTGGTGCAGCCTTAAAAGACGCTCGGTGGCTTTCAGATTCCACTCCCGCTCGTCGCGGGTGATCCAGGGAGAAACGCTTTTGAGACGCAATTTTGTGTGGGAGAGTGCGGCCAAATCGGCAAGGACGTCGGTCAGGCGTCCCCATTCAAGCCTTTCAAGAGCATCTGCGAGAAGTGCCTCACGGTTCCAGCTTTCGGTATCGCCGGCGAGATGATTTGCGGATGGGAAGTGAGCAATTTGCATGGACTGGCCCCCGGACAGAGTGCTTTTCAAACCCTGAAACGCGACAAAACGCGCGGGATTGATTAGCATGCCCCTTATCAAGACATGCCAGAAATAAAGGAAAGCTTCTCAATGGCAAGAGACTGGCGCAAGTATCTCGACGAAAGTGAATCCAGACGTCGGGATAGACTTGTCAAAATTGAAAAAATCAAAAAGCAGAAACGCTCTGTGCGTGGACGTGTGGTCGACGATTGGCTCGTTGATGCCCCACTCAAAGAGGGTGATGAAAGCGAAAGCGAATTTGCCGACCGTTTGCAGGGGCTGATCGCAGCCGGCCAGCGCCGAGGCCGTGTTATCGAGGTGCACAAACGCAATATTTTTGTTGCCGAGGAGAACGAACAAGGCAATCCCGAAACCGAGCTGCTGTGGCTGTGCTCGGTGGCAAAACGGCATTTTCAACGCGCACATAAAGAGCGCAATTTTGTGGTGGTAGGCGACCGTATTCTTTTTGAAGCGGATGCGGAAGTGGCCTTTGATGCAGACGGCCAACCCAAGAACACCGACCTGCCGCGGGGTGTTATTCAGCACGCGTTTACAAGGCATAGCCGCATTGCCAGGCGCGATCCGCTCAACCCCGAGTGGGAGCATGTGATGCTTGCCAACATCGATCTGTTGGTTGTGGTAGCCTCGGTATTTCATCCGGAAGTGCGCTGGGGGCTCATCGATCGATTTTTGGTTCAAGCTGAACTTGAGGGCCTCTCGGCAGCGATTGTCCTCAACAAAGTTGACCTGCTCGACAACCCTAAACTCGCCACACCTGAGTTCATGGAGCGTTACAAAAAGAGGGTGGCGATCTACAAATCCATTGGCTACGACGTGTTTGAGATTTGCGCACTGAAACCGAAGAAAACTCAGGCTGAAGTGAAGCTGCTGCGTGAAACCTTCAAAGGCAAATTGATTGGTTTTGCGGGTCATTCGGGTGTGGGCAAGAGCAGCTTGCTGAACCTGATGAAGCCTGAATTTGAACAGATCGTTGATGACAATCCCGACATTTTTTACAAAGGGCGTCACACAACGACCTACAACTCACTGCTGCAGCTTGGAATTGGTGCGTACGCAATTGATACCCCGGGTGTGCGTTCTTTCTCAGTTGATGGCTTTGATAGCATCACCCTGTCTGAGTGTTTTCCAGAGTTCCGTGGCTACAAATGCCATTATCGCGAGTGTACACACGATCACGAGCCGCAGTGTGGCATCAAGACGGCCGTTGAGGAAGGCAAGATTTCTCGCGAACGCTATCGCAGTTTCCTTGGGTTGCTTAAAGGTATTTCTTTCCGTGAAGGAGAGGGCGATGCCTCAGAAGCCGAGGTGATTGCCGATCTGAAGGCACGTAGTCAGGCACGTGATGAAATGCTCAGTCAGCAGCACCAACTCGAGCGTCAAGCGGAGGATGAGGAAACATGACTCTGACCCACGACGATTGGCTCTCTTTGCAGAGCACCGGGCCATCTGAAAACGCCCTGCAGAATCTTCTTTCCTGTTCCACTCCGCTACCAGAAAATTCCGCTGCTGATGTTGTTGTTGGCGGTGGGCTTGCGGGTCTGATGTTGGCTTTGAAACTCTCCAGCACGGCCGGCAAAGCCCCCATGGTGCTGCTTGAGTCGCGTCCTACTCTCGGGGGCCGGCTTTTCCAGTCGCCCCCGCTGTTGCCCGGTGTGACGCGCGCAGAGGCGCTGCGGGCACAGTTCTCGCATGAGGCATTGCAACACTGCAGCGGACCGGGTTTTGAGCTTTTCGATCCGCTTGCTTTGGAAGTTTATGAGCGTCATCTGAGAATGTTGTTGACCGATGCTGAGCAGGAGTTTCTTGAAGGATTCGTGAAGGAGAGGTCGCCGGGTGAAGATGCATTCGGGCGCCGTACGTATCTCGTGCGTAAAGAGTTTACGCCACTCAGCGAGGTGCTCTCAGGTTCGTCGGAAATGTTGACTCGGAAGGAAGCTGAAATACTTCTGCAGTTGGCGCAGCCTGAAAATATCAGCCCCGAAAACGATGGCCCCTTCGAAGCTACAGCCTTTTGGCAGGGTCTTTCAAAAGCGCAACGCGAATCGCTCACACCTCTGCTTGAAACGATTTTGGGATGGACGCTCGACCGCACCCCGGTATCGGTGGTGCGCAGTGCCGTGCACGCTTTTGTGAAGAGCAATGAGTCGGAAGTACCAAAGTGGTTTCTGCGCACTTCGAGGCTCGAGCTGGGCTTAGAGGTTATCCTTCTCTCGCGCGGTGTGCGCGTGCTCACTCAGGCTGAGCTTGTGCGCGCGGTAGTTCCAGAAAAGAAGGCAGATTCAACCCTCATACAGGTGGCCGACACGTTTGCCCGAGCGCCTCAACAAATGAGAGCGCGCAAATTGGCTTTGGCCGTTCCCCTGATGCGTACCCTTTCGGTATTGCCCCGCGAGCAATTGCATCCGCAGCAGTCACGACTCGTCTCACGCCACCGCCCCCGTTCGCTTGTGTGGGTTGAGTATGGCCACTGGAGGCAAGCTCTTTTGAATGGTCCGGCACAGGAGTGGTTGGTTCCGGGGACACGCCTCGTATGTCCGGTAGAGCGTGTGCAGGGTGCGCTTCTGAGCAATGGCCAATTGGGTTTCTACACATCAATCGACTTTGAAGACTCTCTCCATGCCCAGTCTGTGCGTGAAGCATTGAACCGCTGCCGTAAGGCGGCGTTGCGCTTTCTCTCCGAGCCTCACATGAAGGCTGCGCAACAGGCTCGTCCCGCTGCTCCTGGAATCACCTTGATGCGCGAGCGTATCAGCCTTGTGCCTGTGGGTTATAATCTTCCTCGTAACGAGCCGGTTCCGATCACAACCGAAGTCAAAATGGCTCCGGGGAACTGGTTCAGCGCTGGCGATCACTTTACGTTTGCGCCGGAGTCGTGGCGCAATGTCATTGATTCAACCCATGACGTAGCTCAATTGATGATTAAGAATTGAGTGCATCTCTCTAATTTCACAGGATTGACTTAATCTTGTGTTGATTTTGGTCGGTAGATTGTCGTAATTCCCTCGGAATCACTTAATTTTGAGATTTCGGGGAGTTCTGTGCTGTGCTGAGAGTGTTTGGAATGTTGTGGGTGTTGCTGATTGCGGCCTTGTACTTTCAAGCCGCGTTCGCGCAAAATTCTTCTGAATCGTCGGCGAAACTCGAAAATCAGGTTTCCTTTATTCCGGGACATGCTCAGCAGATGTGGGAAGACTACACCTTCAACACATTAGCGACCGACGAGTTTCAGCCGGGCTGCGAACCCATGCAATTCCGCCCTGAGTTGGGTGTGCCCTATCGGGGTGTTGTGATTCTACTGCACGGGTTCACTTCGTGCCCGAAACAGTTTGCTCAGATGGCAGAGAGCCTCAGCGCACTCGGGTACCATGTTCTCCTCCCTGTCTTGCCCGGGCATGGCCGCGCTGGTGCAGATGAATTGGCCGAACAATACGATCTTCCTGGTGCTCAGAACTGGGAGAAATACAGTGCATTTGCACACTGGCTGAACTCACTTGCAGCATCGGTAGCTAATGGCGAAGTTCACATTGGGGGCTTGTGTTTGGGGGCAACCATAGCCGCGCAAGCCATGCAGCTAGAGCCGAAGCTCTACAGCCGCGCCTTGTTTTTCAGTCCCTTTTTCGAATTGGCAATGCCTTTGGTTGGGCGTTTTGGGCGCATCCTGGGTCGCATAGGCGAGAAGGTCAAAGTCAGTCCGGATATGAATCTACCTTTTGCTTTGAGTGATTTGGATGTCTGTGAGAACTACGAGCGGAGAGTATTGGGAAGAGCGGGCTACTGCCGCGTGCGTTTATCTCACCTAATTGCAGTTGCGCGCTTTGCAGAATTTGTGAAGTCAAATTGGCGTCCGGTACCGACACCCATACAAACGATTCTGGTTGAGAACGACCCAGTCGCGAATACGCCCACGACATTAAAATTGCTCGAGCACGAGGTTCTGAGCACTGATGCTCGCAACAACACATGTGTCATGGACGCATCTGCGAGCCACTCGCTGTTCTCACCAACTGACCTGCCTCAACCTAAACCCTGGTTACCTGAGTTACACAAAGAAGTGGGCGAGTTTGTGCTGCAGGGCAAGCCTCTGACGCAAACCTTCACAAGCGGCTACAACTGGCCTCGGTCTGTTGCAGCGGTTGGCTCCTGCGGACTTTTACCGTGAGTGTTTGATCATTGTTTTTCCGTGGGTTAATCCCTCGTCTGGTGGTTCTGCAGGTGGTTCAATGAAGGGGGCGGCATGCGGCTTTTTCAGGCTTTGCGTCACGACGGTTTTGATTTCAAAACTGCCCAACTGACTCCCTCGCTGTTTCATTCTGATGTTGGTGCGGAAGAATCTCACTCTGCAAAGCAGTGTCTAAGTCTCGATGGTCGCATTGCGGCGCAGTGGGTTCGTCATCACTGCGCCGAGAAGGTCAAAGAATGGGGCCCTGCGCATTTGGCTGTGATACTTGCCTCCTCAGATCCCGCGAGCCGGGTGTACGTCAACCACAAAATCAAAGCGTTTAAAGAAGCAGGGATGCATTCGACCCTGTTCGAAATCTCTGAAGATATGGTGAGTGAGGCTGGCCTGGTTGAGCTCATTTGTCAGCTCAACGACGACTCATCGGTGCATGGAATTCTGGTTCAATTGCCATTGGCAAAGGGAATCTCACAAACGCGTATCATTGAAAGTATTCGGCCCGACAAAGATGTGGATGGCTTTGCCAATCACAATGTTGGATTGTTGCATCAAGGGCGACTTGAGAAGGCTCTTGTTCCCTGCACACCCGCTGGTGTTGTCACACTCCTTGGGCTTTACGGTGTTTCTTTGTCTGGTAAGCATGCTGTTGTTGTTGGAAGAAGCGGGATTGTTGGGCGTCCTATGTCTGGGTTGTTGTTGCATGAAGATGCCACTGTAACCGTGGCACACTCCAAAACACAGAATCTTGAAAAAGTTTGCCGTGAGGCTGATGTTCTCATCGTGGCTGCGGGGCGTCGTGGAATTGTGGGACGTTCAGCAGTTAAGCCGGGTGCGGTCGTGGTGGATGTCGGTATGCACAGGCTTCCCGATGGCAAGCTGTGTGGCGATGTAGACCCTGATGTTTCTCAGATTGCGGGCTTGCTGACTCCGGTACCGGGTGGTGTAGGGCCTATGACCATCGCTATGTTGCTCTTAAATACTCTTCGTGCCGCCCACTTGCGCCAGCAAGGGCGATGATTAGCCTCAAAAGAGGTGCAGAATTTTTCATTTAAAGTTTGCGGAAAAATCGTAAGTACTTTTTATTATTGATTTAAAAATATTTCATTCATGTGCGGAAAAAAAACTCCGAAGAGAATGGTATGGAGGCAATGATGCTCTCCTCGATTCAAGGAGTCCAAGTATGAAACTTTTCAAAGCTGCAGCTCTTGGTTTGGTTCTCGGTGCACTTACGGCATGTGGTTCGGCTCAGGAAAATGGCAATTTTGCAGAATTGTCTGAGATGGAATCACTCGAGGGTGAAGCTGCAGTGGCGGAGCTGCAAGCACTTGGCTTCAACAGTGATGCCTGCAAAATCAGTCTTGCACAGGCGACTTATACGCTTGCGCAAGGTGGCAGCATCAGCATTAACTACAGTTTCTTCAAGCTCACAGGTGGCGACCGTGTGCGTATCACTCGTATCTCAGATGGCAAGAAGGTCTGGGGTTCGAGAGAACTCTCGCAGGCATCTGGAGTGTTGACCGTTCCTCTGAGTGAGCTGGGTCGAGGCGAGTTTCGCATCCAGGGTTTTGTGAACACATACAAAACCAACCAGGAAGCCGACTGTGGACCAAATGTGAAGGTGGTGATTCGCCTTAAGTAAGACGCGGAATAGTTGAGATTAGAAAGCATCCGAGCAGTATTGCTCTGTTCGGGTGCTTTCTGTTTAGCGACATGCCTTCAGGTCGAATCGCAGTGTCACGTTGCCCCATCCATGTGCGACGTGAAAGACTTTGAAGACAACACGATTTGAAGCGTCGATGAAGCCACGCGCTTTGAGTTCGCCGAGTGAAACCTTATTGTGGGCGATCAGTGGAACACCGAGTCCATAGACAGAGCGCAATGATTGCGAAGTTCCACCGGCAAGAGTCACACGCCTATCGGTAAACTCATAAATGGTCGTTGCACCGCTGTCGACGGAACCGGACGCATATTCCGGGTTATTTCCATCATAAATCATCAGCGCATCGGCCGGTACTTTTATAGTGCGTCTGCGTGAAACAGGATCCCAACTGCTCGCCATGGCGAGATCCTGATTTTCCTTCACAATGATTGCGATGTCGTCCAGGGAAAATTCAGCAACAGGCAATAAGTCGCCCTGGATTGTGTTGAGATCTAGGCGAACGACCTGTGACTGTGCAACGTCAGAGCTGGGCATTCCACCGCCGTAGCGTCCGGTGGCCTGTGCGTCCAAGTCTTGGTGAGTTGGAACAGTTACTTCAATTGAAGATGCTCCAGTGCGTGAGCAAGCTTCAACCGCTGAGGTTGGTTTTGGTGCTGGTGAGGGTGTGGGTGTTGCGCTTGCCTTAATCGTTTCAGGTGCAGCTTTGTTCGCTGAGTTCTTTTGTGAAACCGCCTCACCATTTGATTTGCTCGTCTTTGCTGTCGGAGTTGTATTCCCACTGCCGGAAAAACCGGAACCGCTGCAACCGGCGATCTGGCTTAGAAAAAAACAGACGGCGATAGAAGATTGGTAGCGCATATTAAAACCCTTAGTTTAAGGTTCAAAGAATTCATTCGGGCTTATCGGTAAATGCCAAGTCTGAACTGAGTGATGTGTAATTACCAAGTGAAAATGTCAGGGGTTATCTCCCAAGCGAAATTGACAGCCGCTTCTATTAAAACTCTAGCTTCTGTGGGCTTTGAGCCCTCTAAACCAAATAGATGAGAGTGATTTCTCCAAGAGCCCGGAATAAGCGATCTAATCGTAGTAGTTGGTCTGGAAATGATGAATGCGCAATTGATTCAAGTAGCATTTTGCTAGTTTCGACTTTTACGTGAGAGTGCATTATCGATATGCCGTCACTTGACTCTTGGAGGTATAGCAATGATGTTTAAAACAAGTTCTTTTTCTATTTTGGCGGCTTTTGCTACTCTGTTTGTAACGAGCTGCGGCAAAAAAGATTCCAACACGAGCTCTTGCTCAGAGGGTAATCAGGTTAATTCGGTTTGTTTTAGGAACCTGACTCAAGAAAACATCAACTTCAGCAATGGCGTCTTGAGCGGCACGGGGAGTGTAGTTGCGGTTGAAGCTCTTGCAGAAAGTAGTGATTCCGGTCGCAATATTTCTTTGACGTTTTCCGTTCAAGAAGGCGGGAGTCTTGTTCTCAGAACCTTCGCAAAAAACGACCTAACTGGCGGTATTGATATTAAGCTATCGCGGGTTTCATCAAGGTTAAGCTTGAACTTTATAAAGGGCAATGATGTCTCCGCTTCGAGGGAACTCGAAGGGGTAGATGCTACCTCTGAGATTAAACTGATATTGGATATTCACAATGATGAATCACCCGCGCATATTGTGGTGTGGAACGGTGCAGGGACCTTCAATAAGGATCAGAAGCTCCTCGACTCGGAAGAAGAAAATTCCATTCAGCCTGCTGGCAAGGGCGGAGATAAATTTTGGGGCTTTTCCTTAAACAATGCTTCGCTCTCAAATGTCATTGTCGGCGACCCAAAAGATGAGGACTAATTGCCTGAGAATTTCCACCATGGTCTGCGTGTTTTTTGCCATGTCGAAAGTTGCCTTTGCAAACTCCGATGGCTTGAAGACGTATGTGGCTGTGGATCTGGTGGGGGAGGCGTTCGAGAGATCAAAAGAGGTAAGCCCGAGAGAAGTTGAGCTCAGAGGTGTTGAAGTTTCATTTTCTGCTCCGGTCGACCCTTTGTTTGATGCCGTTGTTGGGCTGGCGGCTCATTCAGAAGATGGTGTCTCGATATTTGAGCTTCATGAGGCAACTCTGAGCTCTTCGAAGCTCTTACCGCACACTCTGTTTCGCTTGGGTCAGGGCTTTCTATCTATCGGGAAATTGAATCGGGTCCACCAACATGATTGGCCATTCATTGACACTCCTGAAGTGCAAGAAAAGTTTTTCGATAAAGAGGGGGTAAACGATGTTTTGTTTGAAGGGACAGTAAACACGCCCACCTCAATTCCTTTCGAACTGACGATGGGCATAGCAAAGGGATGGAACTATGGGCACGCTCACAGCTCGGGTGAGCGGCCTCTTGTTCCTACACACTACGCGAGAGCTCAAACATTTACAGCCCTGCCAGGCGGCGGCGGCTTACAGATTGCTTTAAATTATTTGGCCAGAACCTCGTCTGATAAGAACCGAATGCAGCTATCAGGGCTGGATCTCACGGCAAAGTGGCGTGAGGGACGGACACTTCGTTTTTTTCTGCAAAGCGAAATTTGGATGAGAAACCAGAAGGCTCTTGGTGTACCTCGTGAAGACGCGGTTGGTTTCTACCTTTTTCCACAAGCCAATTTATTATCAGAGATTGATTTTGGAGTACGTATTGATGGTTTGCAATTTCTGAATATTAAAGATGCTTTGGGCCGTGAAGTGAGTAAATCTTCAAATAAAATTGTTCCCACATTGACCTACAAACCAAGCGAGTTTTCAACCTTTCGTTTGGCATATGCGTGGGATTTAGAAAAACGGGGCGATCATTCTCCTGAGGTCAAAAGTTCAAGATTAATAGCCCAATTGACGTTCGTCATTGGTGCTCACCCTAGTCATGAATTTTAGGAAAGTGCTGAGTATATGATTTATTTTTTGTCTTTGCTTTTGGTTATTTTTTCCTTCACGAGGGCGGCTGAGGCCGCCACGGAACAACCAGCAAAGAAATTGTTGGTTGTGACTACGACAACTGACTTGGCCTGGGCAGCACGAGAAATATTCGGAGATGCGGTTGAAGTCCGAAGTCTTTTAAAGGGGAACGAGGATCCTCATTTCGTTGATGTTCGCCCAGATTTCATTTCTCATGTTGGAAAAGCAGATGTGGTTTGTGCAGTGGGGCTTGACCTGGAAATAGGATGGCTGCCGAAGGTCCTCTCGAAGGCTGGCCGAGGAGATCTCCAGCCGGGAGGTAAGGGGTTCTGCGATTTTGGTTCGCGCATTGAAGCGCTCGAGAAGCCGGCCCAACCCCTAGATCGCAGTCATGGTCATGTTCATTCTAGAGGAAACCCTCATTATTGGCTTTCGCCCTCGTTGTTTGCGAAAGCCTCGAGGGAAGTCCTCGATGCCGTAGAACGTGTTCAGCCTGGTCTTAAAAAGCGGTTTGAAGAACGCTTTTCAGATTATGAGCGAACGATGATGAGTCTGGAATCCCGTATGTTGTCGCGTTTGAAGGCTGCAAATATCCAAGGCCAAAAAGCAAGATTTGCTGCCTATCACAGTGAGTTTAGTTATTTTGCAAAATCTTTTGGTCTTGTTCTGCATAACACCATTGAGGAAAAGCCAGGCTTGTTGCCCTCCGCAGGGAGGTTGGCAAAGGTGGCTGACGGCCTTAAGGCTGACAACGTGTCAATTGTTCTAGCTGCCCGCTTCGCGTCTCCGCGAACAATAAGAAAGTTTGAAGAACTGTCTGGGTTGTCAGTTGGTGTGGTTCCCGTGTCGGTTATCCCGAATTCAGTTGAGGGAGCGAACAACTATCAAAAACTAATAGAAAATATCGTCGAGACAGTGATTTCTGTTTCTGAAAAAAATCTGGGCAAGCAGCGTTGAATAGGGAAATGGACCAAAAAATTGTTTTTTCATGTCGTGACTTTTCTCCACTTATTCAGAATAAACCTCTATTTTTACCGTTGACGGTAGATATAATGCGTGGAGCGGTGGTCCAGATTGCCGGTTCGAATGGGGTTGGGAAATCGACCTTGTTACGTTTCCTTTCCGGACAAAATCTCGACTATCGTGGCCGCGTTTTGGTCAGACCAACTTCTCAACGTGTTCTCTATCTTCCGCAAATGCATGCTTCGCAGAGTCATTTGCCTTTCACTCTTGAGGAGGCCTGTACCTTGTTCTCAAGCCCTGGTCTTCGATTCAACCAGAAGGGTGCGGGGCAGAAGTGCAAAGTTCGTTCTTTTCCAGATTGGTTCACACCATCGCAAAGAAGAAAAAGCTGGAGCAAAGCAAGTGGAGGTGAGAGGGTGCGTGCACTGCTCGCAGGTTTCTTTTGCTTTGGAGAATGGCAGGTGTTGTTGTTTGATGAACCCATGAATCATTTGGATGCATCTGCGACTGTCAATATTCAACACGACCTGATTCAATTTCTTGCGTCTGAAGGTACCAACACCACGATGTTTATTGTTTCACACGACCCCCTTAAGATCCTGCGCGACAACCTTGATACGCGTTTTCAAGAAATCAATCTCGATAACTTTTCCGATGAAGTGGATACAAAGTGAGTGAAGGCCTCGCTCTCTATTTTTGGACGTTCCCTGCGCTGACCTTGATGTCTGTGCTGCTTGCCTTCAGTGGTGTGCACTTTGCATCTCGTGATCAGACAGTGCAGTCGCTCTCTATTGCTCAAGGGGCAGAGTTGGGCGCTCTTGCATTCATGATTTGGACGCTCGACTTTGAGCACTTGCACTTCATTCCCGGCACATGGGGCTCGCTGGTCATGGGAGTTGGCTCAGCTTTTTTTGCGGGTTTTTTCGCTGAGCGTGTCTCGCGTGTGAACTCAGGAAATAGATCAGTTTCACTGTTTTCGCTCTGGATATTTTTGTTAGTTCTTTCTCAATTAATCGTAGCTTTGCATCCATCGCTTGAAAGTCACTTTAGCCGCGGTGCGTTAGGCGATGTTTCCACGCTAACTCAAAGTGATAGTCAGTTTTTGCTGTTACTTCTGTGTCTGGCCGGAGTCTTGATGTTTCTGAAGAGGAATGCATTTCTTTATCAGAGTTTTTCGGTTTCTGTTTTATCACTTTCTCGACCGAGTAGAACTTTTGATCATTCGCTTATGCTCTACTTCATCGCCGCGTTGGGTACTTGGTCAATGGGGTTTGTCTACACTTGCGCAGCAATGTACATACCGACCACCATCTTAGCCTGGACGGAACGTCCCGGTGCGCAGCGGCATATCTTTTTGTGTTGTCTCAGTGCTGTCCTTGCTGCCCCTTTAGGGCTTTATCTTGCTCTGCAGCGTTTTCCGAATCTGCCTACGGCACCTCTATTGA
>JBILKQ010000119.1:0-9096 GCA_044376655.1 Silvanigrellaceae bacterium
ACCTTGGGCGCACCGAAGGTCCAGAGCGTGTGCACGGGCATGTCGTTTTTTTCGAGCCTAACTGCACTCAGCAGGGCAATGGCTCCACCCAAGCTGTGCCCGGTCACAAGAAGTGGCTTTTCGACTTTCCTTGCATAATTTCCTGCGCTTTCAACATGGGGCCAAACCGCATCGGCCCCACGTTTAAAGCCGGTGTGCACGAGTGTGTCTGTGGCCGTGTGTTCGAAGTGTTCGAGATTCACTGAAATATCCGTGATCAGATCGGTTGGTTCCTGTGTTCCTCGGAAGGCAAGCAAGACAAAGTTTTTGTGCTCTGCCCAGTAGCCGTTGGTGCTGCTTTGCGAATCGTCGAAGAGTTGAATGTTCGAAAAACCCCAGGAGGTAAGAATGCGTTTGCGCTTTCCTGGCCAGAAACTGTAGGCAAGATAACTCGCTGCCATCATCATGTATGCGTTGTCTGTAGAAGTGCGTTGTTCAATCGTGAATGCCTTGTCTTTTTGTAACGGCAGACAGGGGAGATCACTCTTTCCGAAACGTTGGGTTGTCCAGGCGTCGATTGTGGGCGCACTAGACAGAACAGCAGTCGAGTGGCTGGAATTCAAAGCGATTGTGGCTGCAATGATAAGGCACAGTCTTGTGCTTTTATGAGAGCGAATCCGCATGGTTCTTCTCCCGAATTGGGCGGATTCAACGTGAAAGAGTGGTTTGGGTCAACATTTAAATAAGGTCTCCTAAGGTTGAATAATAATTAAACATCTTCCTTTTGCCTAAGAATCTGAAATCATATATTTTTTTTCTGGCTCGCGGCTTGCTTCCAATTGCCAAAATCTGTGGTCGCGCCTGACTTACAGAAGGAGGATGAGACATGAAAGTGAAAAAAATGCTTCCCGATCTTCGAATCGTTGGTGGCTTGAGTCTTGTCTCACTCGCAGTTGTGGTTGCTTGTGGTCAGGTGCGTGATGAGGAGTCGTCGCCACAGTGGCTTGCATCGCCGGGTATGTCGAAGGCTGAAGTCGATGTCGCACTGAAGGCGACACTTGCCGTGCAGTTGAACTTGAAAACCAACAGAGCAACTCTGTATCGAAATGGTGTTCCCGCACAGCAGTGGAACATTGCATCGGCCGATGTGACTGGCGCCTATCACAATGGCGAGCCAAAATTTACACCCGAAGGTATCTACGGCATCGAAGATCTCGAGCACTGTCCGGTGTGGAGGCCACGAGACCCAGTTAACCCCGCCACGGGTCGTGTGGCTCAAACTGAGGCTGAACGCTGGCAGATCTTCAATTCTCAACCCGACGTTTATGGTCCTTGTGGCTCACGTAACCCACTAGGCAAGTATGTTTTTTGGTTCCAGGGGCCTTATGGCATGCACGGAAATTCGGCCGAAGAGATTTTGCGTTTAAGGGATCCCGATGACCGCCGTGTTTCCGGAGGTTGCATCCGCAATCCGAATGCAAAGATCAAAGAGATTTTCCATCTGGCTCTCGACACCTTCTCTGAGCTTTCATCGTACAAGCAAAATGTCGTCGCGATGGAAGCGCAGCCGGATCAGAGCAAACGCACACTCACTCAAGCTGCACGCAATATCAACCTACGTGTGGTGGTCGGGCGTTGGGCAGCAGATCCATTTGTTGCCAACGACTCTGGTCAACCATCAACACCAATATCAACTCCATCACCCACACCTGCACCGACTCCCATTCCTCAGCCGGTTGGACCTGCAATGCTGTGCAAGGCTGTTGCTGTTGATCCGAGATCCGGAGTTGCACCGTTGCATATCCGTTTGCCTGCGACACCTGGAAATATTTCAGGCTTCTATCGCATGAAAGATCCCGTTCGTGTCTTTGGTATCATACCCGGCACGACCTATTATCAGACGGCACGCGGTTTCATTGAGAGAAGTTATTTGGGCGACTGCCAACCATACTGAAGGAGACGCTCAAGACGATTAAAGGGACGCTTCCGCGAGGAGAGCGTCCCTTTTTTGTTTCCGACTGAACGGCCTCAGCTTAAGCAAATCGGCTCTTAAGCTTTCGATGCAAAAATTGATTCCAATTCCTTACGGATGAGAGCCATCTTTTGGGCGCGGGTTTCTGCGGAAAGCTGGTAAGGATTGCGGAAGTAGCTTGTTTCGTCGAGTTCGCTGCGGACAAACTTGGTTTGGTAGGTCAGGTTGGCAGCGTTGTTGTCGTCGGTTGTGACGTACTGTTTGAGAATGTTGGGTGAGATGAAATCACGGATCGATTTGATGTCGTGGTCCATGTACAGCTTGCCGCCGTCTTTTGCACGGGTGAAGCCGCGCACGACGTAATCACACACCACCACGTCACTTTCAAAAGCTTTGAACATGAAGTCCAAGGCGTAAAGCGGACTGATGCTTCCGCAGGTCGCGATATCGATATCTACGCGGAAAGAGCAGATGCCATTGGGATCAAGGCTATCGGGATAGGTGTGGGCACAGATGTGGCTTTTGTCCAGGTGAATATTAACTGTACTTTGTGCCATAAGGTTTGCATGCTCGCCTGCTTTGGCATCACTCATCAGCAGAACCACGCTGGCTCCCCAAGGGTCAAAATCCTTGCTGGAAACGTTCAGCACGGTCGCATCCATAATTTCCGCAATGCGGATAAGCATGGACTCAATTTGTTTCGCACTGTAGCGCTCATCGATGTAGCGGATGTAGGAGGCGCGCTCTTCCTCGTTCGTTGCAACGGCAAAATCGTACAGGTTGAAACTCAGTGCTTTTGTCAGGTTGTTGAAACCAAGAATTTGCGACATGTGAGCATTTCCAAGGCAAAAGTTGATAAAGACCCGGCCAGTGGGATGAAATTGCCGGCGGCCGTGTGGTAACCCAACAGACTGTCGGGTTCAATACCTTTGTGTTACCCTCGGAAGGGAGACACTTGTTGTTTTTTAAGGACAAAACGCCCATGGAATCAGATTCCAGCCTATTTTTGGTGTTGACCGATGACGCGGAACTCGTTTCAACGCTCGTTCATATCCAGCCTCGGGGGATGCTTGTTCAGGTTTGGTGTCCATCCAAGTCTTCGACACTCCAAGAAGAAATTACGGAGGCGTGCGAGGCTATTGGTGGAAGTGCACTTCTGGCCAAAGGCGACCTGAGCAAGCCTGCATTTTATAAACAGTGGAGCGATTTCGATCCTATCTGCGTTGTGCTGGCATTTCGCGATTCCGATGAACACCGCATGGCTCGACGACATATTCTCGATGAACTTCCTGGTGCGCTTATTCTTTCGCTCAAGCACGGCCACCCCGAAGAGAGTCCGCGCAAGTTGGCGGGAGGCCGTGAGCTCATTCTGACCTGGGCTGAGCTCTTGAGTCGTCCAGTGGGGGCGGAGCTGCGACACATCCAGACCACTCACCTGGTCAAGGCCATCCGCGCTGCCTTGGATGACGGCGACCGTATCGCCCTGCTGGTGCAGCCCGACCCAGACCCTGACGGCCTGGCTTCTGCTTTAGCACTGCGCACTATTTTGGGGCGCAATAAGGTTTCCACACCGATTGTGAGTTTTGGAAAGGTCACACGGCCCGAGAATCTTGCCATGATGCGCCTTCTCGATATCGAGGTCTTGACCATTACCCCCAAGGAGCTCGGTGATTTTGACCGGGTCGCCATGCTTGATACCCAGCCAGCTCATTTTGGATTCCCGCTTGAGCGCGTGGATGCTGTCATTGACCACCACCCCTCAACCCAAACCTACGCGAGTATTCCATTCGTTGATATTCGCCACCAATACGGTGCAACCTCCACGATTCTTACGGAGTATTTGCGGGCAGCAGCCTGTTCGATAGGGCAAAGGCTTGCGACTGCCTTGTTATATGGCATAAAAGCGGATACGCTCTTGCTCAACCGTGAAGTGATCGACGCCGACCTTGATGCGTTTGTGTCTCTGTATCCGAGTATCAACTACAACTTGTTGCGCCGGATAGAGAAGCCCGAATTGCCCATGAAGTTTGCGCCTACACTTGCTGATGCACTGCGACAAATGGTGTGTGAATCAGGTGTGGTGGTGAGCTGTCTCGGACAGGTGGAGCGCGAGGATCTCATCCCTCAAGTGGCGGATTTTCTGCTCCAGTTTGAGGACGTCGAGTGGGTCGTGTGTGCCGGTCTTTTCGATGGCAACGTGGTCATGAGCGTTCGCAATGTCGGCTACGTGAAGAATGCTGGCGATGTTGTGAAGCGGATTATCAATGGATGGGGACTTGGCGGCGGACATCGCACAATGGCCAAGGCGATTTTTCCTCAAAGTGAGTGGAAAAACCGTTATGGCAGCCTGTCGTCGCAGGCAATCCGTGATGTGGTTTTGAGTTTGTTTCTCCAGGAGGCTGTGTGATGTATTCCTCGGACAAGGGACTGACAACCGACAAGGCGAAATCGTCGCTGCCGCGTTCTTCTCCTTTACGCCGTAGGCTTACATCGCGCCTGCAACCACTGCATGGCGGTCTGGGATTTGGTGCAGGTGCCATTCGCGAACGTGCTTTGGTTGTTGCACGTCAGGCGTCGCAACGAGGTGCTGTGAACCCCGCTCGTCCGGCTCTAGGTTCTTCGGGGCAAGGACTGCAATTTACCGAAGAGAAGACAATAGTCCGCGAACTCGAGCAGATTCCTTTTCTGCTTGAGGAAGAAACATCAAACAACAACGAAGCGCGCATGCAGGCACTCAATAGTCAGGTGCGTCGCGCTGCAGCACAGCAGGCCAATTCGCAGCGTCCGGTCACCTACGTTCAAGTGCCGGAGCAAGCGCAAGTGCCGTCCATTAAGTCCTTCATTGCTGCTTCCAAAAAGAACGTGGCACCATCGCTGTTTCAAGGTTTGACGGCTTGGTTTTTCGATGCGCTGGTGATCGTAGCTTGTCTGGTTCTTGCGTTCACGGTCTCTGCCAGCGTTCCGTTTGTCACCTTGTTGTCTCAGAAGTTTCCCGCACTCTCTAGCTATGTAGCCTTCGACGGCGTCCATAGCAGCCCACTGGGTTGGGTTCTTTTGATGGCGCAGACTTTTACGATCGGTTCTCTTTTGCTGTTTTCCGTTCAGGCCTTCTCCGGATTTTTCTTAGCCGCATCGGTCGGCCGCGCCATCGCGGATGTTCGGCTTGCGACCTACCGTTCGCCTCTGGGTCGAGCTTTCAAGATTGGCCTTGGTGAAATGCTACAGTGGCCTCTGGCGTTTGGCCTTCTGAATGCAATTGTGTCTCCAGGACACAATTTTTTGGTCCGTTCCTTGAAGTGGGCTCGCGGTACGCCGGTGAGCTGAGTCAAGATTCCCTTGTTTTGCAATACCTAACCGATTTTCCTCCGAGTTGTGCTTGTCACGACTTGACCCTGTGCTATGTCGCAGTGTCAGAAGTCTTTTCATTCCAGTGTGCCCAAATAGTTTTTTCGAGTTTTCTCTTTTGGAGGGATTCAGTCATGCCTCATGGAAAAACCACTGCTTCGGTACCCAGTGTTCGCACTATCGAGCGTCCTCGTAATCTCGATGGCTCTCTGTCGCGTGTTCCAGACTTTTACGGCGCCAATGTGTTCGATCTCCGTGCCATGGGCAAAAAGCTCAGCTCGCATGACCTCGATACCATGAGTAGGGTCATGAGGCTCGGTGGCAAGATTGACTCAACACTTGCGGAGCGTGTTGCCTCGGCTGCGCGTGAGTGGGCTATCGAAAAAGGTGCAACCCACTATTGCCACTGGTTCCAGCCGCAAACAGGCACAACTGCAGAAAAGCACGATGCCTTTCTTTGGCTCGATAAAAATGGGCACCCGATTGAGCGCTTCACAGGCAAGGAGCTTCTTCAGAGCGAACCTGATGCCTCTAGTTTTCCCTCAGGCGGAATGCGTTCTACATTTGAAGCACGCGGCTACACCAGCTGGGATCCGAGCAGCCCGATGTTCGTGATGGAAACTGAGAATGGCCGCACGCTTTATATTCCATCAGTGTTCATTAGCTATCACGGCGATGCACTCGACTTCAAAACACCTCTTTTGCGTTCCAACGAAACACTGAACAAAGAGGCTGTAAAAACTCTCCACCTTTTGGGTGAGAAGAACGTAACCGGTGTTATTACAACTGTCGGCGCCGAGCAGGAATTCTTTCTTGTGGCGCGTGACCAAGCAATGGCGCGTCCTGACTTGCGCTTGAGCGGCCGCACGGTCTTTGGCAAGCGTCCTGCAAAGGGGCAGGAACTTGAGGACCACTATTTTGGGCACATTCCGACCCGTGTCCATGCCTTCATGAATGAGTTAGAAGTTGAACTCTACAAGGTGGGCGTGCCGATCAAAACCCGTCACAATGAGGTTGCTCCCGGGCAGTTTGAAGTTGCGCCTATCTTTGAAGGCTCAAATACTGCAGCTGACCACAACCAGCTCCTCATGAAGGTGCTGCGCACCGTGGGCGCGCGCCACAACTTCTCGGTTCTGCTGCACGAGAAGCCTTTTGCTGGCGTTAATGGCAGCGGCAAGCACGTCAACTGGTCGATGTCCGACTCAACCGGTCGCAACCTGCTCGATCCCGGCAATACCCCACACCAGAATCTGGTCTTTCTGACCTTCCTGGGCGGCGTGATGCAGGGTATTTTTGATCACTCCGATGTGCTGCGCGCCTCTGTGGCCTCGACCGGTAACGACCATCGCTTGGGCGCCAATGAGGCTCCCCCAGCCATCATTAGCTGTTTCCTGGGTGACACACTCGACAAAATCCTCAACGCCATTGAGGCAGGCAAGCCCGACAACGTTTCCGTGGAAAAGGCTATGTTGGACCTCGGGGTCAACCACCTTCAGCACGTTGCTCTGGACAACACCGACCGCAACAGAACCTCGCCGTTTGCGTTCACAGGCAACAAGTTTGAATTCAGAGCCGTTGGTTCAAGTGCATCTATCAGCTTCCCCACAGCCATCTTGAACGCGGCCGTGAGCTCGGGTCTAACCAAGGTTAACGCCAAACTCACCGCACGCGCGAAGAACGGAGTTGTCAGTCCGGAAGGTGTGTTCGAAGTGCTTCGTGAAGTTATTCGCGACACCCGCAACATTCGCTTCGAGGGCAATGGCTACTCGCAGGAATGGCGTGAAGAAGCTGCTCGGCGCGGCTTGGGGAATTACCCTGATACGCCCTCGGCGCTCGGCGTTTGGAGCAATTCTGCAAAAACTCAATTCTTGGTCGAGACAGGCACTTTCACAAATATCGACTTGGAAAGTCGTGCCGCAATTCAATGGGAGCGTTACATCAAGCAACGCCTCATTGAGGTCAACACGGCTATCGAGATGGCACAAACCGGGATTTTGCCGACAGCGCTCGCACATTTGTCAGAGCTTGTTGGTCTCAGCGAGGGTGCGGCGCGTCTCCACATCACCACACCAGCACAAAAGCTGGCGGGTGAGTTGGGTCAGTTGACCGTTCGTTTTGAGACCGCTCTGAGTTCGCTGCGCACTGCTCTGGAACGCGTTACCGCGGGCGATGCTCTCGAACATCATGAACTCTCCAAAACGGCGAAGGAGATTGCCGCCCAGCTTCTTCCTAAGCTCGAGGAGTTGCGCAATACTGCAGATGCTCTTGAGGCGTTCATTCCGGCTGCAAAGTGGCCATATCCAACCTATCAAGACATGCTCTTTCCTGCAGACTGATGCCCGTTCCTGGACGCACCCAGCTTCACCAGAAGTCTGGGTTGCGTCCAATGATTATTGCAGCCATCACTTTCGGAACGTAGTCTTGTGTTTCTTTTGGAAGATGTTCCCGCACGTGCCAGAAGTCAGCCTTTCTGGCATTTTTTATGCTCTCCTTGATTTCATGCCGCTTGATTTTGTTTTGCCCAGCATTGTAGGCAGCCAGTGCGAGCAGATACTGGCGATTCCCAAACATCTGCAAAAGAGAATTTAGGTACCGTGCTGCTGCATGAGTGCTGTGCTCCAGATTCCTGCGTTGGTCGCGGCTGTCTCCGGTCAAGGGTCTCAGGCCGTAATCGTTGGCCGTGCTTGAAATAAACTGCCAGACCCCCACTGCACCGGCATGGCTCGTTGCCTGAGGATCGAAAGCCGATTCCACCCAGGCAATGTATCCGAGTTCTGAAGGCAGACCATGTGCGTGAAGAATTTTTTGGATTCTGTCCCAGACATGGTCTCTTCGTCTGAGGAGCTCCTGATGGCGATTGTTTTTTGTGTAGAAGGCAATCCAATGCTCAACCTCTTTAACAAAGCGCGAGTCCATTGCTGAGGGAGGAACTTCACCAAAGCGCTGTGAGATGTTGATGATCTCATCCCAGACAAAATTGTTTGCAATTAGGGGGACGTCTGTGTCCTGGCTGGTCTTGTCTTTTCCTTCAGGGGGTTGAGCGGTGAAGTCTTTTGCACTTAGAGACCTGTCGATTGTAATTGTTTTTGAAACTGAGCGATCGAGGTAGGGAGTCGTGCGGGCAAAGCCACTGCCTGGCACATCATAAGCTTGCCAGAGTCCGAAGCAGATTCCTCCGATGCAAAAACCAGCCACAGTAAACCAGAGTGGGGCCGTGATGGAAAAAGCTTGGGTTGAGCTAAGTGTATCTCGAGAAATAAGATCGAATCCCGCACGCATGTGTGGAGGTAAGCTCGATTCCAATGCTTGCCACGGTTGCAGGTTGCACACCGTGTTCAAACCAAATTGAAGCACGTCATCTATTTTTATTCTGGCTATTTTTTTGATTTTCTTGTTGTTGACCCAGGTGCCATTGGTACTGCCCAGATCCATCACTTCGAGAATGCCGTTATCTCCGAGTTTGAGACAGGCATGGCGCCGACTCACAGTGGGATCGCCGTCAATCCGGATATCTGATTCCGAATGAGACCCAACAATATAGGCCTCTCCCGGGAGGAGGGTGAACTGTCTGTTGGTCATTTGTCCTTGCAGAAAGCGCAACAACAACGGCTGCTGTTTGTTCATGGCTCACCACATCTGAAGAGAAGCTGAAGATCGCCCAGGCGAATTACGGAGCCATGGCCGATGACCCTTAAGGAGCGGACCGCTCGACCATTGACGTAAAGATCTCCTTCGGAGAGGTCTCTGAGTACGGCCTTGTCTCCCTGAATTTCAATTTGTCCATGCTTGTGCCTGACCTT
>JBILKQ010000024.1:0-25457 GCA_044376655.1 Silvanigrellaceae bacterium
GCACAGACAAAGCACGGCAAGGGAAATGTCCCCCAGTAACGTGGGCGTTTCCGGTGGATTTCGAGTCATGCTTGAAGCCTTTCAGCTGAATGTCTTCAATACATGCCCCGGTACGAGTAAAACGTATCATCATATCGTCGCGGTCAAGCAGGCTTTGTTCAGTGCCTGTTATCACCGCAGTAGGCTGCGCGGTAGGTGTTCCTTCGCCTGGGGGCTGAACCGCAGTAGGCTGCGCGGTAGGTGTTCCTTCGCCCGAGGGTTGAACCGCAGACGTCTCGCCGGTTGGAGATTGTGTCGCTGGTGCTCCTCCAGTCGGAATTGGCGTGTTGATTCCTTCCTGGGCATGGCTTTGCAGCGATGCGGTAGTCACACCAAAAACAAGTGAAAGAATCAGAGTCTGGAATTTTCTTGAACGTTGCAGTGAGAGACTATTGAGCACGGATTTTTTTCCTGCGGGTTGAGGGATGTTGCGGAGACGCCTTGGGAGGTTCGTCGCCGTATGGGAAGTCCAATCCTCCGGGATGCCAGGGATGACATTTGCACAACCGCACGACCGTTCTGGCTCCTCCAATCACGAGACCTTGTCGCTGTATACACACATGCGCGTATTCAGAGCAGGTCGGATAGAAGCGGCACCTTGGGCCGAGCGCTGGAGAGATACACCGTTGGTAAATGCGGATCAAGCCAAGCACCATGAGCGCTGGAATTGAGCTAAGGTTTGACAAAAGAGCTTTCATTTTAGAGTCTTTTACCTTTTTCGAGCTCATTCAGGAGCCTATGAAAGGCCACGAGTATCTGCCTCTGGAGCTCCTCGAAGGGGCTTTGCTGCATTTCCCGATGGCTGACGATGATAATTTTCAACTTTAGGTCTCCATCCAGTTGAAGAGACTCTACACTGCGCTCTTCTTTCAGCACCTGAGCGGCATGGCGAAGGCGTCGCTTGACTCGGTTTCTCTCAGTCGCCCTTTTGGAAACCTGCTTCTTTGAGGCAACGATAGCCAGCTCAACAGTGTGGCTGGGTACCTCCGATGATTGGGGCGACCGTTGAGACTCAAGGCATAACATTAGAAGGGAGCCGGCGCGTGCGCGCGCGATGGCTTCTTGTCTGGACTTTCTTCCGCCGGAGCGAACCATTGGGCACAGCTGAATTTGAGCGGCCAATTTATTTACCTTTAGTTGCAGTTACTTGAGATTGCGGTTCGTTTCCAGACTCCAAAAACATGACGTTTTCTCAATCAGAGACTGCAAGGGGCCGAACCTTCCCATAGGAGGCTATCTTGATGTTTAGCGGTGCTGTCAATCCTGCTCGGCTGATCCTTGTTGTCGGAGTTCTTGTGATTCCGGGTATTTCGGGCGCCGCAGCTGCTGAGGTTTTGCGCGGCAAGGTTACCGCTGTGGCGGGAAAGGCCGAGCTTGTGTTCAGTACAGGGCGCAAGCCTGCCGCGGTGGGTATGGAGGTCAGCGAATCCGATCGCATTGAGACAGGCGTTGGTGGTGCAATTCAGGTGCGCTTTGCGGATGGTAGCTCATTCACCGTGTATGAGAAGTCCAGAGTCAAGATCGACCAGTACCGAGAGGCATCTCAAAACCAAAAAGTGATCGACTCGGTGATAGATGTTCTTCAGGGCAAACTCAGATTTTTTGTCAACCCTTCCTCGAAGCAAAAGAAGAATGCAAAGTTCAAGACGAAATCTGCGGTCATGGGAATCCGAGGAACCAGTGGTCTGATTGATGCAGTCAATCCTAATCAAACACAGATCCTCGTACTGACAGGGCGAGTTGAAGTTTTCAATCCGAAATTTCCTCGTCAGCCTGTTTTTGTTGGGCCAAATCTGATGACCAGTATTCCTTCAGCGGCAGCTCCGGCTCAGCCGGTGCAAGTCTCAAGTGATTTCGTGAGATCTTTTCTGCCAGAGACGCCTGCAGCGGCGGGATTTTCTGACGACAGTGCTGCTGCAGCATCTGAGTTCTTTGGAAAATCCTCTAGCGAGGAGAAACAGTCGAAGCCAAATAACGAGAAACAGTCGAACCCGAATAACGAGAAACAGTCGAACCCGAATAACGAGAAACAGTCGAACCCGAATAACGAGAAACTGTCGAACCCGAATAACGAAAAGGAAGAGAAACAATTTCCGCAAAAGGACGAACCTAAAAACGAGGGAAACACCCAGAGAGGCAAGACGTTGTTCGCACCGGGTGGCGAGGTCATCCGACCTGGCGCAGAGCCGAACCAGAAGAGTGGTGTTACATCATCGGTTGTGGGAGGGGGTGGCAACGCTTCCAATAGAGAAACAACAAATTTAAACAACTCCGAAAATCCCGTGGGTCCCAAAAATACTCCTGCCTCTCCACCTGATGTGGATGTTATTCGGCAAGTTGAACGAACCACATCCCAGGTGAAGACGACCGTGGAAAGCACGGAAAGGGCTGTTCAGCAGACGATTAAGAGCCCAACAACGCCCGCTCCGGCTCAACAAAAGATCAAGATTAAAGTAAATTTGCCTGAGAACTGAGTTGTTCTGAATGCCTATTTCTGAGTCTCGCGACGTGATAGATTCAGCGTTTTGTTGTGAGGCAGTCGCGTAATGATCACCTTTCGTTTCGTGGGCCATGAAATGCGTTTCTGCAGAACTTGGTCCGTCTCGGTGACGACGGTCAATTCAATCTTTCCGCTCAAGCTCTGGTGCTGGTGGAGCGATGCACGGTAAATCCCCGAAGTCGGCTTTGCTTTCCAAAGCTGCATTGGCACGTTTTCAAGGTAAGCGCGGATCTTCTGTCCACCATGGCGAATCACAAATAAAGTCTCATTGCTGGCAACTTTTTTCTCGAGTTGAGACAGTTTAAAGGTTCGCAGTTCAGCAATCCAAGCTTCTACGTCTTTTTCCGAAGATGGAAATTGATTCACAAGAAATGAATCTCTATCACCATTCCTTCGTTCTCTTGTGCATTCATGAAGCACAGGAGTTTCCTGCAGCGTCTTGCATTCCAATTTCAGATGTTCACCTGCAGGAAGGCTGTCAGCAACTTTTTTAAGTTGTCCTACAAAATTATTCTTACTTCTTTCATCTAGCTTTAGACTCGCAAAGTCAAAAGTCAGCCATTCAGGGCGAGGTGTTGGTTTGAGCACCAGAGAAGTGGACTCTGTGTTATGCGATGACAACAAGGTTGCGTTGCCTCCATGCACCTCAGCAAGATCAAAAAAGACGGTTGCTTGGTATTGGTTTGCCCGGGGAATCAGTAGATCGCGTCGCATCTTGAAGGCAATCCCTTCGGCCTGGAGTATGACCGACTTACCACTGTTGAGCATCACACGGTTTTCGAAAACACCGTCTGCATTTGTGGCGCCAAGTACGATCTGTTCGGGAGCGAATACTGATATCTTTGCATTTTTCACAGCGCGTCCACCGGTGCCACGCACAGTGGCCTTGATGCGGACCTCTGTTTGTCCGGTCGTCACGACACCCGACTCAAGCTGATATCTTTTGATGAGGAATCCGATTGAGGCAGACGCTAAACCCATCAGAACGAGACCGCAGTGTGTCCAGGTCAATTTCATTGTTTGTCAGCCTCCCTGATCCTTATTTTGGCAGATCGGGACGCACGAGAGGTGTGTAAAATTTGCAGCTTTTTTGATACTAGAGCGATTTTTCTACACAATGGGAATTAATTTCCAGAGTTTTTCTCGTCGACAATAACAAATGTTCAAACCGCTGCGGTGTTTGCTGAGGAAGAACCTCGCCCGTTGAAGTTGTTTTCGGGTTGTTTCACGTCGAGCTTCTGCAAGAAATTCAACATTATTTGAATGTCTGATCTCCCCGTGAATGAGGTCAACCAGCTCGGCAAAGGCGATTCCCCAGGGGTGTCGGCAAAGCAAAAGTAGAACTGCAAAGGTTGTTTTGGGTATGCGTTTTGGAAAGTTTTCAAGGATCTGAGCAAGTGGATTGTGTTCGAGCAATTGAGTGTTCATTGGGGGCTCCATCAGTCGTACCCATCCACTGCAAGATTGATGCCAAACGTCAAAATGTCGCAGGGCAAGCGTGGCCCTGCTTTCGCGGCGCAGATCTGCGAGACTCCCCACATGATGACAAACCATTCTATAGACTTCAGACAATTGGCAGAGTGGCAGGAGAGCGCAGCCGGGAACAGGGCATTGATGCGTGTGCTCCAAGAATCTGCCCAGGAAACCCTGGCCTCAAAGGCAACGCCATTGGCCGCCGCCTTCCATGAGGCTTCCGTTGCTTCCGTGTATCAGCAGTTCGGTTTTTCTGTCTTTTCTCCGGAGTCTCGGCGACTTTTGGCAATCGCTCAGTCGCGTCACACGCGTATTCCAAGCCACGCTATTCTCGATTGGCTGGATCAGGCTGCATATCAGCAGCTGGCTGATTTTCACGTCCTTAGATACCTCGAGAGCGAGCCAGACTGGCTGGAACTCAACCACGCTTTCTGCGTTTCTGTCATAAAGAGGATTGTGGTTTGTCGTCCGCAAGAGTGGCAGGCTGTGGGACTCGAGCACTATCCGCGTGAGCTACTCGAGATGTTTTTGCGGGTCGTTGATTTACAGATGCTCGCGATGCGTCAGGAATCAGAAATTCGTCCAGGATTTGAGATGCTTTTGCGCGCCCAAGGAGATCACCCTTTGTTGAGCGAGTTGTTGCACTCATCGCTCGAGCAGTGGGGACACGCTATCGATTTGGTGCTGGCCAGAATCGCACAAGAACCTTTGTCACTTTTGGCATGGCGTCTCGAGGCGTTCACAACTGAAAAGCAACTTCAGAATGACGCGCGTCTTGCTGTGCAGACGCTTTCGCCAGAAGAGGTTGAATCGAGTTCACTCAAAGTTATTGTCATGATTGCAGCCCTGTCAGGGTTCGAATTCGGGCAAGATAGACCCGTTGTAGCTGAGACACCCGTGACCTTTGCGCAGCTGACAAAGGCGATGGAATCATTTGTTTCATCGCAGACAGATTCAGCTAATATGGTGGCTCTGTTTCTCGGTTGTGGTGCCTCCAGATGCAAATTGATTCAAGAGATAGAGGCCAGTTTGTCGATGGGTGAGCAACTCGGTGTGTTCAAGTGGGCGAAGCTGGCAAAGAATCAAAAGGCAGTGTTGCTCACATCGCTGGCCATGCAAGTGATCGAACCCTACCGAGAGTTGATTGAGTCATCCTTTGGTCGTGGAGAAACTCACTCGCAGGTTCCCTGCTGACAATTTTCCGGAATTTGTGCGGCTTTCATTGAATTTCTGATTGCCTCTGACAAAGCACCAGAATCCCTCACGCCCGTGAATGTGAAATCAATACTAATATTTCCGCCATCGAGCACGGCCTTCAGACCTCTTCCTGTTCTGACCTTGTTGGGAGGTACTCCAGTGGAAATTAAGCTTTCACGAACTGCATTGATGTGAGCTGGTGTCTCGGCATCGATCCGGAGAGTTTCCCAGCTGGTGATAGCGGATTGAAGCGACGCACCGAGCTCAATTAAGAATGCCTGCGATTCAGGCGTGAGAGTGGGCCGTCCAGTGTCGTTAATGAAATTGACAATGTTGTCCAAGGCCAATTTCATAACATTTGCCGTAATGGTGATGGTGAAGTCGCGTCTTCGGATTTCAGTGACGTCCTTTACCTTGTTAACCACAGTGACCTTGCGAATCACCAACGAGTCTGGCTGTCTGATGGGAAGTCCAAGGTGAATGCCTGTCATAATGCTGTAGTCAGACCAGTTTTTGAGTCCCAGATTCGATGCAAACTTGACGAGGAGTTTCATATTCAGGTCAGGATTGAAAATCTGGTATCCCGTCTGGACACCAAGGCCAAATCCAGCGCCCGAGGTTTTCGCTTCGCTGTAGTAATCCAGTTGCGCTGGAAAACGCACCTGGGTAATCAAGCCAGCGAAAAGGTTGTCGGTGATCCGGTAGGATGGCGAGAACTCAACGAATAGACCTGAGACCCCAAGCTCACCGTCCACGTTTCTCGGAGTCCCGTTTTCGATAAGAATTTCTTCGCCCTTGAGTTTGTAGGAATACCAGCCCAGCCCTGAGTCTAGGAGCCAGTCTTTGTAAAGAAAGCCTGCTAAACCCTTGATTTCAAGCACAGTTCCCTTTTTGGCAGAGCTCAGCTTGGTATCGCGAGGCTTGGCGTTCATAAGGCCATATTCGCCACCTAGAATTGCGCTGAACCCAGACGAAGCGCCCTTAACGATGGTGCGTGTTCTCTGGGTCTTGGTACCTGTCACGCGTTCTTTGCTCGTAGTCTGAGCCCAAGCGGCTGATGAGCCCAGAGCCAGCAGGATTGCGCACGATATAAAGCTTTGTCTCTGCATTCTTTGACATTTCATAGTCCAGTTTCTCCCTGGCTCTCGGGTAGTGGCGCGGTTCCAGGCGCAGCAGGAGCTGGCGCAAAACTTGGAGTGTCACCATTTGATTGGTCGGTTCCTGTTGATGGTTCAGACTGGCCTTCATTTCTACCTGAGGATGGAGCTCCCGTCTCTGGTGCTGCGTTTTGAGAGTCTTCTGTTGGTTTGCGAGCTGGACGACGGCCAAAAAGATCAGACTGAAGTTTTCTGATAGAGCGCTGCAAAATACGTGCGTCACGCATCCCTTCAACCTTGATTTCCACGCGGCGGTTGCGTGCAAAGTCAATGTCGGTCATTTCCTCTCTCACCAGGAGTTTTTCTTCACCAAAGCCAATTGCACGAACATCTTCCGCAGGCACTCCATTTTGAACAAGTACATTCCGCACTGAATTAGCGCGCCGTTGGGAGAGCTTTTTGTTGTAGTCATCGTTGCCTTTAGAGTCGGTATGACCTTCAACCACGAGTTTCTTCCAGTCTGAATGCTGTGCCGCGAAAATCTGCGCTAGCCCAACCACAAACTGGTTTGACTTTTCGGTGAGATCTGCACTGTTGAATTTGAAGTTGATCATCTGTGAGTCGAAGATGAAGCTCACATTTTCATTTTGCACGAGATTTTGTCCACGAGTGACAACCACTCTTTTCTGAACCCGGGCTCTCGACTCAACGGTCTTTTTCTCGGTGACCTTTAGGTACGGAGAGTTAAGAAGATATGAGTATGCAGCGCCAAACTTAAAGACCGATGCAGTGCGTTGATTACCGGTGGTCAAAAACTGTGCGGCTCCAGCAATGCGGAAATAGTGTCTCTGAACTCGGTTCTCATATATCAACTGTGGGCCGACAAGAACACCGTACTTGAGGCCCTGATTCACCAATGACGAATATAAAGCGTTCTTGGCTCCAAACAGAGCCGTGGCTGAAACACCGGCCTGAAATTGACCGTTGGAAAATCGAATTCGGGCATTTCCCTCAACCAAGGGAACAACTTGAGTTGAAGTATAAGCATCTTTTTGCTTAAGTTCAGTGACAGGAGCGTTGTTCGTTTCGTAGTCGTCGGTTGTGCCGATGATGTTTCCATTGAGCGAATGAGATTGGATTCCAACGAGAAGATCCAAACCAATTTTTTTGCTAAACACTCCCAAACCCAGCTTGGGCTCAACAACCCAACCGCTTGATGCTGTTTCAAGGCGTGAGAAGACGTTGTTTGAGGCTGGCTTCGTAGACATGTAGCCACCATCAAGATGCGGGACAATGAACAGAATTCCTGTTCCACTCACAATGTCTCTTGCTTGTGTTTCGGTCTTGCTATTTTCCTCTGTCTTGCGGATTTCTCCGGCATTGACAGTATCCGAGCTTCTCTCACGGTCATCAGCCGTCGGCGCCGGTAGTTCCTCTTGGGCGCAAGCCTCGTCAGATAGAGCCAAAAGTGGGAAAGCGCTCAGCACCAAGGCGATCGCAGTTCTTTGATTCATTCAAAGACCTCTAAGTTGACGAAGAAAGAGCATTGCAAACTGAATGTTGCATACCTGGATTATTGTTCTTTTTATGAAGGGTGACAATGAAGCGAGTTTGACACGAAAAAGGGCCGTCCTTTGAGGACGGCCCTTTTTCGTGGGTTGAAACAGAATCAATACGCTTAGTGCTTAGCGAGGTATTTGCTCACGCCATCTTTGGTCGCCTTCATGGCTTCCTTACCGTTGGACCAGTTAGCAGGACACACTTCACCGTGCTTCTCCACGTGAGCAAGCGCATCGACCAGGCGGATTGCTTCGTCAACGTTGCGTCCCAGGGGAAGGTCGTTAACGATTTGGTGACGAACAACACCAGCTTTGTCGATCAGGAAAAGGCCGCGGAAGGCAACGCCGCCGTCCGAGAGAACGTCGTAGTCGCGCGCGATCGTGCGGTGAATGTCTGAAACAAGAGCGTACTGCACGCCAGCGATTCCGCCTTGGTCCTTCGGAGTGTTCCACCAAGCGAAGTGCGAGAACTTACTGTCGATGCTACAAGCGAGAACTTCAACATCGCGCTTTTGGAACTCGGCCAGCTTTTCCTGGAAAGCGTGGAGTTCGGTAGGGCAAACGAAGGTGAAATCGAGTGGATAGAAGAACAGAACTACATTCTTTTTTCCGCGATAATCAGAGAGCTGTACCTCTTTGAAGTCGCCGTTGATAACTGCTTCTGCCTTGAAATTTGGTGCTTGACGTCCGACCAAAACGCTCATGATATTTACCTCCAAAAGGGGACTTCAAATTGCTCTTGACTGATTGACACTCATTGCGATTGCAAAAGTTAGTGGTGCGGAAAAAAACAGTCAAGGTAACCTTCGGGAGCGGCCACGGTATTTGTACTCCGCCGGCGAATTGCCGGTTTGGGAATTTCCGAAAGCCTCGACTTCGTGGTAGGCACTGTCATCGTCTGTCGTGGCTTGAACCACGCAAAGACGAGTGGAGATGGAATGACTCAAAATGTTGCTCCTTGGTTGCGGCGCCTCCCCAATCAACTAACATTGCTCAGGATCGCTTGTATTCCCGCTGTGGTTGCTCTGATGAACCAAGGCCAGGTTGTTGCGGGCTTGGGGGATGACATTGGCTGGTCCAAGACTGACGTCGCCGCGGGTGTCCTCTTCGCTATAGCGGCTCTCACTGACTTTTTCGATGGTTGGATTGCCCGAAAATACGGCGTTGAGTCTATTTTAGGCAAGCTCCTTGATCCGCTCGCGGACAAGTTGCTCGTGGTCTCCGCACTTATCATTCTTGTCGAAAAGCACCGACTCGCAGGTTGGATAGCTGTGGTTTTGATTGTGCGCGACCTTGGAATAAATGCGATCCGCTTGGCAGCCTTCGAAGACAACATCATGATCTCCTCAAGTTGGCTTGGTAAAACCAAGACACTGTTTCTCGATGTCGGGATCGTTGGCCTGACCGTTTGGTCGACCTGGGGTTTCTTTTCGTTTTCAACATGGGGCATGGTGGCGATGTGGCTTGCGCTGTTTGTGAGCCTTTGGAGCGCTGGTGAGTATGTTTTGGGTTATGCGGCGGAGCTGAAAAAACGCAACGCCACCCTTTGATGTCTACCGCTCGTGAATGAGTAATTCGAATTCCCTGCCTGTTTGAATTTCATCGCCGCGCCGATGCCTGAGAGGTGCTGCAACTCCCTCACTGATTCCCGCCATCAACTCTCCTGATTGCGAGCAGAGTTTCGTCTTTGCTCCGTGCAGGGCAAGATGTGAAATCCTCTCATCTGTTGCTTTGCTGCTTTCGGGCAGGCGGTTCGTTTTGAAGTATACTTGGCGCTTCTGGTGGCCTTCAGGATCGCCCATTGGAATGGGGTCACTCACGCAAACAGCCCACGCTCTGCTGTTCTGCTGTGGTTTGTAACTGGAAAAGACCAGGTAAGAGAAGGCCAGATCCTGATGGTCAATTTGTGTACGTTGATCGAGCTCAAGTTGGAACGGTGGTGCTTTGAACGTTCTACGAAACCAACACCAATCGGGCCTTTTCATTTCAGCCCCAAGCGGACATGGCGCTGTGTGTGGACAAGGGGCAACCAGATGCAATTCTCTATGTTCGAGCAGAACTTGGTCCCGCAGCGCAACCAGATTTTTGGAGTGGAGCTCTTGTCCCGGCTCAACAATCAGCATCAGTGAATGTGCATTATCTGAACGATAGTCGAGGCATTTTTGAAGCGCTGTGAACGTTTTCAGGTGATGCTTGAGTGGAATTTCGTTAAACACATTCGAGGCCAAAATAATATCAAAGACCTGATCAACTGGCACGGACGTGCGTCGCTCGACCTCTATCTGAATACTTGGGTTGGTGCATTTTGTAAGCCAGTCTTGCGCCATGCGTATTGCTCTTTCTGAGCGTTCAACAGCAACGATACTGACCTTGCGTGTCTTTTTTGTTTCTTTGAGTTGTGACGAGATTTCACCAAGTGCAATCAGAAGCCCAAAGGTGCTACTGAGCGGTCCTGCACCAAAGTCTAGAATTCGGATGGTTTCCTTCTTAAGTATTTCACTTAGAAGGTTGGCCGAGTGCCGGCGTGTTAAAACATATCGGGAACGTTCGATATTTGGAATGAAAAAAGCAGACAGATATGCGCTGAGGTGTCTCTCTGAAGACATGTAATCGCGATCAAGATTAGAGCGTTCGGTATTGAACGCCTGCCAGAGAGTTTTACTCAAATCTCCCAAGGACTGCAGCGCCCTTTCGCGCTCACCAGGCTGGTTTTGGTGTTTGGAGAGTGCGAAGAGCTCGCTCTCCCAGTGCGTGACCAGTGCAGGAGCATCAATGAGAGTCTCTGGAGAACTAACTGACCACCACAAATCTCCGTTGTTCAAAATTCAATTCTCCTGATCAGTTGCGTGACGCGCCTCGGCGGGAGGGCAAGATTTGGTACTGGTACACGCTTCGCTCATGGTCTTTCAAGTTGCTCGAGAAAATGTGACTGCCATCACCTCGAGAAACAAAATACAGGTCTTCCGTTTCGAGTGGATCGACCGCGGCCTCTAGCGCCAGAAGCCCCGGACTCGCAATGGGGCCAGGTGGCAGTCTTGGTATGACGTAGGTGTTGTAGGGAGTGGGCTCTCTCAGATCACTCTTTCTGATATTGCCATCATAGCGTTCCCAGATACCGTAGATGATAGTCGGGTCCGTCTGCAGACGCATTCCAATGCGCAGTCGATTGTGGAAAACAGAGGAGATGTGACGACGTTCCTCAGGTTTCCCCGTCTCCTTTTCTATGATCGAAGCCAGGGTAACAATCTCGAATGGGTTGAGTTTTCGCGCAGCACCCTTTTCGAGGAGATCAGTTGGTACGCTTTTTAAAAAGGTCTCCACCATTGTTTTTAGAACTTCATGCGGTGCCGTTCTCGGATTGAAAGTGTAAGTCTCCGGAAAAAGAAAGCCTTCCACTGAGGTTGGTTTTGTCGGGACGGAAGCTAACAGTTTCGGATCGCGCATGTATTCGAGCCACTTTTTCTTGTTTGTCTTGGGAAACACCTTCTCAAGACGCTCAGCAATCTGAAAAGTGTTCCAGCCTTCCGGGATCGTGAATGTGATTGTCACTGTCTGGCCTGAAGCCAGAATTGAGGCGATACGCTTGGGTGACAAGGAGTTTTCAAGACGGTAGTCCCCGGCCTTCACTGTGGCTTTGGGCAGGGTCAGGCGCCAGCCAATCTCGAACAGTTTCGCTGGTGCATCGATCACCTTGAGCCGGACCAGTTCATTGGAAACACTTTGCAGTGTTGCTCCTTCGCGCACTTCAAATTCAACGGGTGACGGCAATTTCACTGTTGCATGCCACCAGTCTTGAGCCCAGTAGGCGGCCGAGCCAGCTGCAGTGGCTATCAGCATAAAGAGCACAATCAAAGCGCGAATCATAATTATCCTCCGCGAACACGATGATGCTACCGCGTTCCAGCTGGGGAGAGGACACCCTGCGAACCGTGCACTGTCAATCGTGTGGCGCAGCTTACAGACAAGCAGAAATGCGCCGATCCGAGTGCAAACAGAGTTGGATGGAGTGTTCACCCATGACTCAAGGTTTCAATGAGCTGGAACTCGCCCGGATGATGGAAGATCAAGCCGCTCGCTGCGACAGTCTGGGGCGTCTTCAGAAACGTAATTTCATTTTGCAACAGCTCTTGTCCAAGGTTCAGGGACTCTCAGACGAAGATTTTGAATCTGCTTTTGCCACCTTTTCATCAATGGTAGAAACCCTTGAGGCGCGCCGAAGAAAGACTGAAGAGGAACGCGAGAAAGCCAAGAGCAAACCCAAAGATCTAATTCAAGAGGTCAACCGCAAGGTCACTCAAAATCGAGGAACGACAATCTGATGTTCAACCTTTGAGTGCGAATATTGAGTTCGCCCTGCTGCCAATCCACGGTGGCTACCTGCTTTTTCCAAAACAGAACAGGTTTGCTGATTTCCGTCGTAATTCTTATCTGAGGACGTTTTCCCTCGCTTTCACTCTTGGTGAGACTCGCTCTGCTCGATAGGTACCATTGGTTTCTTCCTGGCAGTTCAATTTCTCGCTCTGACTCGGGTTCAGCCAGAGGTGGGTCTTTCTGTTCGATGTTTTTGGCTGTGAGGAACAGTCCAGAACACAGCAGTGCTCGTGTTTCGCCTGTGCCCATCTGGGCGAGAAAATCGAGCGCAGTCAGAACGTCTTCAGGAGCCTGGACACTGTGATCAACAAGCTGCAGGCCCGATTCATCGATTCTGAAGTTCAGCAGATCTTCACCAATAGGGTTCAAGATCTGACCTTGTATTTGACGTTGAGTATCCCAAATTGCCTCGATGCGCGCTGTTCCCTGGCCTGAGATGACCAAATCAGCGGTGAAACCACTCTTGGGTTTCAACCGGCAGTTTTTATGCAGTTCAGCAACCGAGTTCATGAAATACGTGGTCTCAGAACCTGCAGGCCAGCCATGTTTACTCGCACAGGAGACTATTAAGAATTGGGTCGAAATGAGCACGAATATGGAGCGCATATTGTTACTTTGTTTGGGGTTACCCATGCTTACTCCATCAATCCTTGAACCACAGCCTTGGATATCAATTTGCCACTGAGGGATTCGTACGTGCGCAGTCCTGTTGGAGAAGTGATGTTGATTTCTGTGATTCTGTCACCAATAAAATCCAATCCAGCGATAAGTACGCCGCGCTGTTTAAGAGCTACGGCGATTTTCTCGGAGAGCTCTTTCTGCAGAGGGCTCATCTCACTGAGTTCTGCACTTCCACCTTGAGCCAAATTGGCCTCCACTCGGCCTGTCGCCGGGCGTCGAACAAAATCGAACAAAACCTGTCCATTGACTATAAAAACTCGCCGGTCCCCCTGCGAGAAAATCTCTGGCAGCAGTGGTTGAAGGATAATTCGTTCTTCCAGCAAAGTCGTGTTTGGATTGTGGGGGAGTTGGTTGAGCCATTGGGAAAGCTGTTCGACAGATGAGAATGTTTGCACACCAAGCCCGCCATGACCGCGCCAGGGCTTGCAGAGCACTTTGTAGGAATAGGTAGCAAATTCGGGTTGGTTTTCAAGGGTCTTTAAGAGTGAGTGAGCAGTTTGAAAAAGCTCAGTGGCGTATTCAACCAGGCTCTGGGTTGAGTGTGAGATAAGCTGAGGCACCAGAGCGTACTCTGGTATGGTTCCGGCACGCGCGAGAAGAATCGGGGCGAGTTTCTCATGGTTGAGCAGGAGCGCCTGAGGCGAATTGACAACGATACCAGCGGGGAGCTGCGTTAAAAGCCAGCATAGAGAGGTATAGTGCTCGTCGAAGGGAGGGTCTTTTCGAACCAAGACGCGCCGAAAGTGCTTTGCTAGGTCCAAGGTTTTGTTTGAAAACGAAACCTGAGGAGCCTTATCGAGAAAGACTTTGTCAATTTTTACAGGGTTTTTGACAATAACGTCGCGATTGAGGAGATCGATAGCCTCAGGGGTTGTCCAGTATACGGAAAGGCCGAGTTCAAGCGCTGCTTGGGCCATCGCCAGCGAAGAGTCCGAGCCAAAATTGAGCCTGTCGAGAGGGTCGCCCACGATAAGAAGAGCTTGTGTCATGCGTTGAAATCCCTCATTAGTGTGGCCTCTGTTGAGGTTGATTTTCCCCTCAGAGTGGAGAGAATAGCGCACTTGGAAGTCAAGGGGAAACCGGACACATGTGGGAGTTGAAATGATTGATTACAGACGCTTGGGTGCCGTTTCAGAAAAGCCACACACCGTATTTGAGTACGAAGGAAAAATGCTGGCCGAGCACGTGTTCACGCGCGATGGCTTCAGCGACCTGTACTCAATCCTTTACCAACGTCGTGCTCCGACCCATGAGGTTAAGGTTGAGGCATTCGATTTGAAGAACTCTGGCTTTCCTCACAAACCTTCCGCTTCGGAGGTGGAGCTGAAAAGGCGTCATATCAAGACACCTTTGCATCCTCAGGGCGGAACGTTCCTTCAGTCGCGCAAAACCTTGTTCTTCAACGATGACTGTACCATTGGAGTTGCCCGTCCCGACAAAAATTGCGTTGAATTTTTCATCAACGGTGATGCCGACGAAATGCATTTTGTGGCCGAGGGAAGCGGGGTTCTTCAGACCGTCTTTGGTGAAATCGATTTCAAAGAAGGCGATTACGTTTGTATCCCCAAGGGAATCGCATATCGCTTTCAGATGAATAAACCGCTCTACATGATGTGCGTGGAAGGAAGGAAAGATTTCGGTGTTCCGCGCGAATTCCGTTTGCCGCAAGGCCAGTTGCGTCTCGATGCTCCTTATACACACCGTGATTTTCGCTCGCCCTCACGTCTCTTGACCTTGGGTGCATCCGATAACCCCGCTTTCATAGTGAAAAGAAACCAGCAGCTGACCCGTCATCAGTACACTGAGTTTCCCTATCAGGTGGTTGGTTGGGACGGCTGGTGCTACCCTTATGCGTTCTCAGTGCATGCCTATCAGCCCAAGACAAGCTCGGTACATTTGCCACCCTCGATCCACACGAGTTTCAGTGGGCGCGGATTTTACATAATGAATTTTGTTCCGCGCGTGGTGGATTTCGCCAAGAATGCTATTCCCTGCCCATATCCGCACAGCAACGTCGATTGCGATGAAATTCTTTTTTATGTTCACGGGCAGTTCACGAGCCGCAAGGGTATCGACCAGTACAGCATGAGCTTTCACCCAGGCGGAATTCCGCACGGGCCTCATCCTGAAATGTACGAAAAGAGCGTGGGTGCACGTGAGACCAACGAGCTGGCAATCATGGTCGATACTTTTGCTCCATTGAAAATGGCACCTGCAGCTTTCGAAATAGAAGATCAGTCGTATCATTACACTTGGAATACGACTGAACACCTTTGATATCCTGTGCGAGGTATGGATATGCGAGAACCGTTGACTCTTGGCCTGACGGGAGGGGGAACAGCGGGGCATGTCCTGCCGCATTTCGCCGTTGCGACCAACCCCGATTCCTCCATTGCCACAAAAATCAACTCCGGTGAAATCAGAGTTGTTTATTTTGGTGGCCGCAACGGTATGGAGCGTGACATTGTTTCGCAGTCGCAGCCAAACTGGATTTATGTTCCCATCAGAACCGGCAAGCTTCGGCGCTATTTCAGTTGGCAAAACTTCATTGACCCCATCAACATCGTTATCGGTTTTTTCACGGCCTTCATCATGATGCGTAAGCTGCGCATTGGCTGCTTGTTCTCAAAGGGCGGGTTTGTCTCCGCTCCTGTTGTTTGGGCTGCCTGGTTGAATAGGATTCCGGTGGTTATTCATGAGTCCGATGCAACTCCAGCACTCGCAACACGCCTGACTCTCCCTTTCGCGAAGCGTGCTCTTGTGTCTTTCGAAGAGACCTTTAAATGGATTCCTGCGCGTTACCACTCACGCGTGCGTGCTTCGGGTTTGCCCTTGCGTTCTGAATTGTTCACCAAAACTCGTGAGGCCGCGGTCTCTTTTTTTAAATTGAACCCCGAGCTCCCAACGCTCTTGGTTTTTGGCGGGAGTCTGGGCGCTGAAGGGCTCAATAAGCGAGTCGCTGCGGCGCTTCCTCAGTTGGCATCGTCTTGGAATATCATTCACATTGTTGGCAAAGGTAAGGGTTTTTCCGGAGAATTTGGGCCAAATTATAGACAATATGAATTTCTGGGAGCTGAGATGTCTCTCGCTTATGCAGCAGCAGATCTCGCTCTGTGCAGGGCTGGTGCCTCATCCATCTTTGAATTGGCTGCAGCCCGTATTCCGATGTTGCTCGTTCCCCTGGGACTGCATCAAAGCCGCGGTGACCAAATCATCAATGCAAAAATCTTCTCGTCCAAGGGCTGGGCAAGTTGGTGCGATGAGCATGAACTCACCCCGGAAAAACTTGTGTCGTTGCTCAATCAGCTCAGGACACAGAATGCAGAACTCAAGCGTCAGCTTGAACGTGCTCCGGGTGCCCAGACCGCAGCACGTGTTGCTCAGCTGCTTATTTCGCTGCTTCAGCGTGATGTGATAGCAGAGCCTTTCTGATCTCATCGAGTGAAGGTGGCAGATGTTCAAGAGTGAAAATCTCAATTCTTGGGACGCTGGTGGTCAATCGTCTGTCGATTTGGCGCTCTCTGACGTTCCACTTTTGGCTAAAGCTTTGGCCAAGAGATTCAGGCCCCTGGATTTTATGCTTTTGAGCGGCGATTTGGGAGCTGGAAAGACCACTTTCGTAGCACACTTGGCGAGGTCAATGGGCTCGCAGCAGCTGGTGGCAAGTCCAACCTTCTCGCTCTTGAATGTGATCGACCTTCCAAATTCTGTTGCAGATTCTGTCGCGCGCATCTGTCACATGGATCTTTATCGCATCCGCAGGGCTGAAGAGCTAATGCATTTGGGTCTGGAGATCGAGTTCAGTGCATCGGCGATTGCAATCATTGAGTGGTCTGAAAATGTGGAAGGTGAGGGATGGAAGAGATTCTTTGACTTCACTCGCTGCAAAAAACCTATGCGAATTCTCACCCTCTCGATCGAGAATCTCCCCGATTCGGAAAAGCGTCGTTATTCCTTCGATTGGTTGAGTTTCAACGATTTTACATCGGATTGAAAAGGCGTTGCCGCTGGTCAGGGGGGTGTTAAACCCCGCGCAGGTTTCCGTGCGTCAGAACGTGCAATCGAGTGCTCATGCGCCAGCCTTTTTCAAGGCAGATCTTTTCAAGCCATGTGTTTGCCAGATGGTCTTCCGGTCGTGTTCCCTCGGCCATGAGGATGACCTTGCCAGGCGCAATCCCAGCATCTCTGATCACCGATTCGACCTCTTCAAGGTCCTCTTCAACCTCTTTTTTTCGAATCACAAACTTGAAATTCACTTTCACTTGATTGGGATTGAGTGTGGCCCAGTGTCTCAGTGCCTCAAGGTTTAGTACCTGGCCAGCGTTCCTGCCTTTTGGTGAAATGTTCCATTCCATAAGCGCATAGTGGTTTGAGCTGAAGGAGGCATGCGCCACATGAGGAATTTGAGTACCGTTGCTTTCCACTTCAATTGAGTGTGTCGCGCTCAAAGCTTCCGCAATTGGAGCAAGATTTTGCAAAGTTGGTTCACCGCCAGAAAGAATGACGTGGCGGATTTGATCGTATGATTTGATTTCAGCAACCAGCTCGTCGCGCGTCATTCGTCTGAATTTCTGTTTGCCCGCAGGGTTGTTCTTGTCGAGGGGGTCACTGCGAAGCGTGTGGGTGTAGGGCGTGTCACACCAGGTGCACCGTAGGTTACAGATCTGCAGACGCACCAGAACACTCGGTCTGCCTAGGTGTGGCCCCTCACCCTGAAGGCAGGGATAAAATTCGTTGACGAGATAGGTCTGGCCCTCGCTCATGGAAACAGCGCACCCTTGTTGAGTCCTTCGTAGCCGCGGACTTCCACTCCCACACTGTCTGCAAAGAATGTGGCGTAAACCCAAGCCGAAATATTCTCAATGGTGCTTTCGTCCGGCATCAAAACAACCCGATGCCGCGGTGCACACACGACAACCTCACCTTGGGTGCCATTGTATCTGATCCACATGTGGTTTTCTGAGTTGAACTCAAATCCAGTCAGGACATCGCTATAGCCGTCCAGATTCAGCTGGTTTCGTTCACAGGTGTAAAACGGCGTCACAAGGTACTTCCCATCAAGGTATCGGGCAACTTGTTCAGACGCCTGAGGGTCGAGGCTTGCGTTGCGGAACACCTCCACAACGTTGCTGTGTCCGTGGAATCGTTGGCAGTTTCCGTTGTGAAGGCGCAGGCTGTGGAGGTAATTGAAAAAATGAGGCTCCTCCGCTTGGGCATGCCAGTTTAATTTTACCTTCACGCGTGAAATATTGGATGGGCTCCCTGCTTGTATCGCTTGAGCCAAAATAACTTCGAGTTTTCCGCAGGCATCAAGCGCCAGTTCGTCAAAGACCTCGTCGTTTAATATTGAGAGTGACTCGGAGTAGGTTTCCAACAGAAATCGGTTTTCCGGTGCTGTCGAGTGATGCGGCACGCAGAGTTGCCTTCCGTTTTCGGACGGCCGCACATTCTGGGTGGAAATCAGTAACCGATGGTCGAATTGCTCATCGATAATGTGCTTCGCGATTTTTTTAGCCGCCGAAAAATCAACGACCACTCCCTCTTCATCGGTGGCCCCATGCCATTCGACATCGACGCTCCAAGAGCGTCCGACCGGGCCGCGTGTTTTGTCCCAGACACCGCAATCAAGGATTGTAACGTTGCGAACGAAGATTTTTGAGAACTGTTGCTTGGTGCTCATATGCAGCCTCAACGCATCTTGGTAAATTCCAAGAGGTTTCGGCGTCTTATATGAAAGTTTTTACGGATTCAACTTAAAAGTTTGAGGGCTAGCTGAGGAAGTTGATTCGATTGCGACAGCACTGCCACACCCGCCTGTTGAAGAATCTGTTGCTGTGTCATTCCTGCACTTTCTTCAGCAAAATCAGCGTCTTTAATGCGGGACTTGGCTGCGTCGAGGTTCTCGATACGGATTCCCAGGTTACTAACCGAGCTTTGCAGCCTGTTTTGCACCGCACCTAGGGTCGCTCGATATGAATTGACCTTTTCCAGTGCATCATCAAGGCGTTCCATACTGAGCTGGGCCATCTCTTTAGTATCGATGCGTGTGCCGTCCGGGCTTTCAGCGCTCCCGATGTTCAAAGAATTGGGGCCCTCTGTCAGGGCGTTCAGGTCCTGAAGCTCGATCCGGATGACATTGGTGGGATTCTGGACGTTACGCCCATCGGTCAGGGGGTTCCAATCCGAACCGACCTGAATCTCAAGCGGCGGTAGGTTGCCATTACGCTGCAGTTCCTCTGGGAGCTGGTTTTCTCCCACAAGCAGCTTGGTTCCATTGAAGTCTGCTGAGTTAGCAATCCGGTCGATTTCATTCTTGAGAGAAGAGAATTCTTTCTGGAGAAAACCCCGTTCCACAGGGCCAATTGTGTCGCTAGCCGACTGAACGCTGAGTTCGCGAAGGCGTGAGAGAATATTTGTGATTTCGTTCAGGCTTCCCTCGGCGGTCTGAACTAGGCTGATTCCATCCTGAGCATTGCGTCTGGCCTGTTGCAGACCTCTGACTTCCGAGCGCAGATTTTCACTGATCGCCAAGCCTGCCGCATCATCGGCCGCCTTGTTGATACGGTACCCGCTGGAGAGCTTTTCCATATGGGAGTTCAGCCGTTGGGTTGAGAGGCCCAACTGACGCTGTGCGTTGATTGACTGGATATTTGTCTGAATTCTCAGTCCCATTGCTTGTCAGGCTCCCAATTCAATTCCATTTGCGCTGGCTTGAGAACGAGAGACCTCCAACTGTGCCAGATGCTTCTTTAGTCTCAGCGAAATCTCGATGACCTTGAAGGCCTGTGCACGCATTGTCTCAATTTCGTCTTTGGCTTCCCAGGTCAACCCTTCGTGCACGGCACGATTTCGACTGTCCTGGAGTGAATGGATCAACTTGATGTATTCAAACAGCTCAATGTCGCTTTCCATTCCAAGGGGCAGCATTTTTTCCAAGCCAAAGCTGCATTTCAGCCGCGAGGTCACCAAGAAGAATAGAGCAAATGCTTTTGGCCCATCCAGGGTAAAACGCTTTCCTGGACGGTACAGACAAACTCCGCGCAACATCTTTCTCAGTTTGAATTTTGAGAAGTATGGGATCGTTTTAATTACCGGAAGTGTCGCGAGATAATCCTCGAAAATCTGCATTTTTTCGGGGATGGGGCGCGCATAGCCGAGAATATCGAGCTTTCTTGAGAGCTGTCCCTTGCGCAGAAGTGAATCGGTGTAGGGCTCGAATGTATCCCTCAGCACCAGCTCAACTGCTTTCGTGTGCATGTTCACAATAGGGCTTAAATCCATCCCACCCTGCGTCCAGCCCCGGCTTTGCAAGAGAATCATCTCAGCTGTTCGCAATGCCGAGCGTGCGTCGACGTTGAGGAGGTCGCTGTTTGGCAAGATGCTTCGGATGGTTGTATCAACGTCCTGTCCATCCATGCGGATTATTTTTTTGTCCAACTCCGGAACATTCACAGAGTCCTTTTGATCGATGAGCGCGGCAACTCTTCCCACTGCATCGCGCACCGCATCGTCGATATGCTGAGGAAGTCTCAGAATCTCGAGGGTCTTGAGCTCCTGCAGAATCTCTTCGGGATTATGTATTGATATTTCGTCAAGAATATTCAGCTTCAATTCATCTGTAATTGCATTGCGACCAACGCAGCGTATCAGTGCCTGCTGCGCTCTAGGATGTGGTGAAGGCAGAAGCTCTCGGATAACGTGAGAAACAAACTCCCCGTCAATGTGCTGCAGTCCCTGGTACAGGAGGGTCTTGATCGCCTCGTCCGTGCCCAATTGTGCCAGTGCTTTTGCTATCCAGCGCTTTTCCACATGCGCAGCCGTGCGCATTGCTTCGCGCAGCTGTGTTTCGGTTTCCTCGATGTCCAATGATCCCGAGTTGCAGGAATTGTCTCGGTTCTGCGCAACCAGCAATGAACCGATGATTGCACCCCAGCGTGCAACGGGACGATCGACAACAGAATGACCGGACCAGTCCACAGCTCCGGAGTCGCTTTCTTCGCTGTCTGAGCTCTCTTCCGAGTGTTCTCCAGTAAGTGCTTCAACGTTTCGGTTCGGATCAAGCAAAAGGCACATCTGTGCAAAACGAGAAACAGCTTCTTGAGTTTTTGGAGCCATATCTAGTCGATAGCTTAAAAGGGCTAATGCAGTTGTTCTAGTGAGATTCAAAAGGCTCAAATCATCTCTGTCTCTTGAAGTGTTTTGCCTTGCTGTATTTTCAAAGCGCTCCAAGACGCCCTTTGGAAATGAAATGTCATCTGGTCGGAGATGGATGTAGGCGATGTCGATCCAGCTGATTTCAGCAAGAAGACCCTTCAAAAACTTCGTAAGGGTTTCGTTCTCAAGCCTGCAGCCCATGAGGGCCGAGAGAACGGAGTTGTTTGTCGCTGCACTTTGATTCTGGTCACAAAGTTGCTTCAATGTAGTGATGAGCTTTTCTAGTAATTTCTGAGCTTTCTTTTCTGCAAGCGAATGATTAATAACTGCGTTTTCAATCGCGAGAATTGAGCCCAAGCAAACATTGAGTGTAAGGGAGGGGTCTGAAGTGAAACCTTTTTTAGGCCATTCGCCCAGACTCTCCTGCAAGCCTTCGATATCGGCCTCGGTCATATGGATAGCCAATAACTCAGGCGATTCCGACATCCATATCTTTAGGTTCTGTGGATTGGTCAGGGCTGCGGTGAAGCTTGAAATGCCCGCGGGACAAAGGTCGCTCCAAAGTTTTCTGATGGAAGCAGCCGACGGGTCAGTCTGAATGGCCGCGATTCCGAAAGTTTTATGACTTGCAAGCCATTCAATGCACTCTTTGTTTCCGAGTTTTAGGATTCTTTCGGTGAGAACGACAAGCTCGGGAAGTTTTCCAGACTTTTCCAGACTCCGCAGACTTTCGAGGAGTTCGGTCGACTCAAAGCATCCATAGCCCGTGAAATTGGCTTCGAGCTGAGTGAAGTTTTCTCTCCAAAACAGTTCCCCTAAAAGCTTCGAAAAACTTGAGTCGTTGTCCGAGCTCAGCAGACTGATCTCTTTCAAGCCCCAATTCAAGAGCCGACGCAGCTCTGGGATGGTCACTCGAGTTTGGATGTTTCGCAACGCGGAAATATGTTTTGGGCTTCCAGCAAAAAACAGATAGGTGATAGCGGCCACAGCCGCCTTTCTGTCCATGTTGGTTGCATCAATGTGTGATGATACCAATTCATGAGCGACACTCAGTGCTGGTTCGCTCTTTATACCGTGGCGGTAGAGGGCATTAAAGGAGCGAGCCAAGTAGGCGTCAGAGAGGTCGGTTGCAAGTGTGGGTGCGAGTTGTTGCGCAATTCGTCCATCATGAGCTTCTTCACAATAGCGAGCAAGACAATAAAGAATCCGCTGAGGGCGCTCTGGGCTCTTCAGATAATGAAATGCTCTGTGTGCAAAACTTCTGATTTTAGAGCGTGTCATGGCATTAATGGCGTTGCCTACTACGTCTTGTTCCGGGTCATTCAGGAGATAGTTACAGACAGTCCAAGAAGCATCAGGATGGATGGAAATAGCGAGAGAGCTCACAACCTGCACTCGTTCGAGGCGTGAGGGTAACATCGCAAGCAGGTTCCACAGACCACCGTCTTGCCCTTCCTGTCTTGAGACTTGTTCAGTGATTGCAGGAATGATTTTGCAACGCTCTGACTCAAGCTCAGCTGCAAGGTATGCTGCGAGTGGAATAATTTTTTCCATGATCGTCTCCCGGCCCTCCCTCCAGTCTACCCTCTGGTGGTTGGTCCGGGTCAGAGAACTAATGCAGCCTCAAGATTATTTTTGAGTGGGCAAAATTAGGTCAGTAGGCGAAATGTATCCAGTGTCCATCTGGGCCAATTGCAGTTTGCCGCTGACATCCCAATTGACGGCCTGCCAGCGTGTGAATTGGTCGATCACCCAGATTCCCGACTGTCGGCTGCCATTTCCACTTTTGCCGTTACCGCCAAAAGGCAGATGCGCTTCTGCACCAGTCGTACTGTTGTTGATACTGGTCATGCCGGCCTTAATTTCCGTTTTGAAGCGATAGGCTGTTTCAATGTTCTTAGTGTAGATCGCGGAACTCAAACCGTATCCGGTTTGATTGGCAAGTTGAATGGCTTCATCCAGATTTGAGTAGGTCATCACGTTAATGAGAGGCCCAAAGGTTTCAGTCTTGTAAATGCGGTCCGATTTTTGGACGTTGTCGACAATGGTTGGAAAGGCATAGATTCCATTCTGCGCATCACCCGAAAATCCACTCCAGTCAGCAGCTGATGAAATTTGCCCATTCATAGTGGTCAGAAGTTTGTGATGCTTTTCAACGAGATTTTCAATGTTATCAAGGTGATTTTTCATGAATTTCTGGCTGATCATTGGGCCATAGAAAATGTCTTCCGATCTTGGGTTGCCAATTTTTAGAGACATCGTCTTCTCGAGCATTTTCTGGAGGAATGAGGCCTTGATGCTCTCATGGAGAATCAGGTTGCCCAACGACGTGCAGCGTTGCCCTGCTGTGCCAAAAGCAGCCCAGAGCGCACCCTGAAGGGCAGCGTCAAGGTTTGCATCCTCCGTCACAACCAATGGATTTTTGCCCCCCAATTCCAGACAAGGAGATTGCAAATTGCGACCACAAATTTCCCCAATTTGTCGGCCTACTTCTGTGCTACCAGTGAAGCCGACTTTGTCGATCAATCCTTCATCGACAAGAGAAATCAACGCTGCACCGGTGATCTGACCGCTTCCAAAAACGACGTTGAAGACTCCTTTTGGAACGCCCGCTGCCATGAGCAACTTGTAGAAAGCAAGCGAGGTTTCGGGTGTGTCTTCTGAAGGTTTCCAAACGCAGGTATTTCCGCACAGCAGAGCTGGTACGAAATACCAAGACGGTACGGCAACTGGGAAATTGCCCGCGGTGATGCAGGCGAAAACACCCACGGGGCGGCGATATGTGAAAAGTTCCTTGAGGGGCATCTCGCTTGGGACGGTTTGTCCATAAAGGCGACGGCCTTCTGATACAAAGAAGTGGCACGTGTCGATGGCCTCCTGGACATCGCCGAGCGCCTCGCGGATGGGCTTTCCCATTTCTCGAGTCAACAGTTGAGCCAGGGCTGTTTTGTTACGTTCAATAAGGTGCGCAAAATTTTGGAGAACGGAGGCGCGCACTGGTGCGGGTGTTGCCGACCAGGCTGGAAAAGCTTCGCGAGCTGCGTTGCAGGCGTCACGGCATACTGTTTTGTCGGCGCTTGCGTAGGTACCTACGATATCGTTTAGGTTTGCTGGGTTCAGTGACTGAAAGAGATTGTCTTGCGATTGGACGTCTTGGCCTGCAATCAATGCGCTCAATGCTTTCATCATGTTCTCCCTTGTGAATCCTGACCAACAACAATAGTCTGAGTTGCGAAACTTTTCATTCCAGAGCGGTGTGCTACGAAAATTTTGACTGAATCTGCTGCATGAAGATCGAGATGAGCAAGCAGCTTGGCTTCTGTGGCCAAATCGAGCGCAGAGGTGCCCTCATCAATCAGCCAGAATGAGGGCTGTGCAAAAAAGCCTCTTGCAAATGCCAGGCGCTGCTTTTCTCCACCTGAAAGAGAGAGGACGGAGTCGTCGATGTTTTTGTTCGTCAGGCATGCCCGATTTAGCGCAGTTTCTATGCGTTCGGCCTGCATATGATCTGAGGGATCGAATATTTCGGGATAGCACACATTCTCGCCGACTGTTCCAGGAAAATAAAACGGCTCCTGGGTGAGATAGGCGACGTTGAGATGCTCCGCGAGCATCGGATTCACAATCGGAGCCGAGCCATCGGTCTCAAGGTAAATTGCACCGCCGTCTACATTACGGAGCCCGGCGATGCATTCTAGCAAAGTGGACTTTCCTGCGCCTGATGGGCCAACGATTGCTAATTTGTCTCCACGGGTCAGGCTGAAGTTCAGAGCGTAGACCAGTGGATGTCCGGCTTGCCCTGGACGCTCGATGTGCAGTTCGCGTCCGCTCAAACGTAAAAAATTTTTGGACCTTGGCGACCTTGCATCGGGGGCAAACCTGTTTTCACCGGACGAAACAGACTGAGGGTCGTCCATGAAATCGAGCAGTCGCTTCAGAGCGGCGCTTCCTTTTTTTGTGCTGTTAAACTGATTCACCGCGGTCTGCAGAGATCCTGAGAGTTGCGCCACTGTGACAAGAAATGCCGTCAGGATGGTGCTCGGCAGGGCGCCTTCAGAGACGCGGCGGAGTGCGAGCACAAGCACGAAAGCACCGGCCGTGATCCCCAACCATTCGACCGTAGGTGATGACAGAGCTTTCGCGCGTGCCGAGCGTCTCCAAATGTGGAAAATAGCCGAATTCTTTTCCTCGAACTTTTGCAGTTCGAGAGATTTTGAGCATAAAGATTGGATTGTTTGCCAGCCCTTCATTTTTTCAAGAAACGACTGCGATAGCTCTGTTTGCACTTTGATACCCGTGCGCGCCAATTTTCTCAGGGTTGTGCCGGCGGTACGGACAATCAAACCGGCCGGTATGAAGATGACGAAGAACAGCACAAAGAGCTGG
>JBILKQ010000239.1:0-2760 GCA_044376655.1 Silvanigrellaceae bacterium
TGGCACAATGTTTCCGTAGGTATCTGAAGCGTACACGTCTACGTCGACGCAGGCTCCGGCCTTCACAATCGGCGGGGTAAGGCTGCCGTCGGCTGCGCGTTGAGCTTCTGCGCCGTTGATTCTGAATGCCCAGCGAACGAAATCGTTTGCCGGAATAATTACGGGAATCGGCGCTCTCAACATGAGGTTGTCGGAGGTTACCGAAAGCCATCCTGTGCCTGTCTTTGTCGGTGCAAATGTGATTCTCGCGCCGGTAGTACTTGACATCCCCTCAGCCAAGCGAGGTGAGTCAAGAGCCCAGGTGGCACTCACCAAATCTTCAAGATAGTTGCCATTCGTATCCATCCAGGCCGCATAAAGTTCGGCGACTCCGCCTGGGAGCATGTTTAATTGTTCATAGCGTTGGGTTTGCTCGGTTGGCCTCCCCGGGGTGTTTTTCAAGGCTATATATTTGCGTTCATTGTCTGATGTGACCGTGATCTGGTCTGTGACTGGTTCGAGTGAGTTGTCGAGCAAAGAAACCGTGACACTCAATTCTTCGGGCACTCGCAAGATGAACGGACCCTTGGGAATCAAGCAGCGTCCACCTGTGAATTCGCAGGTGACCTCACCGCTCGGGAATTCGGGCTTAAAGCCACCCCATGATGTTTGCGGTGCGGCCTCGAACTTGACCGTCTTCACGCCTTCAAATGAAGTAGCTATGCGGTCTGAGTTGTCGCGTACATTGAGCCATATGTCGAACTCCTCACCAGCCTTTTCTTTTCTTACTCCCGTGGTTGAAAGTGTAAGACGCGCACCACCCTTGGTGTCGGATGTGCTTAAGATTGCGTATGAGTAGATGGGCTTGAACTTCGCATCGCGTCCAGCTTTTGCAATAACAGCAATCTTTTTATTGAAACCTGTGGGTGCAAAAAGCCATACCCGAGCTTTTCCTTCGCGGTTGGTGCGTGCATCAAACTGTTCAATCCGGCCCACGCTTTCTTCGATTTCATCTTCGGGCTTTTTGGTCGAGGTTGTTCCATCTGCATTCGAAGCTGTAGACGTTTGCTTTGAGGCTGCTTCCGTGGCTGCAGTTTTTATCGCGGAGTCAGATGAGGTCATGGCGGCTTTTGGGCTGTCCCAGCTCTTGGCCAGAACATCCGCGCCCACATTTTCTCCCGAGCCGAGCTCCTTGGCCTCAACCAATCGATATTCCATTACGGCGTCAGCCACGGGCTGACCCGAAACGTCCAAGATTTTTATTTCTACGGGGTTGCCAAACGGTCTGCGGGGCAGGGTGACTTGAGCCCCACCAATCACCTCGACCTTCCACCCCAGCTCGGCGTTGTCGGTGATCTTGCCGGAACACGAAAACAAAACGACGCTCGCCGAGATGCTACCAAATAGCAACATCGTGAGGTTTTTCAGTGACTTGTGAAAAACTCCCGTCATTTTGCCAATTTTCTCCTCCGGACCTGCTCAGGCCCGTAGGATGGGATCGTCGTTAGTGCCCAGGAACTTTAGGGGGGACTGTCGGTGTTAAAGGAGCAAAAATAGCCCAAATCGTGCCCTGATAAGCAGACCGGTAAATGGTGCCGGGCTGGTGCCGAGCGCGTAGGAGCCATCAAGATTGATGTCGAGGGCGGTTGATTCACTGAGCTGGTACTGGGTACCCATGCCGCCACCGACCGAAATGTAGTTTGATGCAATTTCTGAGAGAGCAGTCAGGTCAGTGGTCGTAATAAAGTAACGGCCATAGCCGAGTTTGCCATGCGCATATGGTTTCAGATTCGCCGTGTATTTGAGTTGGCTGCTGCTGTGCAGGTCGTTGAAGTCGACCCCATAGGCGAATGGGTAGTATTGAACACCGACGCGGGTTTCCATGATTTGTGTGACTTGGAATTTGTTTGCAAGTGCAACTTGAAATTCACCCACTGCAGCTAGAATTCGCGATTGAAAGGAAACCCACTTGAAGTCGAAGTTTTTGGCAAACATCTCGGAGCCCGTTTGATAGCCACTGGAGTTGGCGAGAATCACCCCTGAGGAGACCACCAGCGCAGAGTTGACCTCGGCACGGGCTCCAATGGAGAACGAAAAGCTTGCGACCAATAGCGGAGAGAGGCACCTGAGGATGCTCATCTTTTGCGACCCTTGGGTGCAGCAGGCTCCGGACTTGCACCGACATCTGTGAGCATGGAGCGAACCTCGGTGTCTTGCGGGTCGAGTGCTAAGGCCTTGAAAAGGGCTTCGCGTGCCTTTTCTTTGTCATTTTGTAGTATGTGGATGTAGCCTTCAAACATGTACGCAGCGGCAATGTTGGGATTGGCAGCTTTAGCTTTTTCCAGGGTTTTGAGTGCCTCTTTGAGGTTGCGATCAAGGATCTGTCGCTCGGCCTCGAGCACCAAGCGCACAGCCAGATTGACTGTGCTGAAGTCCTCAGAACCAATAGGCTGGAGCAGGGCTTCTATTTCCAGTTGTCCGCCACCGAGATTGGGAACCACAAAGTTCTGACTCACGTAGCCAGCACGCTTCACAGTGAGGAGAATTGTGCTCTTGTTGGCGATCTTTTTGATTTCGCCAAGATCTTTGTTGTACGGGGTGGTGCCCAGCAGCTGAGGATTCTCCCTTCCGGGCACGGCCAGGAAGACCTCTGCGCCCGCGGGTTTGCTTTTCACCGTTATTGATGCGCAACCGCTGATGAACATGCTGCCCATAAGCAATGCCAAGCAGAGTGGCTGAGAAAGCTTCATCGCTTTATGTAAGGAGAAAAGCGCAGTCATT
>JBILKQ010000240.1:0-2752 GCA_044376655.1 Silvanigrellaceae bacterium
GTCAACTTCAACTAGTGTTTCAATGTGGTCGGAGACAAAAGCAACAGGCCAAACCAGAATATGCTCGACCCCAGTGGCACAGAGCTTTTCAACGCTTGCCTCGGTGGTCGGATCCATCCAGCGCACCGGCCCTACGGCACTTTGCCAGCAGAGAGTCCAGTCGAGTCCTTCGTGTAGCCCGAGTCTGCGTGTGACTTCCTGGGCGGTGCGCCGGATTTGGATGGGGTAGGGATCGCCCTCAGCAACATAGCTCAGGGGCAGATTGTGAGCGCTGATGAGAAGGTGTTTTTTTCCTGAGGGCAGTTCAGACCAGCTTTTGCGTAGACGTCTGGCCCACATCTCGAGAAAATTAGGATCGTCACCATAGCTGGCAAGCGAGCGCACGTTGATGTTTGCCAATTTTTCCTGGTTGCGCTGCACGAGGCCAATTTCACGTAGGCTGGTTCCGGTCGTAGCACGTGCGCAGTGCGGGTATTGTGAAATGAGCCAGAGTTCGTCGGCTCTGTGTTTCAAACAGAGCTCGAGCACAGTTTCAGCTCGTGGCTCGCTGTAACGGAAAAGCGGTGTCACAGCGACAATTTCAAATGGGACAGCAGGCTGCGAGTTTGCTGAAGATTCTGTGGCCGCGCCAAACAGGCCGCTGCTCTCGGGTGCTGTGCGCAGAAAAGCGTTTAGTTTTTCGGCCACCCGCTCGGTGATGGGAAGTTGTGGGGAGCCTCCACCCATGAGGCGGTAGCGGGCTTTAACCTCGTCGAGGCGCTTGCGAATGATTTTGTCGGCAACAAAATTTTGCAGCCAGCGGCCAAATGGGATGTCGAGCAGGTCCGGATCAGTGAACAGTGCCCGAAGGAACGGTTCAACATCATCCTGGCCAGCCGGGCCACCCATGTTGTAGAGCGCAACCAAAACGCGTTTTTGAGTTTGCATGTTGCTCGAAGTCTTCACGTTCTCACTCCTGCGGTCAACCGTTGTGCATTGTACAAAAGTGCCTACGGCAGTTCCTGACACAATGACAAGTCTTTGTTCGGTTCACAGTGCACAAAGGGCGTTGCTGCTCGGGGGGCGGGTGCGTATAGTGAGGGGTGCGGTTTGTTACTTTTGTCCATTTTGGTGCATCGGAGAAACCCATGCCAAAGATTGAAGAACTTTCAGAGTTGCTCGAGGGAAACACGTCGAAGCATTTGTTCCAGCAGAGGATTCTCGTGCTGAGTGAGCCCATCAATGCTGCCGTGGCCAAGAAAACCATTGAAGCCCTCCTGGCTCTCGAAGCGGCGGATGCACAGAAAGATATCTGGATGTTCATCAATAGCCCAGGCGGTGAAGTCAATTCCGGTTTTGCCATTTATGACACGATGCGTTTCATTCGCCCAAACGTGAAGTGCGTGGTCTCCGGATTGTGTGCATCGATTGCCACAGTCATCTTGCTGGGTGCCGACAAACCTCACCGCTATTCCATGCCTAACAGCCGCATTCTTATTCACCAGCCACTCATCGGTGGTACCGTGCAGGGACAGGCTACAGATATTGACATTACGGCGCGCGAAATTCTCAAGACACGCGAGAAACTTGTTGAACTCTACAATAAGGAAACTGGCCAGTCACTCGAGCGTTTGCGTAAGGATGTTGAGCGCGATTACTGGATGAACGCACAGGAGGCTATGGAGTATGGCCTTATCACTCGTGTGATTACGGGTTGGGGCGAAGTGCGCTGACCCAATCATCGAAAGTCTCTTGAGCACTCAGCAAGGCGTCGGCAACACCGACGCCTTTTTTATAAATTCCTGCAAAGCGTAAGCCGGGCATGTGCGCCTGAAGGCGCCACAGCGTGGCCATGCGCCCGTCGTGGCCCAGGTCTGCAATTGCGATGGCACGGTTCCAGCGAATCACTTCGATAGTGCACTGCTCCTGAGGTAGATCGATCAAATTCAGCTTTTTGAGCTCTATTAATGTGTATTCTGTGAGCTGCTCATCACTCCAGGAAATCATGGCTGGGTTGCGGTCGCCTCCCAGCAGAACTCGATATGAAAAAGTATCTTCCGGTACGTGTTGCTGATAAATCGAGTGCACAAACAACACTCCGAGAAGTCCCGTAGATTCACGTCGTGCCAGAACACCAAAACCATCTCGGGTTAAGTGTGAGCGTTTTCCACTAACGTTCACCACGATAAATGTGTGTGTCGGGGTGTTTTGCAGAAGTTCCCATTCTCTCTTCATGTCGGAGTGACCGAACTCGAGCTCCGGAGAATTCCAAGGGCCTGATGTCCAGAACACGAAGTCGAATGTTTCGTTTCCATTTATCAGATATTTCTTCTCAGCTGTTTGCTGCAGAGAATGGACAGGTGCGTTGAGCCGCAGGCTCTGCCATGGGCCAGAATTCTCAAGTGTAGCTCTCATTTTTTCGATCAGTGTGTGCATTCCCCCTGGAAAACTGAGCAAGCCCTTGGGCCAGTCATGAGTGCCAGGCAGTGCTTTTTTTCGTCCTCCGACAAACCGCGACAGAATGCTGAGCAATGCCGTCCTTATTAGGCTGCCGCGTCGGATTTCAATCTCCTGCAACTGCGGGAAAGTATGGCGGAGGAGTAGTTTCTCGGCTCCGCCACCCCAGATTCCAGTGGCGAAGGGCAAGACAAAATTTTCGGCCCAAATGCGCCCGAAATGGCGGCTGAAGAACTGGTAAAGGCTCTCATCAGGGTGAGGCGGGCGCACGGGGCGTGCTTTGAAGATTTCCAAGGCGAGGCGCAGCAGGTCGCCT
>JBILKQ010000120.1:0-8999 GCA_044376655.1 Silvanigrellaceae bacterium
CCCTGCATCCGGGCACGTTACAATTTGGGTGCGAACCGCAAATCTATTCCCCACCGCCAGGCGTCCGGTTCCGAGGCGTGGCGCTCTTACTGCATGGATTCTCTGCTTGTCCGGGGCAATATGAAATCCTTGGCCCGAGGCTGGCAGCGCTCGGATATGAAGTTCTGGTTCCTCTGTACCCGGGCCACGGACGAATACCAAAGCAGCTGTCTCCGCGGGTTGACGACGTCGATATGGTACCAACCAACCCTAGCCATTGGTCTTCTTTCACACGCGAGATGAATGAACTCGCTGCTTCTTTTGAGGGTGAAAAGGTACTCGTTGGCTTGTCCCTGGGCTCGAACATTGCTCTCAGAGCAATACAATTTGAGCCTACTCTGTATGACAAGGCTTATGTCATGGCACCCAAACTGCGCAATGAAAGCTCTTTTTTGTCGGGCATTTTTCATGACTCTGTGGACACTTTTGGAATTGAGGAATTTATTCTGGGGCAACGCGCAGGATGGCCGCAATGCGAGCGTGAGGAATCAATACCACCACATAATCGACCGGGCTTTTGCTACATGCAAAAGCGTCATGGCATGGCCATGCTCGACTTTGGTCAAAACGTTGTTGATGCCTCGGTTGCAGATGCGAAAAAAGGCAAAAAAATCCGAACGAAAGTTCAGTTTGTCGTATCCCGAAATGATGATGGTGTTTGCAATAGAGCAACCCTTGCTGTGTTCTCAGGACTAATTCGAGCGGGTAATGAAAGCAAAGTTTGTATCATGCCAAAGCCAGTGCCGCATTCCATGTTCTCGCTGCGCGACAAACCATTTCAGAAACCCTGGGTACCAGCTCTGTTTCAATCTATAGAAGATTTCTTTTTATCGGAGCAATTCGTCGAGGGTTCGGGTCAATCCGCATCTGAATGTCATATCAGCTGGTGAGACATCTTGAACACGTTCTCGTCATGCTCGCAATAGTCAAATCACCCCATCCTCATTAATCTACGCACGCTCAACAGCCGTGCTACCCTTTTCTGCATAAGGGGATCGGAAATTCTTATTCCTGGGATAGATGAAATAGAGCTGCACAGAGAGGTGTTGGGAAATGAGTGAAAAAAAAAGAATTCTTGAGTCCATCCGCTTACGCATGCGGAGAGACAATCTCACCTATGCTCAGCTTGCGAAAAAATTGAAGGTCAGCGAAGTCAGCGTGAAACGTTATTTTTCTGAAGAACGCCTGAGTTTAGACACTCTCGACAGCATATGTACAGCACTGGGTGCTTCGCTCGAAGAATTGCTCAACGACTTCAAAAACTCAGCAAAAGAGGAAAAAACCTCCTTTACCGAAGAGCAAGAACAGGCGCTCGCCAATGACGAATTTCTTTTCGTCCTGTTCTTCATTGTAGCAAGGGGCTACTCTTACCAGTCGATTATGAAGAAACTTCACAACAAACGGCCCGCAGAAGTCATCAAAGGCCTGCGTGATTTGGAATTGTTGCGGTTGATTGAGTTCCGATCTGAGCAGAACCTCCGTCCACTTGTCAGTAGCAACGCTGGAATCAAGCCTGGAGGCGCACTCTGGAAAAAATATAGTTCAATTGCTGCCAATAACTTCTTTGACTGTCTTTTCTCACAAAAAGATGAATACTTCAGTCTTTCCCTTGGGTATCTCACCGAGGCATCAGAAAAGCAGCTGCGCACGAAATTCGAAAAGATTGAGGTTGAAATTGATACTTTGCTTTCGCTTCACAAAGACCCAAAGAAGAGCAATGAAAAGGTCAAATTCTTCTGGATCGCGAACAGTTATCGACCAATGACAAGCTCAATTCTTGAAACACTTGCCACAAAAAGCAAACTTCTACCGAAAGCAGAAAAGTGACACATTAAGTATCAGCCACAGATACGCTGAAAAAAACTGCTTCTATAGCCCCCGACCAGACCTTAGAAGACAAGCGCGCTGGAGTGCGCTCAATAACTATTGAGCTCTTCCAAGCTGAAGTGTTGTTCCTGGAAGGGAGAAATGAAATGTTCAAGATTTTCGGACAAAGCATGATTGCGATCTCGGAAGCCTCAAACTTTTTTCTGAGAGATCAAAAACTATATTTCAAAAAGCTCTCCACCGATGATGACTTCAAAGTTTTGCAGGACATGTTCGAAACTGCAGACGGTATAAAGCTTCCCATCGATTACCTCAAAAAAGGTCGAGCCTTTGTTTGCTGCAACGAACGTCTCGAACCACAAGGCGGATTTGCTCTCATTGATCAAGGACCGCTCAGAACCCTCGAACAAATTCCTGCTCCCGCCGTAAAACACGTCGATATGAATATCACAGAAATCACAGCGGTTTGCTTGTTGTCTGGTCAATCGTTACGGAGAATCCGTTATTGGTCGTACATGATCGGCATGTCACTCGATGGCCCTGCAGATCTCCTTGTTTATTCTGTTGATCTTCAAAAGACCCTGTTGCGCGAGCGGTTATTCAATCACATCCGTTTCCATACTCTGTATGAGGGACCAGTAAAGAAACTTCCAGGCATGAGTGAGCCCGCCCTCGAGGCTGTGGAGCTCACAAGCAAAACACACCTCGCAAAAGGCTTTTTGAAACTTGTGCTCATGGAAGCAAAGAAATAAAAAGCCGACTAAACCAGTGGCGATTGATACATAGGTCACTGCGATGAAAAATCTAGAATAGCCTCTATTTAAGGGGAGAAATCATCGGCCACGGCTTGGCCTCAGCACCTGGCAGAATCCGCCCATCGAAGATGAATCCACAATGATTCTCATGTCGTGGAGCAAAGAATCTTCGGCAGTTTGATTGCCATTTACTATTTCGTATTCACAGGCACCAGATAGATTCTGCGTTGATCTGCCAGCTTTCGCACGCGACAACGACAATCATCGAAGCTCATCACTTCAGTGGTAGATGCGGGTGAGAACATATTTCCCTGCTGCGGCATTGCCCAGCCTGCACCCTCCACGCCCCCGGTGAGCTTCTGCATTATATCCGCATCAGTTGCCACAAACCCACACCGCCACGTATCCGTGCTCAAAGACACGTCTTGAGTTGAGAGTTGCGATACTGCTGTGTTGCTTAGAGATGCCAACTGGAGCAGTGTCTCTGAATTCACCTCTCCAGACAGAAACGGGTCAGCCTCAGGTTGAAGCATTGATGGTTCACCAGTTGCGTCGCCCTCCTTTGCTCCAACCTGATTTACTCTTTCCTGCTCTCCAAAGGTTTTAACCTGAAGCTTACTGGCCGGAACCGTCAAAACATTCGGTTCCGAGCAGGATGCAAGCCACACCGCACCAATAAGCCCAAGCGCAAGCTTATAGCGCGCAGCCAATTGCCTAATTTCAATTTGAGCTCGCATTGCACGACCCCACCTGAAGTGTTTCCATTTGTTCTGCAAATCTGCATTCGCCGATTGGCCTCTTCATACCTGATATCAAGGCTCGGCATATGTTTCTGCAAGATGTCATGTTGGGACTCTTAAACGAGGATATGGTCTTGCCTTCAACAACCACCCGACACGAAGAGCTCATGTTGTTCTGTGCGAACAGTCCATTGGCTTCTGAAAGCGTAAACACACGCACCGACCCTGCAGGAATTGTGCTGGCCGTGGCTACAACCGAAAGAGGCATCGAGGTGTTTTCACTCACTGCTGCCAAGTTTTCGGGAATCTTGCCCACACAAGTCTTGTCAACTTCCGAGCAAGTGCCAATTTCAGTTGTTCCCAAGCGGAGCTTCGCGCCCTGCAACGAGAGGCTCAGCATCGAGGAGAATTTTATCAGCACTGGTTCTCCCTTGGCCACACTCGCCTCAAACTGGCTCACGCCGCCAGCTTGATCAACGCCAAGTGCATAACCACCAATTGAGCCAACAGCCCGTTGCAGATTGACTCTGCGACCTCCAATAACCTGGCCACTAAATCCCGAAACAGTATCAGCAGTTCCAAGTACAATGTTCTTGATCGCCTGCGCACTCCGACTCGGGTCTAGGCTCCAAACAAGAGCCACAACACCGGCAACATGTGGCGCTGCCATACTAGTACCGTCGAGAAAATTGTAACCGTTGTTCGGAATGAGTGCAGCTGCTATTTTGAACTTTTCCTCCACGTTAAAAGTGGAAGCGTTCTGCCTGAGACTCAGAGCCAGTGTCGGCGTCCTACTCATCGGAAAAGTAGATAATATCCCCTCGCCGGGTGCGGAAATATGGACAGCCGTATTGCTGAAATTGGAAAATGGGGAGATCGCGTTTGCAGCGTTATGCGATGCAACAGTTATCACTCCCGGGTTGTTTATCGAGGCAGGGACCACCAAATTTGTGGAAATATTTACTCTTTCATTGCCGGCAGCAGCAATCACCAGACCCCCTGCCTGCGTTACACGATCAATCGCATTGTAATAGGTGCTCCCAGGAGCAATATCAGCAGCGGTCGCATTCCCACCAAGCGACATATTGACTACCCTGATATTGTTTGCGGCCGCATATTGCAGAGCCGCAAGTATGCTCGCAGTGGAACCAGCGCCACAAGAATTCATCGCTCTCAGCGACACAATCTCAGCCTTCCAACAAACTCCTGCAACGCCAACACTGTTGTTACCGATTGCTCCAATGGTTCCTGCAACATGGGTACCATGACCATTTTCGTCGCCAAACTTGGCTGCATCCACAGTGTTCGGAACGTTATTTGGCACGGTTCGAGTGGTACAATTCATTTGAAGAACAGATTCGGGCACAAAATTCCGTGACAAATTCGTATTGATGTTCGATGCCAAATCAGGATGCGTAAATTCAATTCCTGAATCAATCACGCCCACGCGCACGGTCGAGCAGTCACGCTTTGTTTCCCACGCAGCACTTGCTCTTGTGTTGGAATTCTCGACTTGATTAACACCAACGTATCCACCCGTTGGAGCGCGCACAATGGCTCCTGTTTTCGCATTTCCCAGTGAATATTGAAGTGATATAAATTGGTCATTTGTGAGGTTTCCATTCTTCATGATCAAATCATGATCCACCGAACTGAAATGCCCAGAGCTACGAATTTTTTCCTTTAGCTCCAAATACTCCTCGGCGTTTTCCGGTGACACGTATAATTGCCAATCTGTGTTGACTGAACCCAGCGACTCAACCCTAATCACACCCAAGGGCAAAAGCGCCTTCTGCAGACGCTCGAGCGACTCGGGGCTTGCTGTATTTGCAATCATGCTATCAGCGAACCATTCAGGCTCATTTCCAGAGCCACTCGAACCGCCCACCGAATAGCGAATCATGGGCCTGATCCCGGCACCGCCACGCCACTGATACTGCACGCCGCCACGCCAAGCACTCTTCTCAGGGACAAACGTGAGCATCAGCCGAGAACTCTCTGATATAGAGCTATCCCCCGCCACTTCGAGGTCGGAACCGTCAATTTGGTCCGCCTGGCGGGTCCCATGAATTTTTCCATGAACATCACGATTCGCGCGCTCATTTCCGGGCGTTGAGTCGGGGCGTTTCGATTCGCCATTTACCGCATGTTCGTCATCTCGCGCACCCGCCAACGAGTCGGTAGTTCTTGCGCCCAGAATTCTTGGATTATCGTCCTGAAACCAAAACAGATACATCCCTACTGGGATTGCGAACAATGCAAGAAGAAAACCCACTGAAGCACGAGAATTCATAGCGGTCTTCTCCCTTACGACAACATTTTTCGGCTTATCGGCGTCCGCACGCGGTGGGTTGAAACAAATCAGATTATAAGTAGTCGTTCTGGTGAACTGCGGTCTCTCTGTACTGTGAAAAAAGACAGCTTTGATGACAATGTCTAATTCTTCAACACTAAATGTTTGGAGCTTCAGCAGGGCCTTCACGCCAACGCTTCGTATGTATTAAGAAAATAAACTAGACTTGCTTGGCACTTGAATTGCTTCCGTCAAGCAATCCAAACTTTTATTTGAGGAGCTCAGTATGTCTATCATCAAAAAAACTCTTTCGGGTTTCATTGCAGCCGCATCCTCTTTGACTTTCTCCGCTTGCGATAACACGAATGTGCAGGGCGAATCTGTGGTTCTCTCCACCGATCAAAGACCAGATATCGCAGACGACCGCAGCTCTGTGCACATCACGGTTGGCACCAAGAGCGAATACACCATTCGCGCAGCCGACCTCAAAGCACTTGTTAGTGGTATCCCCGACCCCGATTCCGGAAAAAAGATGACACTCGAGCTCTCCGGACAGTATATTTTCCGAGTGGCACAAAACCCGAGAACCAACTTTGTTGCCATTGGTGTTCGCGGTCTCATTTCATATGAAACCGATTATTCAATGGTCTTTGTAATCAACCCCGCTGCCCCCAACAAACCACAATTGGTCAAGTTTGTTCTGCCGGGCAAAAAACCAGCTGCTGACGGATCAAGCCCGGCCTTCTCCACTATTCGCCATATGGAATATGATGATTCGGGTCTTCTCCGCATCCATCAAGGCGATCAGAGTGATGCCCGAGCTGAAATCATCGTAAATCAAGACCTTTCAATCCGTAGTTGCCGCTATCTTGAACGCGACGCCGTGACCAACATCCTGTGCGGTGAAGAGCAATAAGGACAAAGCCGCAAAAGAACATCGGCTCGGCTTCAAAATCAACCATCTATGGAAGCAGTTAGGCTCCATAGATGGCTGAAACAGTTCTCGATATATAAAAAGTAGAGTATCCTATGCTTCCAGTTAAAACAGGAAGCATACAATAATGAGAGCACTACATAACTTTTTTTGCATTCTCTCATTTTGCCTAGCTTCTGTTGCTATGGCGAGTTTTACCGAAATTACAGAGGGCATTGAAACACTCCCTCTTGAGAGGTTTCGCCACGTCCACATTAAACACCCAGAGCCCGCAACAACCCAGGCTGAGATTTCAGCAGCGATAGCCAAAATAGATGTTGTCAGCGACCAAACCGAAAGCAAATTCCCCAACTATGGGTATGACTCCGGCCAAATCATTGTGCAATTCGATTTCCAGAACAACAGCACCCAGAGTGAATGGATTCTCCGCCTCGGCAACCCGCATCTGAAAAACGTGAAATTATTCAGACAGAGAGCTGGGGAGTATCTCCCGCTTTACAAGACCGGTGCCGAACTGCCTCTTGCGAGTCGTCCGTGGTGGTTCCGCGACTTCTGGCTTCCGGTATTTATCGCTCCAGGAGAGAGTGCCTCGTTCATACTCGCTGCTGAATCTAGCCAATGGCTCTCGCTGGTTCCCGAGTTGAGCAGTGTTGCGCATGCAAACAAGGTCAGATCGATAGAATGGGCCGCACAACTCTTTGGCCTAGGCGGAATACTCTTTGTCTTGCTGTATAACCTATTTGTTTACTTTGTGACCCGCGAAAGAGTTTACCTTTTCTACATTCTTGCAAGCGTGGCGGTGAATATTCTTGTTCTTCCAAGCTGCGCAGGAATGCATGCATATTTTTTCCCGAGTTACCCTGATTTTGCTGAAAAACTTTGGCATGCCTCTGCCATAGGCTGGGTCGCCTTCATGGCCCTATTCGCCCGCGAATTTCTTTTTAAAACTGATCCCAATCACTGGATCGCCAGGTTTTTAAAATACTCTGTTTACGCGTCTCTGCCGCTCTCCACTGTGCCATTCTTTTTTGGAATCGATCAGCATGTAGCAGTTGCATTCAACATCATCTCTGGGCTCTTTCAAATTGTGCTCTTTGCAGCGTGCTGGCAATCGGCTGTTGTGCGCAGATATCCACCTGCATTTATTTTTATGCTGGCCTGGGGAGCTCCCATTATCACCGGGAGCATCTTTATCGGAGCGACTCAAGGGCTATGGCCCGTAACCAACTCCATCCTGTACGCGCTGATGATTTCCTCAGTCTGGGAGGTCATCGTCATGGCCACGGCGCTAGGATATCGAATTGTGGTCCTGCAAAAAGAAAGAGAAGTCGCACAAACCGCTCTCATGGAGAAGGCCAGACTGGAAGGCGAGTTGCAAGCCGCAAAGGTGGTACAGGAGCAGTTGCTACCAGCATCATACGAACTGCCAGGATTGCAGATTTCCACCTTTTTCCAGCCAGCTGAAATCGCAGGCGGAGACTGGTATGGTTATATTCATCATCCTGAGCAAAATCTCGTGACTTTCTATATCGGCGATATTACCGGACACGGGATTACCTCGGCTGTTCTCACCGGAGTTGTCTGCGGGGCGGTTTATTCGGCAGAGATGCGCTCGAAACAACTCGGCCACCGAGCGCCCATGGAACAACACCTCCAATTGGCAGCAGAGGCTCTCGACAATATTTTGTTGAGCACTGCCGGCCGCTCAGGGCGGATGATGACCATGTGTTTTCTCAGCATTGATCTCAACACCGGCAAATCCTGTTCGCTGAATGCCGGGCACCCATGGCCAATCATTGCAAAAATCTCAGATGAAAAAACGGTTTGCGAAAAAATCCCCGGTGGTGGCTCTTTGTTAGGATCTGGAGTGCACAATTACGGCATTCATCATTTCGAACTGCAACGCGGGGACACGCTTTTTCTTTACACAGATGGTCTTGTTGAGAACCAAAGTATCAATGGCGATGTCGTCAACTACAGAAAAATCAGAAGCATCCTCTCGAAGCACATGCCTCTTTCGGAACAGATGCAGGAACTCGAAGGGACAATAAAGAATCTCTGGCAAGGAACTAAACTCGCAGACGATGTCACATTCTTGGGAATTCGCTATGGCGGATAGCCCCCTAATTAATTTAAGTATCAGAAACCCCTCACTGTATTAACTCATCTTTCGTTTTTATGAACGCTTTTCTAAGCATTCTTTGCAGTGTCAAAACAAGTTGCAGCTTCCCGAGGTAGCAAACGTCCGATCGGCCACCAGTGCTGTTCACTGCTCCTTCTGATTAGGACTAAAGACATGCTGCTGCGCCATAGATTTCCGAAATTACCGCTTATCTCCGTTTCACTTTTAGCCGTCGCGATGAGCTCCTGCAAATTCAGAAAGGACTCAAGGCCTCAGGGCGTTCGGTACC
>JBILKQ010000025.1:0-25088 GCA_044376655.1 Silvanigrellaceae bacterium
TTTGTTCCTATTGGTGGGTGCAACTGCTTTGACTTACCTTCTCAACACCTGGGCAGGGCAGAGGGTGAAGCCGAGTCTGGTGGGCGGATTTGTTTGCCTGCAAACGCTTTTTGGCCTTTTGGGGGCAAGTTGGATTCTCAAGGAAACACTCACTCCCGTTATGATCTTTGGTGCCATTTTCATTCTATCAGGTGTGGTGTTGTTGGCTGTCAGTGCTCGTGATGAACAGGCACGGCAGGCTGTTCAGCCTTGAGTTGCTTGAAGACACCGTTTTGGAATCAAAAAGTCTATTTTTAGCTTCCTGAAATATCGAATAGACTAAATGTTCTTCAAACTTGAGAGAAAGGTCTTGAGCCGTGGCGTTTGCGGTTGGTTGAGCATCTCGAGGGTTTTTCCGGATTCGATAACCCTGCCAGCATCGAAGAAGTGGCAGGTGTTGGAAACCTCTTTCGCAAAGCGCATTTCATGAGTGACAATAATCATCGTCATGCCGCTTTGCGCAATCGACTTCAGTAGTTCGAGGACCTCATCAACCAGTTCCGGATCGAGTGCACTTGTGGGTTCATCGCACAGAAGAATTTTGGGCTCAACGGCCAGGGCGCGTGCAATTGCGACACGCTGCTGTTGACCGCCCGAGAGCATGCGCGGGTATTTGAGGCGATGAGCATTTAACCCTACGCGGTTAAGCAGTGCCTCGGCGCGTTCAAGGGCCTCGCGGCGGGATAAATTCAGACGTAAATGTGGCGCAAGGGCGACATTTTCGAGTGCATTCATATGCGGGAAGAGTTCGAACTTTTGGAAAATCATTGCCGTCTCGCGCCGAAGTATATGCGCCCGTGAAGCATTTTCGTAGAATTTTCCGAAAATCTTGATACTGCCAGAGGTGATTGTCTCGAGGCCATTGATAGTGCGCAGACAAGTGCTTTTGCCTGACCCCGATGGGCCAATCAGTGTGACAATTTCACCGGCCGGAACCTGTAAATTGACTGCATCAAGTGCGAGAGTGGTTGTATTTCGGGTCACAAATGATTTGCGTACATCGTGCAATTCCACCGCAGCCGTCATGTGTTGATTCTCTTTTCCGCAGAGCCTGCTTTGATTTTTTTATGCTGCATGGAGGTCTCCCGACATGCGGCGCTCGATTCTTTGTCCCAAGCGCGACAGGGTGAAGTTCAAGAAGAAATACACCACCGCGACAACAAACCAGACTTCAAAACTTTTGAAACTTATGGCCACCATGTTGCTTGCCGATTTGGTGAGTTCGACAATTGAAATGACGCTCACCAAGCTACTGTCTTTAACAAGGCTCACGTACTGACCCACGAGTGAAGGCATGAGGCGCCGCAGGGCGAGCGGTGCAATCACATGACGTGCGGTTTGCCAGCGTGTGAGCCCTAAAGAGAGAGCTGCATCGTGAGGTCCCCTCTCAAGGTTCAGCAGTGTACCGCGCACGAGCTCACTGATGTATGCCCCACAAAAAAGACTGAGTGTTGCCACACCCGCCTGTTCTGCACTCATGTGAAATGCCGATGCAACCACAAAGTACATCACGTAGAGCTGCACCAAGACGGGTGTGTTGCGGAAGATTTCGACGAAAACCTGTATGGAGGCTCGGGCAAAGCCATTCCCGGCATGAAGAACAAGGCCTCCACCAAGCCCTATCAGGCTGCCGAGAAGAATGGACAGGGCGCTCACCCACAAGGTGCCCCAGAGGCCTGTGAGCAGCAATCCGGGTGAACGTTCTTCCTTGAGCCAGACGTATTCGCTGAGACTTGCAAAGTCCCAGTCGTAGTCCAGCGCGGCAAAGCCTCGCCAAAGCGAAATAAAAATCAGAAGCAACGCCGCACCTGTGAGAAGAGTCCACAATCTGCTGCGTTCTTGTTCAAGCATTTCGCTCTCCGGCCAAGGCTTTTTTTGATGAGGAACTTATGGTTGCAGATTTTTGCAGAAAATTGAACTTTTTGCCACACTCCCTCCTGTCGCTCTGGAGGACATTGAAATGATTTTGCGGAAATGCTCTGCGTTGTTCTCGAAAATTGTGGGTTCTGCGTGTTTGATGTTGGTTGTTTGCACGGTTCCAAATTCAGCCAAGGCCGACACTCTCGCGGATGTAAAAACACGCAAAGAATTGCGTGTGGGTCTCGACCCCGGTTTCATTCCCTTCGAGATGAAAACTCCCAAGGGAGAGATGATTGGTTTTGATATCGACATGATCTCAGCTTTCGCAGCTTCATTGGGTGCAAAGGCAACCTATGTTGATACCCGCTGGGAGGGTATTATTCCTGCCTTGATGGCCAAGAAATTCGACCTAATTGTGTCCGGGATGACCATCACTGAAGAGCGCAAACGCACGGTTTTGTTCTCTGACCCTTATTACACCGCGGGTTTGCTCGCCTTGGTTTCAAATAAGAAAAAAGATGTCATCAAAACTGTCGCTGATCTGAACCGAGCAGGGCTTAATATTGCTGTGAAGGTGGGAACGACAGCCGATCAGTATGCGGCCAAGAACTTTCCTAAGGCCACTCTGCGCAAACTCGACTCTGAATCCGATTGTGCCAATGCGGTTGCACTCGGAAAAGTGGATGTCTTCATCTACGACAAACCATATCTCGAGCTGTTTGCATCACGGCACTCAGGCAAAGTCTTTTTGTTGAAAGAGAACCTGACGGTGGAAGATTTCGGAGTGGCTGCGCGAAAATCTGAAACGGCACTGATTGCGAGTTTCAACGCCTTCCTCAAAGCCTGGAAGAGCAGCGGCGCCTACGATCGCAGCATCAAAACCCACTTCGTTGATATGCCATGGGCCGCCTCTTTGCCGCTGTTCAAGTAAGAGGCACCAAGCTGCCCCCCCGAGAGCAACGCAGGTTTTTATCAGAGGCGGAATCCAAATCCGGCCGCGGGGTAAGTGACACGCTCGTTGATTTTGTAATCAGCGCCAATGTGGAACAAGACTGTGCTGCCCGAATACAGCAGCCCGCCGCCTACAAATGGGCTGCCGGCAGCAATTCCTCTTTCGTCACCACCCAGTCCGACAGCGTAGGTTAATCCTCCCTCGAGGAATGGACGCCACAATCCGGTGCTCGGGTAGTATTTGATGTCGACGTCTCCCCAAACGACCATTCCTTTTTTTGCGCCAGAATCGGTTTTGGTTTCCTCTACATCTCCCACGCCCACTTCAAATCCAAAAGGTGCGCCTTGATACAGAAAATTCAGGCCCACTCTGCTGCCCGCAGGATTGTTGTAGCCAAGCAGCATGCCCCAGGATCCTGCCGAGGCTTGCACAGAGGCACAGCAGGATGCAGCTGCAGCCAATACTGCAAAGAGTCGATTATTTGATTTGTTTTCACAAACAGATTTCCACATGATCAATGTCTCCCGATTCAGGCCGCGTGGGCAGATTGAAATTCTCGAAAATGAGCCATCACATTCAGAAACTTTTCAGGAAGACGTTTGAGAACCTCTTTTTTGAGAGGGTCTGGGACTCCGTAGAAAGCCTCACCCAAAGCACCAGCCATGCACGCCAGTGCATCTGAATTCCAACCCAGCGAAACCGCACTGCGGATTGCATCTTCGGTTGTGCGTGCTTCGAGTAAGCACAAGAGTGCGAGGGGAACGCTCACCGGAGCCGTGGCTTCACTCAGGTTTTGGTAGCGCTGTTCATCGATTGAGGAATCCAAATTGTAGCCGTAGCTGTCTGTGATTGTTTTTTTCATGGTCAGTAGATCGCCACCCGTGCGGCCAAGATAGATCGCATGTGCCATAGCCACGGCCCCCTTGACAGCCTCGGGATGATCGTGGGTGGCCAGGGCTGATTTCTCGGCCTCTCTCAGGGTGGTTCCGAGATCTTCGAAAGCCCAGCCAATCGCAGCAACGCGGGTTGCCGGGCCTTGTCCCATGCTGTGATATGGTTCGTTGCCGCCGGTGAAGAGCCAAAACTTGAAATTGTTGCCGAATCCCCCGGGAACGTCGGTGTTGGCTTTGGCAAACTGACGGATATGAAACTGGTAGCCCTCAGAACGAATGATTGCCTGGGCAAGCGCCAAAGTCAGGACCGTTTCATCGGTGTAGTGTGAGTTCGCCTGAAAGAGCTCGAACTCGGTGGTTCTCACGGGTTCAGATTTGTACACAGAACCCACAATATCGCCCAGCAATGACCCCAGCATGCGTCCACTCCCCGAGAATGAATGAGCATCTCAGCTGCTTGTAGCTTAAGCGTAATGCAAAATTCGGGGTGTTGCGTCGGCAGAGTTTGCCGGATTCCCTCAAAGGCGAGGGTATTCGATGAGGGCGGTGAATTTTTCGAGCTTTTCACCTTTCTTCTTGCGCACCAGTGCAGGAGTCACAAGGCTTAAGGGACGATAGCCATCGTTACTCTTCTGGAAGGTCAGGCGCACCGGCTTGACCAGCTTCTTGAGGAAAAAATTGCTCATGGAGAGGTCGACGCAGAAATCTTGTGGAGCGGAATTGCAGGAGCTCTTTTGCGGAATGAGTGTGAATCCAAACACGCTTGCATGCTCTGGCACGGCCAAACGAATATCAAGATTGTTGCCTTGGGTAAGATGCGCGATGTGCGCACTCATGTATGCCATAAGCGATCCTGCGGCGACCATGTTTTGGCTGGCAGTGTCAATTGCCGTTTTGGTTTTCCCTTTTTCAGTCCAGCTCAGAAAGACCTTGCTGGACTCGACTTCCACCGTTGCGCGGACGTCTTCCTGGAATTGCACGAGAGTGTACGTTTTGAGCTTGCCCTGGTGGTCATACTGGGTGTCTTCCTTCACAAGAAGATTGCCCGCCAAATCAGTTTGTCTGATGAGTGTGTAGTGGGGAAGACGATTTTTTTCTGCGTGTTCGTATTCAATATGGAACATCGGTGCTTCTTGCGGTGCGCCTGCATCGCGGATCGTCCCTTTGGCCTTGAGGAGCCTTTCTGAGGAAGGCTTTTGCGAGGAGATGTCTTTCTGAGGCTGCGGGCTCGGTTTGATCGAGGCAAACCCCTCTGTGGCAACAGAGCATGTCCATACAATGGCCAGGCAATGCATCATACGGGTTGAGAAAGCATGTGTTTGCATTGTGTTTCTCCTCGGTCGCACCGCGCTTTTTGTGCTGCGCAGGGCGCGATGTGAACATAGTTGATGCACTTAAGCAAGCGATTTTTCAGGATTCATCTGAAAAAGCTTCCGTTTTCGAATGGACTGAGCTAACCCAAGACCGGTTTGGCTTGCCGACCAAGGTCGGTCGAAGCGCAGTTATAACGTCGAGGGAGTCCTCATGCGTTTTTCAAAAGTCTCCTCTGTTTCAGTCGTTTCGACTCTTTTGTTGACGTTGGGTGTGGCCTGTAACGCGCTCGAAAGTGTTGACAAGGTGGAAAGAACCACGGCTGAAGTTGGCGAGAAAATGGGTGAAACCAACGATGAGATAGCCGAAACCAACCGCAAAATGGAAGAGATGAAGCGCGAAATGGGAGAGATGAACGGCAAGCTCATCGAAACGAACCAGCGCATGGAGGGCATGAACAAGGCTCTCGACCGTATGTATCAAGATCTTCGCCAAGGCGATTCCCTTGCTGCTCGGCTCCAAACCATCGAGAAAATGAGCGAAGCTACAACACTCAAGGGTAAAACTGTTTATGCGGCCCAGTATTTCATGTCGTTTGAATATCAGCTTTGGAAAGGCGAAGGCATCGACGGCAACGCAATTCACGAAGTACTCAAACGCGACGCTGTAGATGAATTTATCCAGACTCTGCGCCGATTTTCCAAAACGACTCTGCCGTTCAGTGCGATGAGCCAGGATCGCGACCTGCTGTCCATCGAGGCCCTTGCCCTTACCTCGCATATGGTCAATTCCAATGCAGTTCACTCTCTCGGACAGAAAAATATTCCGATTTCTTCAATGCACGCGTTGCTCCGAAACTCGCTTGAATATGGTTACAGACTATCCAAGGGCGCGCTTTCCTTTAATGAACTTCCCGAATACGCAAAATTCGCTTTGCGTGAGCCAGAGTTGCTTCTCTATGTGTTTGAGCTGCGTGTGAATATGTTGCCTGCTATGTTGCTGAGTGAGATCAGTCAGGTGGCTTCAGATGCCGCTGTTAGCCGCTGGACCTCGCGTGTGGGTTCGTGGTTGAGGCCGTGGAATGCAGATTTGAGCAGAAAAAATGAGCTCGAGCTTCGCGAATATCTGACCTGGATGAACTGGGCCAGTGCTGATCTCAGATTTCTTCAGTCGATTGGAAGTACACCCCGCCTCGACCGCTCTCTGTTTCGCATCCTGAAAAACGCGCGCTTGGTGAATCAGAGCCGGCCTAGTAACGCCCCTGCAGAAATGGCACGCTCCGTGGCCATGATGGAACTCAAGGTTGCGATGGATAAATTTCTTTCCCAGGTTCCCTGAAAAATCAAAAAATATTCCACCATGAGTATTGATGATCCGACCCTAAAATACCGCGAACAACACAAGCAGCGTTTGGCCTGGATGCCCTGGCTGTACGACTCTCTCAAGCCGCACCAACGCCTCTGGGCTGAAGCATGGCAGCAAGAAATACAGAGTCAATTTGAGCAGCTTGAGACGGTGCGTTTCTCGGAGAATTGTTTCGTTGCACCAACAGCGAAACTTTTTGCCGAGCCAGGTCGTGGTATTGAGATTGGCGACGGCGCGCGCATTGCTGCAGATGTTTTTCTGCACGGGCCAATTGTTCTTGGACGCAATGTGAGCCTCAACGCACGTGTCACAATGGATGGTGGCGCCAAGGGAATTGTTGTGGGCGACAACACTCGCATAGCATCGGGAACATCCATTTATGCCTTCAATCACGGCATGCATCCCGAACGCCTGGTACGCGAACAGCCGGTCATATCCAAGGGTGTGGTGATTGGGCAGGATGTGTGGATTGGGGCTAATGTCAGCATTGTTGATGGGGTTCAGATTGGCGATCATGTTGTGATCGGTATGGGCAGTGTTGTTACAAAAAATATTCCCTCTTGGAGCATCGTTGCCGGTGTGCCTGCACGAGTCATTGGCGACCGGCGCACAAAAACCCGTTGAACGCGGGAGTCAAGTGCACAAAGACAGCATTTTGAATCTTGTGAGAGAGTAAAGGACAAGGGATACTGCTTGTCATGAAGACCGACACACAGGGAGTGTGTTCGTGTACCCAGGGAAGGCGGAACTATGCGCGCGTGGATACCCTCTCTCATACTCTCTGTTGCAGCAATTGTGCCCACTGGATGGGCCACGGCCGACACAAGCGTTGCCCCACTTTCTGTAGTGCAATTGCAGCAAACCCTTAAACAGAAGCGAGCTCGCTGGAGCGCCGGACGCACGGCAGTCTCTGACCTGAGCAGTGCTGAACGCACTCTACTCCTTGGAGCGCCTCTCGATGAGGTGCTCACCAATGGTCAGTATGGTCAGAGAAACCGGGCGCTTGAAAATGAGCTTCCAGAGGTCTTCGACTGGCGCGACCAGGACGGCAAGAATTTTGTGACCCCAGTGAAGAATCAGGGACGATGCGGAAGCTGTGTTGCCTTTGCAGCGGCATCTACTTTTGAAACGCAGATGAACATCGTGACTCAGTCACTTCAGCATGGATGGAGCTTCTCACCACAGCATCTGTTTTCCTGCGGCGGTGGTTCGTGCAGTGCTGGTTGGTTTCCGGGTTCTGCTATCGACTTTATCGTCAAGGATGGTGTTCCAGAAGAGGCTTGTTTTCCCTACACCAGTGGTGCCCTCGGAAGTGATGTTGCCTGCAAGTTGAGTTGTTCAGACTCTAAATCACGTAGCAACAAGGCAACCCTGCGCACACGCAACAAACGTTTTCGCGGTGCGAGTGTGGACGAAGTCAAACTGGCTCTTCTGGGCGGACCGCTGGTCACAGCCATGCGAGTTTATGATGACTTCTACCTCTACACGGGAGGTGTTTACCGGCATCAGAAAGGCGCTCTGCTGGGCGGTCATGCGGTCATGATTGTGGGGTGGAACAACGCGGATCGTGCCTGGATTGCGCGCAACAGCTGGGGAACCGATTGGGGTGAGCAAGGAGATTTTCGCATTGCCTGGGACGATATCAGTGGTGTGGGCGGTTCCTATTATGGCGTCGATGTCACGCCCAGCTTTGATGCTGTTGTGCTAGAGGGTGTCAGGGATGGCCAAACCCTACGCAAGCCCACCGCATTAAAGTTGCGGACTCACAATGTCAGTTTGGGTTCTGCAGTTCTCGAGATCAGAGGCAAAAGCAAAACACTTCTCACAAAAGCCTTTGATGCAAGCGGTGAGCTTCTTCTCGAGCCAAGTGAGTTCATCGATGGGACGTACACCTTTCAGGTCAGGGCTGTTACCTTAGCTGGTTCATCGAAAGAGAAGATATCGCAAGCACGGCTGGTGCACATTAGCAATTCACAAGCATCAGCCACCATTAAAATCGAGCGTATGAAAAACAACATGAACGTCTGGTCGACCATTATTCCACATTTTGTGGTCACAAGTACGCCCGTTCCCTTGAAGTATGTGCAGTATCGTGTTCTTGATAGCCGCGGGAATCTTGTGCGGTGGCGCCGTGCCGATCACACTGCAGATCGTGTTGCCATCAGTCTAAACCCCAAGGGGTTGGTTGAAGGCCGACATACACTCATCGCTGAAGCCGTTTCAGATGAGGGAGATATTCTCGCTTCAGACCGCCTCGAGTTCAACGTCACGGCCGATTGAAGGCATGATTTTTGGGTAGGCCAATGCCAGGGCCGCAAGTAGCCCCGTGGTGTTTTCAAAGGGAAACATGTGTCCACCTTGCGGCACGACCAACCAGCGCATGCGCGGAAAAAACTGATGAAAGTAACGTATCGAGCGAGGGCTGCAGATCCGACTTTCATCTCCCGCAATCAGATCAACTCTGAGCTCTTTACGTTTTTTGGCACCCATTTTCAGAAACAGCGGTGTGTGCATCGCGGGTTGGCTTTCAAAAAGATCAGCCTCCCATTCTGGGTCATGCCGTAGACGCAAGGCACCATCCTCAAGCGTTTCGAAGTTTGCATCGATGTAATGTGAAATATGCCGTTCATCCCATTTGCGGAAAAACGGATTGCGTTTGAATGCAATCAGAGCCTCGCGGCGCGAACGAAACATACGTTTGCGGCGCCGTGCTGGACGACTGAGCGGATGGAATCCACGTTGGCGAAAAAGACAAGCGGTTGCCCACAAAAAAGCACTTGAGGGCGGTAGCAATGGAACATCGAGGAGAACAACATGGTCAACATTAACGTCGTTTGCAGCGTATAAGGAGAGCCAGCCTCCCAAACTGTGTCCTGCCAAACTCCATGGTCCTGGAAAGCGCACGCTCAACAGATGAAAGAGATCCCTGAGGTCATCGCACAACTGTCGGGTAATTGAGGTGAAGCCGTTTTTGTAGGCGAGTTTTGCATCGAGTGTGCTTTCGCCGTGTCCACGTGCATCGTAGGCGAAGATGTTGGCCTGGAGGGTGTTAGCCCAGCGCTGCAGCACATCTTTGTACGTCAGCGCCGCGATACCAGTCGCGTGTGAAAACAGAACACTGCGTTGGGCCATCCCCAGCTCGGGCCCGAAATGGTACACCGTCACGTCACCGGCCATCAGAGTTTTCATGCTTTCCTCTAAACCCGGTATCGGAAAGCAAGACGCTGACTGTAGCCGCGATGTGAGGCTTTTTTTTCAGTGAATTCTGAGGATTTTTTTCAACATTCAGGAATTCTGAGGTTTTTTAGTTGCGGGCGCCCTGGCTGTAGAGTGTTGCCGCGCAGAGTTTGTAGAGAATCCTCGCTCCCACGTTGCCATCCCATTGGTCGTCTTTGCGGCCCGAGGGTGCCACTTCGTTTAAATCGAAGCCGACGATGGTTTTCCCCGACAGGGCCAGCTCCTTCAAAACGAACGAGGCCTGTTGATAGCTGAGACCTCCAGGTACGGGAGTTCCAGTGGAAGGGCAAAGCCACGGCTCGAGGCCATCAATATCGAAGCTGATGTAAACCTTTTTTGGCAGGCGTGAGATGATCTCTTTGGTGATCTTTTGGAAGGACTCACCTTTCATGCTGCGGTCGCGTAGCTGAGCATCAAAGTAACAGGAGATTTTCGGATGTGTGGTGGCAAGTTGATATTCTTCGTCGCAGAAATCACGAATTCCCACCTGAACCAATTTTGCCACACCTGGAATTTTGTGGATGACATTGTTCATGATGCTGGCGTGTGAATGCTCGAAGCCTTCATAGGCCTCACGCAAATCAGCATGCGCATCAATATGCAGAACTCCGATTCCGGGGTGCTTTTGTGCCACAGCCTGAATCGCCCCGAAAGACACGCTGTGATCACCTCCCACAAGACCGACCAACTTGTTCTTTTGAAGATGTTTCTGAAAGCGTTCGAACACAAAGGTGTTCAGTGCGTGCGAGATGCGGTTGGCTTTGAGCAGTTTGCTTTGGAGGCTTTTGTTTTTTCCAATCACACCGCCTTTGGCGATGATCGGTTTCGCGGCTTGGCAGCCCTCTTTGTTGAGAGAGCGCACACGCGCAGATTCAGGCTCCATGTAGATGCCAAATTCCCAAGGTCTGGGCAGACCCAGTTCGGCATACTCGACGTCAAAGAGATCGAGCTGTGGGCTGGCTGTAAGGATGGTTTTGGGACCTTTGGCCGTTCCGCGCCCGTAACTTGTGGTCATCTCGAAGGGTACGGGGACGAGCACCAGATTCGATTCCTGTTCGCTGAACGGAAGTCCAAAGATGTTGCCATCGGTGCTACCGGCGCCATTGGGGTCGAATTTGCGGACGTCTGCTTTTTTCATTGTGAGCCTCCCTTTGGGGCGCTTTTATCGCCCCGGGGAGGTGTGTCAAGGTGTCAGGCAGGGAAGCTGAGGCTCTCAGATAAGAGTTTCCACAAACTCTTTGTGCAGTGACTGGACGGCCGTATTGAGGACAGAGCGGTCAACAAGACAAGCCACCTTGATTTCGGAGGTCGTCACGAGACGGATTTCAACTCCGGCATTCGCCAAAGCGCGGAACATGCGTGCGGCAACACCCGCGTGGACACGCATGCCAACACCAACAATACTGACCTTGGCCACTTCTGTGTTGAGGCGAACCTCAGCTCCGGGGGTTGCTTGGGCGAGCACAGCCTTGGCCTGAGCAACATCTGTTCCACCGACGGTGAAGTGAATGACGATACCGTTGCCGCGGATCTCCTGGTTGACGATATCAACGTTGATTCCATGAGCCGCCAGTGCGCCGAACACATCTGCCAGGGCGGTGGAAGTGTAGGGAATCGGGCCGACGGTGAACCAAGCTTCATCGCTAGAGTGTGCAACACCCGTAACCAGTTCACCTTCAATGGCTTCGTTGTCAGAGATCATTTCGGTTCCTTCATCTGTGCTGAACGTGTTTTTAACAAAGAGACGGATTCCCCATTTTGCCGCGAGATGTACGCTGCGTATGTGAAGAACTTTGCTTCCTTGGCTGGCCATTTCCAGCATCTCTTCATGGCGAATACGGCGAATGATTTGAGCCCGCGGACAAACGCGTGGGTCGGCTGTGAAGACACCGTCGACATCGGTGTAAATGACGCAGTCTTTTGCACCGATGCCGGCCGCTATCGCCACCGCAGAGGTGTCGGAGCCGCCACGACCGAGCGAAGTGAATCGACCTTCCTGAGTGACACCTTGAAAACCCGCGATGACGGGCACTTCGCCTTTGTTGATGTGTTGCAGAATTGCTTCGCGGTTCACCGATTGGATTTTCGCACGTGAGTGGAGGTCGTCGGTAACAATTCCTGCGTGTGCTGCCAGCATTGGAACGGGAGTGAGTCCGTGTTTGCGCAGTGCAAAACTCAGAAGTGCAACAGAGACCTGCTCGCCACTGGCCACGAGAAGATCGTACTCAGGGGAGTCGGTGTGTTCGGTGAAGTGCCGTGCCAGTGAGACCAGACGGTTGGTTTCCCCAGCCATGGCAGAAACCACAACTGCAGAGGGACGCTTTGTAGCGCAAAGAGAAGCGACGTGCTCGATCCGTTCGAGCGAGCCCATGCTCGTTCCGCCGAACTTGAAGACCGGTCCGCACCCTGAAAAAGATGACTTGTTGGTACCCATGGGTAGAGACAAACCTCACGACTAGAGAGGACTCTCTTCTAAAGCAGGAGGTATTCCAAAACAAGCTTACTGGGCTTCGATAAAGAACGGACTGATCATTTCTGATTGCGTTGAAACCACCCGGTTTCGGCCTTGTTTTTTCGCTTCATACATGGCTTTGTCGGCCATCTCAATCAACTTCTCGGGTGTGCATTCAACATCATAACTGTCGTAAGTTGCCACCCCAACACTGACGGTCACAAACGGAGCGGCAGAATTGTATTCGTGACGAATACCAAGCTGCTCAACACACTTGAGGATTCGCTCCGCAATGATCGATGCTCCTTGCACATCGGTTTCAGGAAGAATGATGGCGAACTCTTCACCGCCATAGCGAGCCAACATGTCGCCGGGTCGCTTAATGGTGGCCTGCACCTCTTGGGCGAGCTTGTGGAGGCAGAGGTCGCCTGCCTGATGGCCGTAGTGGTCGTTGTAGAGCTTGAAGTGATCAACATCGAAAAGCAGCACTGAGAGTGCTTTTTTGTTACGCCTGGCGCGCTTGAACTCCTGCTCTGCGGTTTGCTCGAAGGCACGCCTGTTGGCCACCTCTGTAAGTGGGTCAATAAGAGAAAGCTTCCGCAACACCTGGGTCAGATCGCGGAGCTGATTGGCTATCTCCGTGATTTCATTTTCACGTGCTTTGCGGCGGTTGATCTCGTGGTTCAGGCGCAGGCTGGCGTGAATTCTCGCCTTGGTTTCATCCCTGCTGAAGGGCTTGCGGATAAAGTCCACTGCACCAAAGGCATAGGCCGTCATGACGTTTTGGTTGAAACCTAACGACGAAGTGATGACCACGGGGACGTCTTTATAGCGAATGTCCGATTTGATAGCTTTGAGAAGCTCGAGTACTTCCTCACTGCCGTCCACGTTGGCAATCACAAGTGTCACTTCGACAGCGATTCCCGCATTGAGTTCAGACAAAATGGGGTGGGTTTCGAGTCCCATCAGTTGGGAGATCTGGCTGACCCTGTTGCTCATGAAGTTATCCAGATGTCCAATTTCCTCGAGGATTGTCTTCAGCGACAACAGCGCCTCTTCATCGCGCTCATAAACAACAATCGACATGATCTGCACCCCCGGTGCATCATCGGGATTGAGACCAAAAACTTGAGGGAAAACAGACCTGCTCGGTCGTCAACTCGTGGAAACTTCAAGTCTTCCGTGGCATAGACAAAGACATGGTGTTTTTCTGCGCCATGAGTTTTGGTGCAATCCCGACCTGAACAGGAGACCACAGCCTTGAACTCAGAGACCCGCCCCTATCTTTCTTGGCCCGGGCAAGCTGAAACATCTGCAAATCAGGAGTTGCTCGTCGACAAGGTCTCTTTGCGCTCACTGCGCTCAGCTGCTTCTCTGCCGATGTTCGTGACCTCGCTCAGTGCCGTGAGACAACGTGCACAGATGTATAATTCCGAACTTTCCAGCCATTTTCGCAACTCAAAAGTTTATTATGCGATGAAGGCCAATTCTGCGGCAGCCATTCTTCGGGAAGTCTATGGTGCTGGTTGCGGTGTCGACATTGTTTCGATTGGTGAGTTTCGCGCGGCACTCGCGGCCGGTGTTCCGCCGAGTGAAATCTGCTTTGCAGGAGTGGGTAAATCCCGAGAAGAAATTTTGGAGGCTTTCGAGAAAAACTTGGGAGTCATCAACGTTGAGCATGCCGAAGAGCTGAGTTTTGTGTTGCAGACTCTCCGCGAGCGCCGAGGGCGTGAGAAAGTCGGAGTGAAAAGCCACGAACCGCTGGTTGCAGTGCGTCTCAATCCCTGCGTTGAATCGGAGACACATCCGCACCTCAAAACCGGTGCGCTCGATTCCAAGTTTGGTTTGCTGGCTGCGCAGATAGACGAATGGCTTGGCGTGACGCGTGCGGCGTTCACACACGACTCCAAGTTCGAACGCGAGAAATTCCAGGAATTTGTTGCTCCGCTGCGTGGCCTGCATGTTCACATTGGCTCGCAGCTACAGAGCCACGACGTTTTTCCAATGGTTCTTGAACGTGTCCGCCAGGTGGTTGCGCGTCTGTATGAAGCGGGTGTCACAATCACTCACCTGGATTTGGGCGGTGGGTTGGGTGTGGGGCCACAAGGTGTTCCTGTGGATGCCTCCGACATCTGCAAACATGTTGCCTTTCAGGCAGAAAGTCTGAAGGCTTTGGTGCGCAGTGATACGCTGTTGCAAAGTATTTGGGGGGGAGGGTGTGAAAATCTGCATGTGTGCCTTGAACCTGGCCGTAGCATGGTGGCAAGCAGCACTGTCTTTTTGAGTGAGGTTCTTTACGAAAAGGCCAACCTTGAAACCCATCGTTTCGCATACGTCAATGCGGGTATGAATGCATTTCCGCGTCCTTCAATTTACGGCGCAGAGCACGCAACAGCTTGTGCGAATCGAACTTCAGACACGCTTGTTCCCTACAAGATTTTCGGTCCCGTTTGTGAAAGCGGTGATGTTCTTGCCCGTGAAGCGCGTCTTCCACGCCTCGTTCCGGGGGATGTGGTTGTCTTTTTTGAAGCTGGTGCGTACTGCCGTTCGATGGCCAGCCACTATAATCTTCGCACAATCCCTGCCGAGATTTTTTGTCGGGATGGGGTGATTGAGCAAGTGATTGCAGCCTCCGATCCTACGGGGCATTTGGCTCCCGGGGCACACACTGATTCGTTCGTGCAGGTTGTTGAAAACCGGCGCAGTGTGCGGCGTTTCAAAGCGGATACGCCCGTTCCGGAAACGACGATGCGTCAGGCTTTGAGTCATGCACTGTTGGCGCCGAACTCCTCGAATCTGCAAATGTGGGAATTCTACTGGGTGCGCACACCGGAGAAAAAGAAAAAGTTGGTTGAGGCCTGTCTGAGCCAGCCGGCCGCCAGCACCGCTGCCGAGCTTGTGGTGTGTGTGGCGCGCACCGATACATGGCGAGCGAATCGTTTACGGATTCTCGATGCACTTCAGAAAAATCCAAAGACACCCGCGCCTGCCTTGAAATATTACGAGAAAATTGTGCCTCTTTCGCTCAATCAAGGGCCGCTCGGATTAGGTGGTTTGACCAAAAAGATTCTTTTCTTTTGCGCCGGTTTGTTCCGTCCAATGCCGCGTCAACCGGCTTCCGCTGCCGATATGCGAGTGTGGTCTGTGAAGTCCACTGCACTGGCCTGCGAAAATCTCATGCTTTCGCTTAAGGCTCAGGGCTTCGATTCATGTCCCATGGAAGGCTTCGATGCGGTTCGGGTCAGGAAGATTTTGAAGTTGCCACGCCGAGGTGCCGAAGTGGTCATGGTGGTGGGAGCGGGTGTGGGTATGCCGGAAGGCATTTTTGGGCCGCGTCTCAGATTTGAGCAACGGTTTTATGTGAAAGAACTCTAAGAAATGAAAAGGAGCTCTGGAAAGAGAGCTCCTGTCTTAGAGTCTAAAGCGGTGGCTGCGAGAGTGAGCTCAGGGATTGCTGGGTGAAGTGGGCGAAGAGTTCTGGGCTTCGGCAAGTTCACGCGGCACAACGGCCAGTGTCACTGCCCATGGATTCAACGTAGCTTCAGGAATCTTCGCAATGCCTTCCAGGTAGCTCAATTCCATGCGGTAGTAGCCATCAGTTGAAGTTCCCACCGGCTTCCCTGCTTCATTGAACTTCGCGCCAACCCCCCAGCTGTTCTTGAAAAGAAATGCGTCGAGATCAAGAGCGGGCTTGGCGAGCTCAGTTTTGAGAGCTGCGTCGGACACGGCTCCACGGCTGCCGCCTTTGTTGATGAAATCAGTGATGAGAACGAGGTGGCCACCGTCTCGGCCGAAGTCAGCCCAGTTGTATTGCTTGGCATCGTCAGCGGCGCGGAAGGCATCCCCTGCAATGCGATCAACGTTGATCGGAAAAGCCAGCGGAACACTGTGACCGAGGGCCAAGGATTGCTTCACGGTTTGAATGAACTGAGGCACGTCTGCGGCTTTGCGAATAGCAATCGCTTCCCAGGCGTCAGGATCGAATTTCAGGACTGTTTTGACGTAATCGAGAGATGAAATGGTTTGCCCCTGCCATTCGAAGTATTGGGGCGGACGCGAAGGGAATGCATTTCCAAACTCGCCGACAAGAATGAGGTCTTTGATTTGGTCAATTGTTAAGGCCTGAATTCGGTATCCGTCGTTCCAGAGTTTGCGCGTGTTGTTGCGGACAGCCAGCGTGAGTTGACGTTTTTGCTCGTAATTGCTGACCTTGAATGACCATGCGCTTTCAGGAACCGCACCGCGCAGTTTGATAAGTGCAAGCGCATCGTGCTGCACGTGCTTTGAGTTCATGTACATGGCGGCGAGGTCGGGGGTGGTGCGCGTTGCCCAGCCTTCAGGCAATTCTCCACGGGTAATGAACTCGAGCAAGTCTGAAGAGGTCGCCGTGGCAAATTGTGAACGTAGTGCTTCGGCCATATGTTCAAATGCCAGCGCTTCCTCAGAAATATCGACGCTCACACCTTCGTTTTTCAGGAGCTCACTCTCAATGAGAGCCGTTGTTCCGTATGCCCAGCAGATGCCCAATCGGCCTTGGTCACGTACGTCGGTTTGCGGGATGTTCACGGTTTGAATAGCGGAATTTGCATTTTGGGGAGCTTGGCCACAGGCAGAAACGAAAAGCCATGCGGTCCAAACGAGGGCATAGGCTGTTCGGTTAAAAATCATGGGTGTCTCCCGCGTCTGTTTGTTTGGCCAGCTGTTCAACTTAACGGGTTCCCATAACCGGTCAGAATGGTCAAGCGCTCGAACAAGCTTTTTTGCTCAACGGCAGCGCTCCAATGAGGAATCCATCCCGAAGTGGACATCACTGCCGTCGACGTTGGCCTGCAGCCCCAGCTGGGGGAAGGGGCGAATGCCGAGACCGATGAGCTGGAATTTGAACTGAGTCGTGTAGGGGGCCAAACGCGATGCCTGGCAGAACCCTGTAATGAAAGGTTCAACGAAGATCTGGGTGTTGTTGACGTTCAGCAGTGCATTGTTCAGTGCCTGATCGGGACGAAAGGGTAAGTTGATTTGATTGAGTGGAACCAGGGTTTGGAAGAGGTAGCCGTTCGAGGAAATTCCCCCAGTCACAAGTCGGTCTTTAATGACTCCCACGACCAACGTCTGTGAGAGGGTTTTGAGATAGTAGCCTCGAGGAATGGTGACCGTCGCCTCGAAGTTGCAGATCGAGGTTGTGCTCAGTTTTCCGCCACCCAACCGGGCGAGCTTGGGGAGGGAAACGCCCCATTTGGTCAGGATAATGGAAAGGTCTCCCCCCGCGGCAGTCCAAATCACGTTGTTTTGGGCGGGAGTGTTGGGGTTGAATTGGCAGGGTGTGCCATCTCCGCTTCCTGTCGCTTTCACGGAATTCCAGACGAGGTCTTCGGCGTGAGCGACCGAAGTCGCACCGAGCAGGAGCAGAGCCAGGGCAGACAGAAGTGACGTGGTGAGTCTGGTGAGGACTGGGGTGAGGGTGTTTGTCTGCCGCATCGGGAGAGCCTTTCTGAGTCGTGTTTTATTTTTAAATTTGCGTTTGTGATTCTGGTTCAATGTTTGGGCTGCATGGACGAGCTCCGCAGTGCAATGGTGTTTGGTTCACCGACAAGCTTCGAGCTCCACTGCCAGTTCCAATTGTTTGTCTTCAGCAAGTTTGATTTGAGCCTGCTCGTTGGCCTGGGATCGTCCTGCTATAAAAGTGTAGTCGAAGCCGATCATTTGAGGACTTCCGCACTCCTGTCTGCTGACCGCGGACTCCTCGGGTGTGGGTTGTCCGGCGAGGACGACTTTGTCTTCTTGGTTGCGGATAGTGTTGCTTTCGTCGACTTCTCTGAGCGAGTGGGCGACGATGTGACCATCGAGTTTCAAAATATATTGCATCTTCAGCGTGGTTTTTTCGTCCTTGGAGAAAGTCACCGGGGTGCGCGCTGCAACACTCTTGATGCGGTATTGGGGCTGTGGAACAGCCACGACGCGCAAAGCGCATTCGCGTGCAAAAGTCATGCTGGTTGCCGGGTTTTCAGGAGGCGAACTGAGTTGATACTTGGGTAGCTTGAATTTCATGACCATTAATTTGGAGGCGGATGCCGCCGCTGAACGCAGCTCGGCGAATTCTACGTCGCCTGCTTTACTCATGCGTGCACGGCATCCCGATCCGGCGGCAGTCCAATCTTTGATGTTGATGACGATCGATGAGCCCTCCTCATTTGTCTGAGCTGAAGCTTCACTGCCGCATGCCGCCAAAGACAGCACGACTGCCTGAGATAGCCACAACATCCACAGGTTTTTAGGGTGACGTGTTGTTGGGGTCGAGACGCTGAGGATGCCGGACTTCATTGCTTCATCTCCAATCGTGATCGTTGTTCATCAAAGAGGTTTTCTGCTCAGATTCACTGAGCAGGGCAGAAAGCGAGAGCGCCCGGACGCACTTCAAACTTCACGTCGAGTCCGTCGATTGCCAGCTGCGCTTCGTCGAACATGTTGTTCTTCTCGACGCCCACCGCGAGGTTCGAGGTGTAGATTCCGCGTGGCTGACGGCCGAAGCACCAGCTTCTGAACCAGCCCGCTGATGAAGGTGTGTTGACACGGAAAGTGTCGGTGCGGCTGACCTGCTCGAGAGGTGAGTTGACGATAGGGCCCCAGTTATAGCCCCGTGAGAGAACAGGCAGTGGGTAACCGAAGAAGGAGGAGTTGGCAGACACGCGTGCTGTAGCACCAGCTCCCTTGACGACACCGAATGTGATGGCCTGGGTCAGGTCGCCCAAGTAGAGACCGCGAGCGACTTCAACTGGGACGACGATGCGGCAATTCGCACGGCCCGTAAGAGCATTGTCACCGGAGGGCAATGCCACCCCGAGGTCTGTCAGCAGCACAGAAAGGGTATTGCCCGCATCAATAAAGAATGTGTTGACGTCTTTGACGCACACAGGCTGAGAGTAGCCACCGACCTGCTTGTTGCCTCCGGAGATCGCCCGGTTGGTGTCCCAGATGATCGATGCGCCGTTGGCCGAAGCGATCGATGAAATTGCGCTAGCCGCGAGAGCGAGTGAAACGACCTTGTTCATTATAACCCCCGAAGGTTGTTTTAATTTCTGACGACCCAACTGCGTGCCGTCTGAATGGAACTTAACCGGTCAGCCAAGTGAAGTCAATTTTTTTGGGTATTAAAATTTAGGTGTACACAAATTTTAAAACATAAATGTTCAAATTTCCGGCAAGCGCCTGAATTTTTGAAAAAAAACTCCGAACATTGGCTGTGATTTGGAAAGAGGCCAGGAATCTAATGAAAGCAATGCTGCGCATTTCGAGCGACTTCAAAAAAGAAAGAGAGACCCAGCTGAGGCGTTTTCGTCGATTGACGTTGGCCTGGACAGGTGTGGTGTTGCTCGTCGCTATCATTTGTTCGGCGTTGCTATTGAAGTCTGAAACTATGCGCACGCTCGAGAGAAAAATCTCTTGGCCGTTGCAATTTCATTTGCGCGACAAACTAGGCAATGCACCTAAAATGGATAGACGGATTCATGTCATTATGTTCGACGATTCCACGGTGCAAAGGTTCAACAAAGCAACCCTATCGATGGCAGAGTGGGCTTCGCTGCTCGCATTTCTCGATCGCCACAAACCCGCTTCGATTTACATCGACAAGATTTTTGGACTTGTCGATGATGAACTCAGCAATCTTGTTGAGGTGCTGCCGCAATTTCGTGGACTAAGAACGCGTGTGTCCGTGGGTTCTTTCACCACATCGGTGAAAATTCCCGGTCGAAATCCTCTTGATATCAACGCACCACAGTTCAGAGCCCGCAACTTCCTCACAGATTCCGATACCGGCATTTCAGATGAAGAACTGCAAGCAAAACTAAATGCGATTGGTTTCAAAGATCGTTCTTCAGCTTATGCATATGGTCCCATCCCTGAGTTGCGCGATATTTTTAATCAAGGCCATATCGATTGGCTGCGCGAAAACGAGATTTTCCCGATATATCGGCTCAACGATACGCAAGTGTTGCCCACCTTGGCGCTCACGGGTCGAGTCAATTTGAAGTTGGAGAACGGTGGTATTTCAGCTGCGGGAAAACTTATACCACTCAACTCTGATGGCAGTTTGCTCGTGAATTGGTTGCGACCGGAGGAGGTTTACAGTCAGGCGTCAACGGTGGCTGAGGTCCTCGATGCTGCAAGGAGAGATCGTGATTGGGAACGCATCCCAAAAAATGCTCACATCATCATTCTGCCACTTGCCTTCACTGGCAATGCTGATTTCAAATCATCACCCTATGGTCCCGCGTTGGGTGGAATGATCCATGTTTCACTCTTGAATTCGGTGCTCAATCACAGTTGGTTGTCGGAGATGAAGGGGAGCTTGGCTTTTCTCATCGTTGTGGTTCTCGCGCTCGGAGCTTTGCAATTCGTGCGTGGAATGAAGGCGTGGCTGATCCTTCTTGGAGCCGTTGTGCTGTTGGTGTTGTTGTCGCTCTCTGCTTTCATCTATAATTCAGTGGATGTTCCTTGGGTGATGGGAGCAAGCATCATTGGCCTTGCGGGAGTTTTTACGCTCTCCATTCGCAATCTCTGGGAAAGCCGACGCGACAGCCTTCTGCTTTCACTTGAGGGCGAATTCGAGCGCCTCGAAAAAGAGGAGAAGCGTCTTGCCAAAGAGATGGCCGATGCCACCCGCATTGCACTGGCACTTAAACCAGAAGAAGCTCCGGATTGGCCGAATTACTGGATCAGCTCTTTCCACAAGAGTTTGAACGAAGCGAGCGGAGACTGGTATTTCTTTGAGCGCTCACCGTCTGGACGTTATGGTCATTTCGTTTTGTGCGATATTACTGGACACGGAGTTCAGGCTGCACTCGTGGTTTCGAGTTGCAAAACTATTCTCTCTTCGCTGCGCATGGCCGACAATTCCGCGTTTGAGTCGGAAAAGTTCATTTACGAATATGCGCGCCGCTTGAATTCGGTTTTGTTTTTGCATGGTCGGGGCACCCACTCAACAACTCTCGTGGGGATCACCTTCGATTTTGAAACTCACACGATGAACTACATCAACTGTGGTCATCCGTTCCCGCTCTGGCATTCATGCAATGATACAAAGAGTTCCGTAGGATTGCTTGGAAGCGTGGGTGATCCGCTTGGTTTCAGTGAAGGACTCAACATTGTATCGAGTTCAAAAACAGTGAACGTGGGCGATTTGGTCATCGTCCACTCGGACGGAGTTCCTCTGAGCCGAAGCCGCAGGATTCTCAAGCGGTACCTTGATGAGGTTGACAGCGGAATCATGATTTCGGCAAAGCGCTTGCACGATGCGTGTGCCAAAGAGTTCGTGCGCACAGGGCACGAACCGATCCAGGACGACGTCAGCCTCGTGGTGTTCCGCCGGCAATCATGAGTTGCTCTTGCCGGCAGCGCGTGCCTCGCGCTTTTCTTTCAATTCCATAATTGTGGTTGAGTGAAGGGGCTGAGCCTTCTCCTTGGGATTAATAAAGGTTTTCGCAAAATTCACCGCGATGGCTGCCTCAGAAAATCCGGTTGCGATAAGTTTGAGCTTGCCGCGGTACTCCGCAATGTCTCCGGCTGCATAGATCCCGGGGAGGTTGGTTTCCATGCATTCGTTGACCTTGATACCATCTCCGGTAAGCTCAATGCCCCACTCGCGGATTTTTCCGAGCGAGCTGTTAAAGCCGAACATCACCAATGCATCGTCCACTTCAAGAGTGGATTGTTCACTCGTCTCCGTGTTTTCCACAACAATGCGCTTGAGCACTGTGTCACCTTCAAAGGCAACAACTTCGGTGTTGGTTAGGATGCGTGCTTGGGTCGCTTTGAGTTTGTTGATGCTGTCATCGTGAGCGCGGAAACGGTCAGACCGGTGAATCAGCGTGACATCGGCAGCAAGGTTGACCATTTCATTTGCCCAGTCGAGAGCGGAGTCGCCGCCACCGATAACAACCACCTTACGGTTGCGGTGAATTTCTTTGTTAAGGACAGCATAGCTCACGCCTTTGCCTTCAAATTCAGAGGCGCCAGGAGCCATGTGCTTCTTCGGGCTATAAGAGCCAACACCTGCCGCAACAAGTAAGGTGCGGGTGAGGTGGATTTGGCCTGATTGGGTTGTGAGCTCCCAAACACCGTCGTCACGACGGTTCAGTGTCTGGGCAACTTCCTCGAGCGCCAGAACTGGCTTGTAGGCCATGGCCTGTGTCACAAGGTTATCGACCAAATCTTTGGCCAGAACTTTCGGAAAACCTGCAACGTCGTAGATGTATTTTTCCGGGTAGACAGCCGTGAGACGGCCGCCCAGTGCGGGCATCGAATCGATGATCTTGCAAGATGCATTACGCAACCCTGCATAGAATGCGGCAAACAGGCCAGTGGGGCCACCACCGAGAATCGTGATGTCGAAAATATTTTCTGCTTGGTTCATTAGAGCTCCGGAGTATCACGGCCAGGTTCGCCAGCAGGCGACTCAGCGCGTCCAGTCTGCCTTTCCTCCAAGGAGTTCGATGCTGTCAACAAGAATACTCGCAGCCTCGCGTAATTGCTCGTCTTCAGGGCGAATGACGATGTTGGGGTCATCATTTTTGTTCTTTGAGTGAGGATCCTGTCCGGTCCGAGCCGGCTTTTTCTGGTTTGCCGCAGCCGAGTTCGATGATGGTGCTCCCGCGGAGGCCACCTTTTGGCTGGGGATGGTCTCGGCGTTCGAGCTTGCGTCAGCCAATGGTTTTTCGGGGGCCTTGAGGCTGACCTCGGTGTTGTCTTTTTCTTTTCTGGCCTTCTCGATCGCCGAGAAAACTGCCTTGAATTCCTCGGAGGCTCTGACTCTCGCCTCGCTCTTTTGTTTCAGCACGGGAATAATTTTGCTGAGGTCTTGTATAGGCTTCAACCCGGTCGAGGGGTTGATGGTCGTGTGCGGCAGTGGGTAATCGTTTTCGGCCTCACCCACTTCGCTGACTTCAAACACATCCGGGATTTGAATATCGCTCGGCACGCCTTCGACCTGGTTGCTGCGTCCGCTGGGGCGGAAGAACTTGGAGATAGTGACCTTGAACGCACCATCCGATTCACGTCCGGCTGAACCAGGCAGATCAATCACACTTTGCACTGTTGCTTTGCCGTAGGTGCGCGAGTTTCCGAGGATGAGACCACGCCCATAATCCTGAACCGCGCCGGCAAGAATTTCGCTCGCCGAGGCACTTTGTTTACTGATGATAACTGCGAGGGGACCGCGGTAACGAACGCCTTCCTCGGGATCATCTTTGCTTTCAACACTGCCGTCACGGTTCTGTACTTGAACCACTGGACCTTTGTCGATGAAAAAGCCAGTCAGGCGGAGGCACTCGTCGAGGTCTCCACCACCGTTGCGGCGAAGGTCAAGAACAATGCCGTCGACCTTGGCTGCATTGAGTTTTTTCAGTTCACGATCAATGTGATTGCTTGAGCTCAGGAAATCTGTGCGTCCAGATTTGCTGCCCTGGTAATCGATATAGAAGCTTGGAAGGTTGATCACCCCAATCTTTTTGTTGCCGAGATTCATGATGTCCGACCGTGCCTCGCTGTCGGCGAGATGCACAACGTCACGTTCGAGCTCAATCAGCTCGCGCTTTGTTTCGTTGGTGAGGGCATCCTTACGTAGCAACTGGAGTCTCACCACAGTGCCCTTCTGGCCACGGATAAGCTGCACAACTTTACTGAGATCCATGTCGATGACATCAACAAAGCCGTTGCCGTCGCCTGAATCCACGGCAATGATCTTGTCTCCTTTTTGCAATCGACCATCGCGCATGGCGGCACCACCCGGTATGAGTGCCTCAACCGTTGTATAGCCATCTTGTTGGGTCAGGCTGGCACCAATTCCAACCAGCTGCAGGCTAAACGCCACGCGGAACTCATCTTGATCTTGGGGAGCCATAAATTGGGAGTGTGGGTCGAGTGACGATGCAAATGCATTCAGAAAAAGCGAATGCACTTCATCAGAGGATTTCTCCTGCATCGTTTTTTTGAACAGCGCGTAGCGCTTGTTAATACGGTTCGCAATCACGTTCCAGTCTTTTTCGGTTTCACGCATGTTGAGTGCGGTGAACTTGAGGAGCTTACGCCAACGCTCGCGCCGCTCAGCATCGTTGCTTGCCCAGGAGATTTTTTTGCGGTCGGTTTCGAGTTTTTCATCGACCGAAAAGTCCATCGGAGTTTTGAGAATCTCCTCAATGGTGCGCACACTCTCATCCGAACGCTGGAGGTAAAGAGAGTAAATGTCGGCTATGAATTTGCAGTCTGTTTTTTGAATTAGATTGGGAATTTCTTTTTCGATTCCTTCAAACTTTTTGATGTCCTCTGCGAGAAAAAAATTCTTTCCCGGATCAAGGATCTGGAAATAGCGCTGGAAGGTGCGTTTGGAGATTTCCTCATCAAACCTGCGGTACGTGTAATGTGCCTTGAGAAAGTCACGCACGCGGAATTGCATGGTCGAACAGCTCAAAAAACCTGAGCTCGCGGGACGTCCGCTGCGCTCTCTTCCTGCATTGGCCTGAAAATTTGGGCCGAGGCGTGGATAAACAAACGCCTGAAAACCCAATGCTGCAGCCATCACAGCACCAAGAGAGAGTCCGAGTGCGAGACCTTTTCTTTTCATCTACAGTTACTTCCTCGTGGGAATCCGAACCTGCCGGCGGTCATTTCTGCCCAACGCAGAGCTGCGCTCAGGTTCATCGTCATGCGAATAAATAATAGTCTTGTTGAAGCGGTTACGAGAGCCAGGTGCTGTCAGAAAGCCGGGGCGAGTAGGCATGAATTCCCTGTCCGCGGAGTCTGTGTCGTCGTCTTCTGCCGCAAGATCTTCGAAATCGGCACCTGTCTCGGAAAATTTCCCCTCAAACCAGGCGAAAAACTGTTCGCTGTGATCGAGCACACGGGCTTGACCGGCTGATTCGACCCGCTCGAGAACCTCTTCGAGCCGGTCGTGCAATCGGGTGTAGTTATCGTCGAGCCACGCAACCCA
>JBILKQ010000026.1:0-24840 GCA_044376655.1 Silvanigrellaceae bacterium
CGACGGTTTCTGCTCGAGCGCGACTTCCAAGTGATTTCTTCCCATTATTTTTTGCACCGTTCCCCAGAACATCTGAGGCCAGCTTTTCCAGAACTTCCTTTTTGGCAAACAAGGCAGCACACTTGAGCAGCCGATCTTGCTCCTCCGCAGTCCATTTCAACAGCGGGAGAAATTTCCCACCATTTCTTTTCAGAACCGCAATTTTATTTTCATTCGCGGCAAAAAATTCTAAGGCATCACCACACTGTTTGAATGCCAAGGCATAAGGTCCGAGAGCACTCTGAAGCGAAATTTTACGTTCCTCGAGAAAGCGGAGATACTTGCTCTGAGGATACTTCTTTGAAAACTCATCGAGCAATTCAAGTTGAATAGCAGCGTCTTCTGGCAGACTCTTAAGTGTGTTTTGAGCCATCTTGCCAGCATCATCGACGAGTCCATTGAGATGACAGGCCCGCACTTGCTCTTGCTCCGCTTCATCCATTTGCGGGAATTTTTCTTTAAGCGCCTGATACTCAACATAACGTGCTTTTGCGCCAGTTTGAGGTGCAGTGATGCAAAACAGACGACGCCGGGCAATCAACCCTGCAGGATGCTTTTCTTGATGACGATTCAACTGTTCATATAAGGGCGTGGCCTTATCGGGGCCATCACTGAGATGGGCTATCTCGGCAAGGCGAAGTCGCGCCCAAGGACCAAAGGTTTTATCTCCAGCGGAAAGCAAAAACTTTGAAAACGCAAGTTTTGCTATACCCAATTCACCCGACCAGAATGCGCTCTCACCACCCACCATCAAAAAATAGGGATTTTGCTGATACCATTCCACATCCGCAAAGGCTTCCGAAAAAGCAAAAAAGCGTCGCGCGAAATTCGGGTAGCCAAGATCGTAATACACATTGCCTGCCTGAGCGAAACCGATCACTTTAAACGCAGGCACATCCGACTGCAAGATAACAGCGGCGGATTCCTTGAGAGCCATTAGCGGATCTTCAGCAATGAACTGAGCATTAACCCTAAGCATTTGCATAATGCTTTTGAGCTGAAGTGCAGTGCGTGGCCACATCATAATCGGGTGAGTCGATTTCACGCCTGGAGGCGTGGTGAAATTTAATTCGGTGTTTTTCCGCGCCAGAAAACGCTGGTCGAGACGAGCATAGATTTCTTCGAACTTCTGGGTCGAATCAAATACACGAGTCCAGTTCTTAGCCTTTGCACCGAGCGCTGCAACGTTGAAAACAGATGGCAAAGCCAACGAGCGCACGAATCGGATCATGTCTACTGAGCGCGAAGACAATTTGGGCGGTGCAAGTCGCGGCGGATAAATTCCATCGTCTGAGAACACTGCAGGTTCAGCCAGGGCGGCATTGAAAAGCTTTTCATCAACAGTGTTGTCGATATTAGTTAAATACACCGACAATTCTGTGCTCCCCAGAGCATCCCAAAACGAACCTTGCGCAGGGCCAAAGCGTTCGAGCGGCATTTTGAGCTCAGTGGCTGCCTGCAGATCCAAGAAGCCGGAGAGAATAGCGACTGTTGAGCGTTCGAGGGTGCCTCGAGGAAGTGTTTTTTTATCTTTCTGAAGCTGATTACGAAGAGCAATCGCTTCCTGAGTACGGCCCAGTGTCCAAAGCCGAATCATCTCATTGAGAGCCCGCACAAACGGGGTATCACCGTTGATATAGGGCACTTCACGCAAACGCAGCATTGGCACTTCAATCAGTAGTTCGGGACGATTAAAGCTGCGTGTCGGACCAAGAGTGAGAGCCTTCTCTCCCTGCTTTTCCACACTCCACCACACGGGTGGCGTCTGCGCAGGCTCGCGCATCGTCATGACCGCGGGAAACCCAAAACTTTCATTAATCCTTTTGTGCAACGCAGGGTCTGCATATTCCGGCAGCTGTTTCAAACCGGGAAGATCTTCTTTTTTGAGAAGGGACAAGCGCAGCCATTCGCGTGCGAGGAGATCGTCCGAAGCTGCTTTCTTCTTGATGTTAAGATCTTCAGGGCGCGGAATCTGGGTGGGCTCAGGTGTCGGTTCCGGAGTGGGCTCGGGAGCTTTTTTATCAGCTGCAAGCGCAACGAGAGTGACCGTCGTTGCGAGCGAAAAAGCAACGAGGCCACTCTTCAATCGAATCACTGTTTGCGTGCGCGGCGTGATGCCCACGTGGTCAACCCATCACATTGGTTCTTGGCCGCGGTCACTCCCCAGCTGAGGAGAGTTCCAACGTCACGAGCCGCGACGTCCTTCACTCTCAACTTCCAGGTACCACCGAGTTTCTCCACCCGTGAGTTTACCCGAATTGTCTCACGAATGCCTGTGTCAGAACGGCCATCATTTTTACTGGTGCGGCGGCCCTTGAGAGAGTTCACATCGGGATACACGCGAAGCTCCTTGCCTTCTGGCGAAACCAAGCTAACGCGCAAGTCGCGCACATAGGGATGATCAATGTCGAGGCGAACATCTATTGCACTCGCCGAGCCCCGATCTTGGCTCTCAAGTGCAGACTCAATGCCTCTCAGGTCGTTGTCGGGAATCGAAGCTTGAGCGTTCACCGTTCCCTGCTCCGACATCTCAACACGACCCAGCTGCAATTCGCGGGTTAAATCAGTCGCACCCTGATCACTCGAAGCTTTCAGAGAGAGTGTGATTTTCTCGCCACACAAAGCATCGTTCGCGACCTTAAAGACCACGGGCGATTTAGCATCGCTAGTTTCACCCGCATTCATGTCACCGAAGCTGGTGGAACGCTCAATTACCTGGACTTTGGTTGAAGGACTGCTCAAAACGCCTTGAATGTTGGTGGTGGCCTTCACAGCTTTGTTTGCCAACTTGAAGAATGCCTCTACCGTTTCACCTGGCTCAATGTAGCCATTCGAATTGCCTGCCTGCTCCTGATAACGCACGTCAGAATACTGAATTGCGAGGAAATCAAGCTTGGGCTTGAACCAGCACAGCGGACGCACTCCAACATCATAGCCTGCGGCGGTCATGCAGGATTGATTCGATGCAACAAGCTCAGCGTTGAGACTCGTCTGACCACCCGAAGTGCTACGGCCAGGGATTTGATTGCGGTCGAATGCAACTTTGCAAAGAGCTCCGCTGAAGTAGGTATCCAAACGGCATTGCGCATCCGGATGACCTGTATAAGTCGAGTTCACCTTGCGCTGATCAGGTGTGTCAAAGCGGGGCAAGTTGGTGCTTGAGCGCAACGCCCCAAGAAGAGTGGCTAGACTATGTCCCGCTGCTGCCGTGCGGTAACACAAGTCCTGGTCTTCTACTTTGCTCCAAGCGGCATCGCATTTCTGCTTTTCGAATGCACCGACGAGCTGACGGAAGCGCGCATTTTCAGTTTTTTGATTACGCCAAATTTCACGGGCACAAGATTGTGTCGCAAAATAGTCCGATTGTCCCTCCGAGGAAGCCCAGTCGGAATCACCGTAAAAGGGAAAACCACCGAGATGATGACCAAGCTCATGGCAAACAACCATAGCAAAACCATCGGGCGTGACTTCAGCACGGCGCGCCAGACCGCCATACATGTTGATGATCCAGTTTGTGCCGCTTTGCTGTGCGCTGGCATTCACAGTTGAGTCTGTCCAGAGGTTGTTGGTCACGAGGCGAGCACCGCGTGCCGCAACAATCGGACGGTAAAGGTCAATGATGTTGTTGATGATGGAATTAAATTCTTGTTCGGTCATGTTCGCGAGCGAATGAACGTTGTCTTGCAGGTGCAGGTTGTTCGGCGGGAGGATCGATGCTTGCGCATGTGCTGCGCACATCATGCCGGCAATCATTCCGGCCGAGACACCCCAACGACGCCAACCAGCCTGGCCGTTGCCACTTTCGCGAACTGACTTCACTGACACCATCTTCGATTCCTCCTTGAGCACTCGAGTGCCTCAGAGGATCATAATCTGGCCGTCCGGACGAAGGGGTGTGTCGAAACCGTCACCCACATCCGAAATTTGACGACCTCGCTAGGAGTTTGACACCTCATGAGAGGGCTGATTCTCGTGTTCAGGTTTTGTGGAAGATGAATTTACAGGCACGTGCAGCTGATTCACACGCCTTGCAATTTCCTCGGGCGTGTCGCGCACGAGAATGCGCGCACCGCTCAAGAAGGTGATGGCCGTGTCGGGGAGTTTCTCAATCCATTGTATGTTGGACTCATTGATGTAAACCATCGCGCCATCAAGACGTGTGACCTGAATCATACCGGATTATCCTCAAAAAATGTTTCACCAGAGCGGCTTAATCAACTGCGCATATTCACAAATTGAAGGGGAATCTTGAGTTGGGCCTGCTGGCTGCGCAGCATGGCAATGACCTCCTGAAGGTCATCAATCTTCTTTCCACTCACACGCACTTGCTTTTCCTGGATTTGAGCCTCGACCTTGAGTTTTGAATCTTTGATAGTTTTGATGATCTGCTTGGCCTTATCTTGCTCGAGTCCCTGCTTCACCTTGAGTGACTGCTTGAGCATCATTCCACCAGAAGCCTCACGCTTGCCCACCTCAATCGCACCCAATTCGATACCACGCTTGAGGAGTTTACTGTTCAGTATATCCAGCATGCTCTCTAAGCGACTTTCCGCATCCGCACTGAGTTTAATCTCGCAGGACACTTTATCAAAAATTAAATCAAATTTGGTGCCCTTAAAATCATAACGAGCTTGAATTTCCTTCTGAGCCTGGTTGACTGCATTGTCGACCTCTTGAACATTAACTTCCGAGACGATATCGAAGCTGGGCATACAAGCTCCCTTTGTCTTTGCAGTTCGGTTACATACCTACAGGCCAGAGAAACCATGACTCAAACGCACCAAACAGCGACGACTGGCCCTGAAAAATCCATAAGGCGTTATACTCTTCTTGGCGTCTTCCTGACAATTTTTCTTGACCTAGTTGGATTTGGGATGTTCATCCCTATCCTTCCAACAGTCGCACGAGAGCTCAATGCCTCAGATGCTGAAGCTGCTTATCTTTCAACCTTGTTTTCATTAGGGACACTCCTTTCGGTTATGGTACTCGGAAGAATCTCCGATAGCCTTGGCCGACGCAAAATTCTTCTCGCAACACTTTTGCTTTCGGTTATCGCACAATCTGCAACAGCCCTGGCTTTGAGTCTCGGCAGCTACGCGTTCCTCGCGTGTATTCGTTTTGTTGCGGGTGTAGCTGCAGGAAACATCTCGGTGGCACAGGCTGCTGTGGCAGACATCACCGCTCCGCATGAACGCTCCCGCTCAATGGTGATCATCGGCCTTGCCTTCGGCGCTGGTTTCGCGGTTGGCCCGGCAATCGGCGCTGCGCTCTCTGCACTTTTTCCCGAGAGCCCCCTAAAAGCGATTGCAGCCGCAGCGGTTTTTTTGAATCTTGCAAATATTCTTTTTCTCCTGACACGCTTCAAAGAAACGCACCGAAAATTTGCGCCACCTGAAATTCAGCCACTTATTGCTGCTGCGGGAGCAAATGCAGACATGGCGGGCGAGCAACGCCCCACCCGGCTCGAACTCCTCTCATTGCTCTCGCGCCCTCACCTCAAAATGGTTCTGTTCATTCAATTTCTGCAGGTCTTTGGATTCGTTGGAGTCGAGACCATTCTGCCGTTAGCCCTGACCGACGCTTACAGCATGAGCCAAGTCGAAGTTTACAAGGCGTTCATGTTTTTGGGGATTGCTGTCCTGTTGATGAACGGCCTCATCTCGCGCCCCCTGCTTAGAAAGCTCTCTGAGAGCCGAACCCTAAATCTTGGACAATTGTGCCTGGCTTTGGGAATTGTTCTGATCCCCTGGGTAGCCCCTCAGCGTGACGCGCTTTATGGCGCGCTTGCATGCTTGGCCTTGGGGAGCGCACTCGCCAATCCAGCACTGGGTGGGCTCATCAGCCGTCTCAGTCCCCAGGATCGCCAGGGTTTGGCGATTGGATTTGCACAGACCCTGTCGGCCAGCGCACGCATTTTGGGGCCTGCATTTATGGGAATTCTCTATCAAACACTGGGTGGTTCCCGCTCTCTATATATCTCAGGTGCGCTCTTGCTCGTTTTGGTTGTCATCGGTATGGCCGGTTTGTCGGGCCTGGCTCAGGCGCGCCCCCAACATTCGCACTCATCCCACGGAGACTCTCCATGAGCTGGAAACTTCCTCTGAATCAAATTGGCAGCGGCAGCACCTTCATTCTTGGACAGGCATTGAACACAGCGCGCTTCAAGCAAACTGTACTGACACTCGAGCAGCATCCGTGGCTTGCTGAAATTTTAGACGAACTCGATTGTCGCTTGAGCGGCGAGAACGCTAACTTCGCCCTGCAGTTGGATGTCGAAAAGCAAAGCGACACCTACCGAGTGAAGGCCAAGCTACAAATGATTCCAAAACTCGAATGCGTGCGCAGCCTCACAGAGTTTCGAAGTGATATTTTCACTGAGACAGAAGCGCTCTACGTGAAAGCATCAGAAACACCCCATACGGGTGAACACGAAATGTCGGAAAGTGAGCTTGAGTCCTACGAACACGACGGTTCAGGACTTCTTCTTTCTGAATTCGTAACCGATCTGATTTATACAAGCCTGCCCGACTTCCCACTCTGCCAGCCAGAGTGCAAAGGTCTATGCACCGATTGTGGTTGCAATTTGAACGAGGCAAAAGAGTGCGCTTCAAAGCACAAAACCGAAAGCAACTTCGATTGTCCTAATCTGAAGTATTTCCAGTAGGGAGCAAGAGAGCTCAGCCGCTGAAAAGCGAACGTGTGAACAAAAGCGCCAAGGCAATAGCTGCAAGCCCGGCTAGCCACAACACCGCCGTAGGCAACGCTCGCACCAACATTTCACGCAAAAGCGAATCGCGCTGGCGGCGATACGAGGCACGCAGCAGAGACTCGAGAGCACTCACACCACCGCGAGACGCCACAAGCCTTCCGAATTGCGTAGAACCGATAATTTGCAGCGAAGGCCAGGTCATAGACGGATCAAAAAGCTGCATTAAGGAGGTGTGTGAGAGAACAAACTCAACACTCCGACGGTCACGTTCCCCAGCACTCATTTGCGCAACAGAAGTGTTCGCAAATGTTTCAAACCCAAGAAACAGACTGACCGCCTTAGAGAGCGGCAAGCGCTTTAGCGCCCCACGCAACTCACTGCGGATAGCTTCATCTACTTGAAGCTTGAAATTATCCGGAGAACTAGCCACTGCTCCCAGACACTCGAGGCCGGCCAACAAATAGAAAAGACTTTCGAGCGACTTTGGTTCGTGGACTATGTCAGCCGCTGTTCGTTCAACAGCGGCAGCGTCCGCAAAAAGCTCAGGGGAATGAACAACCATCCTGGCAGACTCCCTCGTTCGGTAAGGTTACATCAGCTCCATTTCACTGAAGCTCGAAAAACCACCGAACTCGGGCATGTACTCAACGTCGTTCTTTGGAATAAGAACCTGACGTTCACCCGTGCCACCGCGCTGGTAAGATGCGAACCTAGGACACGCTTTGAATGCTGCATCCTCAAAGGGTGCGTAGCTGCATGCGGCTCCGCATGCAGACTTAACACCGCACACATCACTCAAAACCAGCTTCCCTTCCGCATCGACCACGCCCTGTTTAACGTGATACGGACAACGCTGTGCTTTCATCGCCTATCCTCCTTGACGGCAAAGTGCGCACCGAGCAGTAAAACTGCTGTTGATATAGAAACTTATGTTGTGATTTACGCCTGCAGTAAAACACGCACTCGATCGAGTGTCAACCCGCCGGCCAGTCAAGCTCCGGGTTTGAGTCAACTTTTCGCCACTACGTAATGCTTCCTTTCTGCGCCACAGCTGAATAATGAGCACTTCAAAAAAAATTGAACAAATTTTTGATCATGCACATGGAGTGATCGATTGTCTCACCCTCTTCTGCCATCACAGCTCTGCCGCGGTGGAATGAACCGCAGAGCAAAAAGGTGGCAAACACATGAACGATGCAAACATTCTCACCAAGCAGCAAATTGAGCAGCTGATTCGAAAACCCCTTCCGCACTGTTTCCCGAATCAACTCCATTACGCAGGCAATCCCGATGTTCTTGCGCAACGCCGCGTGGGTATTATCGGGTCACGTCATCCCACTTTCTATGGTCGCGAACAGGCGGCGCACTTTGCAAAAGTTCTTGCGGAAAAGAAGATCAGCATCGTTTCCGGCGCAGCCATCGGAATCGACACCATTGCCAACAATCTTGCATTTCACTGCGGAACAACCATCGCCGTTCTCGGAAGTGGACTCGGAGTTCCATACCCACGTTCAAACCACTCACTCTTCGAGCGCATGGCAGCCTCAGCAAACGCACTTCTGCTGAGTGAATTTGAAGACCATGAAGTGGCTGTGCGCTGGAACTTTCCCAAACGCAACCGTATCATCGCAGCCTTGTGCGACTTCCTTCTGGTCATAGAAGCTGCCCATGCCAGTGGATCCATGATTACGGCTTGTTTGGCAGCCGATTTTGGGGTCGACGTGGGAGCACTCCCTGGCCCCGTCACAAGCCCAACCAGTCAGGGCAGTAACCACCTGATAAAAGAGGGGGCTTTTTGTATCGAGAGGCCCGAGGAAATCCTTGAAAGATTGGACATTTTGGGTCATCAGAAGGGCAACCTGATGGAGAACCATGGGCATGCCGCAACAGCCAGAACAAGCCAACAATCTCTTCTTTTCTAAGCCACTTCAGGTGGGAAAGCTGCGCATCAAGAATCGCGTTCTGCTCGCTCCCCTGGCTGGAGTTTCAGATGTTCCTTTCCGCCGGGTCTGCCAAGAACAGGGCGCCGGACTCACCTATGTTGAGATGCTCTCCGCAACTGCAATCCGCTACAAGAACCGACGCACATTCGAAATGATGGCACGCCATCCAAGTGAGAGCGTGCTCGGGGTTCAGGTCACAGGGTCAAATGCGGAGGACGTTGCATTTGCCATTGAACAGCTTGATGCTCTCGGGTTCGAGACAATCGACATCAACATGGGCTGCCCAGTAAAAAAGGTCACCAGTGCAGGCTGCGGCAGTGCCATTCTTAAGGATCCGCAGCGGGTCGAGAAAACCGTCAGCTTGGCACGGCAGAGCACTTCACTTCCATTGAGTGCCAAAATCCGCCTTGGCTTCACCCGTGAAGACGTTAACGTCACAGACACGGTTAGTCGCATTACCCTCTCGGCCGCAGACATGGTGACCATTCACGGACGCACCCGCTCTGAATCCTATTCGACGCCCGTAGATTGCGGCGGAGTGCGCGCAGGAATCCAATCTGCACTCTCTGCGGCACGCGGAAGCGACCGGCCTCCTCCCGTCACTATTGGCAACGGCGATATCTTCGACATTGCCTCTGCCCAACGCATGCAACAGGAAACGGGTTGTGATGGCGTCATGGTGAGCCGTGGTGCGCTCGGAAATCCTTGGATATTCCGAGAAATTCTTGAAGAAAAAACATACAATCCAAGTTTCGCCGAATGGTATGACCTGGTGATGCGCCACCTCGATTACCATCAGGCCCACTATGGCAACACCGCAACCGCAGCCGCGCTCATGCGTAAGCATCTGCTCTGGTATGCGAAGGGATATCCGGGAATCAAATCGCTGCGGGATTTCCTTAATCGCGTTGAGTCTCTCGATGTCGCGCGTGACATTCTTAAGAATTTCGCATCGACCCTCTCGCCCGATACCCCCCGCTTCGTTTGGTGCGAAGCCGATGGGAATTCCAACAAATATATGTATGATCCCAAGTATGAAATGGATCGTCAGCTCGACCGAGGCGTCGGAGATGAAGATCTGCAGCCGACGACTCAAGAAGGATAACAGCAACATGCACGACCAAAATCACAACCACAAAGACCACAAACACAATGGCTGTTGCGATCATGACCATGGACACCATCATGTGCATGGCAATGATTCTGGACACACTCATAACGGCAGCCACGATCACCACCACGAGCACAGTCACCACCACACACATGCTCACCACGACCATCAGCATCATGACCACGACCATCACCACGACCACGATTGCTGTGGCCACGATCACGGACACACCCACAAGCACTTGAGCGCGCATGAATGCACCGCTCTCTTCAACAAAGCTCAAACAACCCTGGACACCCACCAAGCTGTTGCTCTTCTCATTGAAGCTGGCTGTGGCTTTGCGCATCTTGGAGATGCCGCTGCCACCAAAGCCGTCAACGGCCTGCTCACAGAAAAAATCAAGGCTGTAGCCCCGCTCACAAATCTTCAAAACGCACAAATCCATGCTCTCAGAGCACTTGAGCTCGCCCTGGCACAAGCCGGAGCAGCTAAAGATGCCCTGAGCAAATGTATTGATGAGTTGGAAAACTTTTCCGGTTCAGAACGCTTAGAAGTTGAGCAACTACTTGCCGATGTCCGCAAATCCCTGGCAAGCATCCGCGCCACGGGCTTGAAGTCACTGCTCAACAAGTTCAAATTCTGAAATCAATTCTGACGCCTCGCAGGTCGTGAGGCGTTAGAGCCCGCCTTACCCAACGCAAGGCGGAGGAGAGCGCCGGTCCTGGTTCAGAGTCCCTTATACCGGCGTTCAAGTTCCACAAGCGATGCCTCGAGGCTCGCTTTCTTCGAAAGAAATGCCAGTCCGTTCACGCGCAACACGGATGTCGGATACTCTGAAACGAACTCGAGCAATGTGAAGGAACCGTCGGCAACACTTTCCGCAAAAGCTTTCTCGACGTTTTCGTCGGAATAGTCGCGAGGAAAGATCGCTGCGAGTGTCTTTTTAAGTTCTGCACCGAGGGGCGAAGCAATGGCTTCTGAGGCTTTGTGCGCAGGAAATTTCAAAACCCGCCCGAATTTCTCTCTCAACTCGATTTGCTGGTCGCGAGGAAGTTTACCAGAAATAGCAGAAACATCCTCACCACTCACAAAGCGGGTGAGTTCGTCTCGCGTACAGGAGCCCATTTCGATACCGAGCACACCAATGGAAAACTTTTCGGAGCTCAAGTCTGATTGCCGATCGGATGATGCGTGTGTTCCGCATGCTGCCAAAGCCAAGGACGAGAATATCACCAGAGAATTTAGGTTCATATGATTCCTCTCCGTGAAAAGAAAGTCACTCCGGCAGAGACACCTAATCTAGGATTAGGTCAATAACAACGAAAAACTCTGAGGACAAGCAAATGAAATCCGCTGCTTTTTTCTAACCCGGGGAGAAAATTGGGGGTTCGTGGAGTCGGCCACCACGCAATTCCAAGACACGATCGGCAAATTCACGGGCCTCATCTAGGTCATGGGTCACCAGAATACTCGTTGCTTTTTCAATCTTGAGAGCCTCCACCACCTGCTGCCGAATACGTTGCCGCAAGCTCACGTCGAGACTAGAAAAAGCCTCATCCAACAACAGTATTTCAGGCTTGGGTGCCAATGCTCGGGCGCAGGCAACGCGTTGCAGCTGCCCCCCACTCAGGGTGGATGGCATGCGTGACCCAAGCCCCTGCAGTTCAAACTCATTGAGCAACTCAACAACGCGGGCCCTGCCAACCTCATCTTTTCCGCGTCGAGGCAAACCAAAGGCTATGTTTTCAAAAACGGTCAGATGGGGAAAAACCGCCCAATCTTGAAACACCATTCCAACTTTACGCTTCTCCGGCGGCACATGTAGCTGCGGAGTTGAGACTTTTTCGCCGTGAATAATGATTTCCCCCGCAGAGATCTTCTCAAGACCCGCCACAATCCTCAGGAGACTGCTTTTTCCAATTCCCGATTGCCCGAGAATGGCGACTCGCTCGCCGCAAGCAATCTGCAGCGTCAGCGCGTCAATAACTGCGTTTGAAGCGCCATATGAAAACGTGACGTTGTTCATTTGAAGCGAAAGAACTTCACTCGACATATTTTTTGCCTGCTTTTTCGTGTTCAGAAATTCCAAAGGCTCCAAGCGCCTGAGCCAAAAATACCCCCGCAACACAGAGAACGATCATCAAGAGCGACGCTGGGGCCGTTTCGGCGAGTCTTTCATCGGAAGCCAAGTTGTAGGTTCGAATTGCCAAGGTCTCAAAGTTAAATGGGCGCAACAGCATACTTGCCGGCAACTCTTTAATAACGTCAATGCAAGCGAGAATGAATGCACAGGCAATGCTTTTCCGCAGCAGTGGGATACTGACTCGTCTCATGACGCCCCAACGAGAACATCCCAAAATCCGAGCCTGCTCCTCAAAGACACGCGGTACGGCCAACCAACCCGCTTCGATCGTTGCGGCACCTAAAGTGACAAAACGAATACAATAGGCAAACACAAGCCCAACCAGGCTGCCACTGAGTGAAAAGGGGGCAAGAAAAATAAGAAGGCCGATGCCGACCACTCCTCCAGGCAAGGCATAGCCTAGCGTTGCCACACGCACCAGGGCATTCCAAATTCGCCCAGTGCCCAACTGAAGCACAAATGCGAAAAGAAAACCGAAGCAAACCACAAGTACGCTCGAACCGAGTGCGAGCAAAAGGGTCATCCAGGTCGGATGCAGAACACTCAGCCATTGCTCGGCATCAAGCGAAATCAATGAACGTTGCACCAGAATCATAAGAGGCACAACACACGAAAACAGGGCAGGAACGAGCGCAATGAATATGAGCGGCGATGATTTTGCAAATCCCAACTTGGCTCTTGGGATATCTGAGGTATTGCGGCCCGTGCGGGCCAAAGAGCCACGCCTGCGCACACGTGATTCCCAGAACAAAAGAACGCCTGAGAAGCCGAGCAAAACTAACGCCAAAAGTGCGGCCCGGGCGCGATCCCCGTAACCAAACCAACTCCTGTATATACCCGTACTCCAGGTATCGATAGCCATGAAATCGACCGTGCCAAAGTCGGCCAAAACTTCCATCGACGCGAGTAATGCACCCGCAAAAATCGCCGGACGTACCAAGGGAATCTCAATCTGCAGCAATACAGATGCTCGCGAACGGCCGAGCAAGCGTGCCGACTCCACCAGAGAACCTGAAATCGAGAGCAGCGCCGCATACACCGGCAGGAAAACATAAGGAGAAAGGCTCAGTGCAAAAATAAAACACGTGACAGGCAAATTCCGTAGCGAACCACCAGGCACTCCCGAATCCACTAAAAAATCAACCCATGTGTAGGCCACCAAATAACTGGGCACACCGAGAGGTAAAATAGAGAGCCACTGCAGAATCTTGCGTCCGGGAAACTCAAAACGAGCACACAGGTAGGCGGACATTCCGCCAAAAACGACGGCACCGGAAACACTTCCGAGCAGCAGCGCCAGTGAATTTTGTGCGTATACCGAAAGAATCTCAGGCGAGACTGACAGAGCATCAGAAAAAAAAGCTTGCCCCCCCTCTATCAATAACGCGAAGAGAGGAGCCAGGAAGGCAGCAACAAAAAGCAATATGAAAAGCTTGGGAAACAGACTCAACGCCAGCCTGCCTCTTCAAGAACTTTGATTGCATCCGGTGTGTTTTTGCCAATTGTCGCAATCGCTTTGAGGTCGAGTTTGGGCTGACCAAAAGACTTCAAAACTGCAGGTGAAGCAATATCCGAGCGCACGGGATACTCTTTGCTAAACGAGACAAAGATTTCCTGCCCTTCTTTGCCCACGAGAAACTCGAGGAACTGGCGCGCCTGTTCTGGATGACGTGCTGCGCGGGTAATGCCTCCACCACTCAAATTCGCATGTGCACCGCGGTCTTTCTGATTTGGGAAAACAACACCAATATTCTTCATCAGCTCTTTTTCAGCTGGAACCTTGGAATCCAGAAGACGTGCAACGTAGTAGCTGTTCACAATCGCAACATCACCTTCGCCAGCTGCAATGGCTTTGATCTGATCCGTATCACCCCCCTGAGGCTTACGTGCCAGGTTTGCTGTCACGCCTTTTGTCCAAGCCACCAGAGCATCGCGTCCACCCGCTGCAAGAAGGGAGGCTGCCAACGATTGATTGTAAACGTGGCTAGAACTCCGCACCAAAACCCGACCTTTGAACGTTGGAGAGGCCAAGTCTTCCATGCGGCTCAGCTGCTCAGGCTTTACTTTTTCTTTGTTGAAGGCAATCGCACGTACACGCATCGCCAAGCCAGTCCAGTGGTCTTTTGAATCGCGGAAATCAGCAGGTACGCTTTTGCGGATCTGCTCTGAAGCCAAGGGCTGGAAAATTCCGGCCTCGGATGCTCGCCACAGATTTCCCACATCGGCAGTAATGACAACATCGGCTTTGGTCTTGTCTTTTTCTTCAACGATACGAGCAATCAGCTGTGATGCCTCCTTGATCTGCACAACGTTCACAGCAATGCCTGTTTTCTTTTCAAACTCCGCGGCGAGCTTTTGATCGGATTCATAATGACGGGTTGTATAGACGTTTACTTCCTTCTTGGTTTCCGAGGCATGGGCCGCAAATGTTAAGGTGGAAAGAAGCATGCTGAAAAGAAGAGGAATCATACGCATAGGGATTCTCCCGACGAAAGGTCACTGAGAGGTCTTTAGTGCAATTGAGAATCAATTTCAAGAAGGAAGTAACCTCAAAATATGACAAGATTAAATCTTTTCCATCTCTTCCTGTTAGCTTCATCATTAAGCATATGTAGCGTCTCCAAGGCAGCATCTGCTGTGCAGCTCAAAAGACTCAAAGTTTCCGCCGGGCAGCAGACCTCAGAACTCGCCCTGGCACACTGCAACCTAAAAAAAGGAACTCAACTTGAAGGTGTCGTTGTTGTGTTGCACGGACGAGGAGGACACGAATCTATTTCCGATTTGGCTCAAAAATTTGCCCTGTTTGCCTGTCAGCGCGGCTTTGCCGTGGCTGCACCAGCGGCTCCCACCAAGAATAAAAATTGGCCTTTCGAAAAATTAGAGGGCGAGAAGCAAGATCACTTTCTCCTCGCGCTCATCAAGCAAATTCTCCCGCAAGAATTGCGAAGCAAAAAGAAAGAAATCAAAATCTATCTTGTCGGCATCTCGGCTGGAGCGACATTTCTCATGGGTGATTTTTATCCGCGCCATGGCGCCCAACTGAAAGGATTCGCGGCAGCTCTTTGTGGCGGGTCGCAGCCCACTGCTGCACGTCTTTCGGGTTTGCAGAGTCTCGAAAAATCTTTTCCGCTCTTTATTCAAATCAGCAGCAAAGACTTTCTCTTCCAACAAGCGGAGCAAGGATTGAAAAAATACGCCGACATGGGGCTACCCTTGCGCGCTAAAATCACCGACGAACCCGGGCACTGTGCTTTTGATTTTGTCGAGAGTTTGGAAAACATAGAAAAGCTGCTGCGCTGAAAAATTTGAACAGCGAAGCAGCGGATTCAGTTCACATCCTGACGGTAGAGAGAGCGTACGAGGCCGATGATTTTGTCAGAATCATTCATGCCGAATGGGATCGCCGCAAAGTCGTTGTTCTCAGGCACTAGCAGTGCCGGAGGAAGAGTTTCAAAGGGCCGTTTGCTTGTGTGCATGAGGTGCTCATGGGCTTGGCGGTAGAGTTGCGAACCACGCATAGCGAAGCGTTTCACAGTGACTTCGTGATCACCCACCGCCGCAACGACAATCTCTCCATTGCGAGCTGTTGTTGCAGATTCAACCAGGAGGTAGTCGCCAGGCAAAAACCCGACGTTCATCATACTGTAGCCATCAACCGCTACGGCAAACAGATGACTCTCGCTCGACTTCTTTTGCAAATTCAAAAAAGGCACCGTTGTGCGCGCGTGTTCAATCGCTTCAATAGGAGAACCCGCTTGAACAAGACCAATGACAGGAACAAACAAACATGCAGGTTGTTCAGGCGAAGGCGCCCGGGGAACACGACTCTGTGACGAAGAACCTGAGACCTCCGATGCAGTGAGGCCGAGAGGCGTACGATCTTTGAGGGTGTTCCAGAGCAGACGAGATGCTCCGGAGGCAGTTACATTTGAGCTTTTAGAGAGCCACCACTCGACTGCCTCGGGGGTTGGAACCAATTGCCGCGATTTGCCAGGATTTGGGGGCAACAGAAACCCCTTCTTGCGCAACACGTGAACGACATCTTGCGCACTTCCTACAGCCTTCCAGTCGAAGTGGGCTGCAATTTCCCTCAAGGTGGGTGGCATTCCGGTGTGATCGAGACACTGAAGAATGTAGGCGATCACTTGGCCTTGAAGCTCGGTGAGTGGCAGCATACAAAAATACCCCATACAAAAACACGTGAGAGAGCAAATTCAGGCTACAGAGCAACACACGAAATTTCCAAACAATTTATTGCACAATAAAATTTGCAAGGCAAGTCTCGGGGGTTAAGTAGAACCATACACAGTTCGGGACTCCTTCCAGGAACCAAACATCCGTCGAGGCAAGCGGGCGCTTGCCTTCGCAGAAGGGATTATATACCATACATCCGTACTCCATACAGAGTCCTAAGCACTCTATTGTTGTACATAAAACCCATTATTTTCAGGTTGTTGCCATGAATAGCGGACTCCATCTCCCCCCTCAGAGCGAAGCCCTTACCGTTCAGAGTGAGGCTTCAGACTCCCGCACCACGGCTACTGGCCTTGTTCTGCTCAAATGCACCCCTCTGAAATTTTGGAACCGCCAGATTCGCCATCTACCCAAACCTTTGCTGTCTTTGCAGCTCAAACCCTATGCACAAACCCTCGAACTGCTCCGCAAACACCAGAATACTTTGCGCAAGCGGGAACGCGATCTTCATCTTCTGCTCAACATCGCCTGGATCTCCCAGGCCAACAGCCGAGTCGAATTCAATCGGCGCACGCTCGAATCATTCGAACTTTCTTTGGCACACACCCTCTTTCTCGAAAGTACACACCCACAGCAAGGCGTTGAGGCCGTGTGTAGCGAAGGACACTTCGACGCAATTGTGCTTGAAGCACCTCTCACACCAGTCATCCTCAAGCGTGCACAGCGTTGGCTCAAGCCCCGCAGCCACAATCCGCTGCAACCTGAATCTGCAAATGGCTTTGAAAGCGCAGCACGCGAACGTCTCTTCATTGTCCTCGATGAACCACGAGGGCGCACATGAGATTCAATCACTTTTCAGGAAAATCTATCGGAACGCTGTTCGAACAGCGCACCCTCAAAAACTCTTCACGTGCTCGTATACCGCTCAGCCGCGGTACAGAAACACTGTGGGGATACATTTTCCTTCCCGATCTTAACCCCAATTCACTTTTCGCGGCGCGCACACTGGCGCAGGCGTTGTCGGAGCATGTCCTTCGACCCCACCTCACCGTCCTGCTCGTCTCCCTCCAACACACCCTCCGGTATTTCGGATCATGGGATGCCATGGCCCGTGTCTACCATGCTCAGGTTCAGCACCTGGCGCCGGGTGTGCGTCCGCGACTTCTCCTCACGCACCATCTTTTTGCAGGCCTCCACTTTGGTCTGCATCACAGCGAAACTGAATTTGCTGTGGCCGATGCCAACAACCTTGTCTTTCGCAATCATCTATCAACCCTGAGCTGGCCAGAGTGGAAAGAAGCTTGCCTTTTATTTGCAAGCCTTCTGCAACTCAAAAGCAGTGAACTCCAAGAGCTTGTGCGCAGTGTCGGCCAGTTTTCCGAAGCTGCTTTAAAAATGAGGTTTCAAAGCCCTGCCCACTTTCCACATGATCTCCAAAGCGAAGACATTGCACGCCGCTTCGGGCGTTGGGCAGTTATTTTCTGGGAAATGTGGAGCCGCCCCGAGATTTCGTTGGGAACCGTATTCAAAGATCTCCCACAAGATCTTTGCGCTCAAGATTTCATCACCACCAACGAAGACTGTGAAGATTTCCGCAACGAACCAAGCTATCCACTGAGCACTCTCGCAGCCATGCTCGAAAGTGTCTTCAAAAAGCTTCTTCAAAAGGTATCGAGCTACAACAGCCTCGAGCGTGCGTTTGGGATCCGAGATTTCAAACTCACTCTTGAAATCGAAAACGGGCTAAAGATTCAGCACACATCTTTGCTCAATGAACCGGTTATGGAATTCAACAAAACCACGCGCCTGCTGCTCGACAACCTCCTTGCCAAGCTCCCGCACAAAGGCCAAGAGTTTCAGCACCCCAATGAACCTTCGTTCTATTTCAAAGCGTTCCAAATCTACCGCCTTATCCTTGAGCCCTTGCGCATCACCCCCTGCTCACTTGTTGCTACAAGCGCCCTACACACACAGCGCGTTCCTCTGCCGCTCGAACGCATCATCCAAAATCTCGAACTCAAGCATGCCGGCGCGGCCTTTCAGGTCGCTCTGCAGGCCAGCTTTTCAAGCGAAACATCTCCTCAGGGGGACACGAACTCTCTTCTGGATGTTGCCGAAAAACTGCAGCAGGTTGGCAAGAAAAAACTCGCCCAAAACTCACCTTCTTGCCTGTTTCGCTATGCCGTGCAAGAACGGCCTCTGCACATTGTTAAAGAGAAAATTGAATTCTCACTCTCTGACTTCTTTGCCGTGCGCGAACCACCCGTGCATCACCTGGAATATCTTGAAAGCATCGACGACGAAGACCTCTACGCTCTTCATGCCCCCACTCTTCCTGCGCTGCTGCTCAGCTGCCGTGCGGGGAGCCCACCAGCGCAAGCGCGTTTTTCGCTCAAGGGCATCTATGAACCACAAAACAGTCTTGTTCAGGAAAGGTTTTTTTGAGCGTGTACGTTTGGCTGTCGCACTCAAACTATTCTTTTCTTCAGGGGGCTTCGTACCCGCGTGAGCTCGTGGAGGCTGCCTGCGAACAGGGTTGGTGGGGGCTCGGCTGCACCGACTTCGATGGTGTGTACGGCATTGTTCAGTCTCACATCGCAGCAAAGAATCACCCGCATCCCATGCCCCTTTTTTACGGTGCAGAACTGCTGCTGCACTGTCCTGTGCCCGAAGCCCTACGCACAGATCCCCTCGCAGCGCGCATCTGGGATGCCCCCCTGCAAAACGCTCCTGTCTTCTTGCAAAACCGCGTGGCTTTTCTCGCCACGAGCAAAGCCTCATACGCTGAGATCTGTGAACTTATCAGCTATGCACACCGCTACGGCAAAACTCCAACTCCGCTGGTCTGGAACGATCCACACATCCCCTGGCCGCGCGAGTGCGTTGTGATCTGGCCCATGCGTGGCGTGCAGCAGTTGTTTGCGCCACGACAAACAAAAATATTCAATGCCTGGAGCGAATCTGTACAACAGCTGGCAAAGCGCTATCCGCAACGCTTTTTTATGGCTCTTACCCCACCCAGTACACCATTTGAACGCCAGGCCTTTGCAAACCATCTTGCTTGCCACAGGAAATTTGCATTGCCTCTGGTTGCAACACCGGATGTTTTTTTTCACACGCCAGAACGCAAAGAACTGCACGATATTCTTACCGCGATCCGCTTGAACACTCCCCTGGAGAGCATCTCCTGGGCTTGTTTCAGCAACACGCGCCGCTGTATTACTCCTGTACAACGGTTTGCATTGGAGTTCCCAAAGGTCCCGGAGCTCATTGAGGCCCTTGAGAACAACAAAAAAATTTCAGGTTTTTTCCAATTCTCATTGAACGAGCTCAAGTACCACTACCCCTCCAAGTTTATTCCTGAAGGCTATAATGCCGAAGGCTTTCTTGAATTTCTTGTGCATGAAGCACTGCAAAAACGTTATCAAAACTCTCCGCCACAGCGCATTCTCAATTTGGTTGAAAAAGAAATGAATGTGGTGCGCGACCTTAAGTTCGCTGATTACTTTCTCACCGTGTGGGACATCGTGCGCTTTGCACGTGAACAAAATATTCTTTGCCAGGGACGCGGTTCATCGGCCAACTCAGCGATCTGCTTTCTGCTCGGCATCACCGCCGTGGATCCGATGGTCTCAGATGTGCTTTTTGAAAGGTTCATCAGCCGTGAGCGCGGTGAGCCTCCAGACATCGATGTCGACTTCGAACACGAGCGCCGCGAAGAGGTCATCCAATACATCTATGAACGTTATGGGCGCACCCATGCCGCAATGGTGGCCAACGTGATTACCTTCAGAAGCCGTGGTGCGCGCCGCTTTGTTGGTAAAGCTCTGGGGTTGTCGGATGAAGAACTCAATGAACCACAATCACCTGAATTCGCCGTACGCTGGGAGCACTTCATTACACTCATCAAAGGCTTCCCGCGTCACCTCGGGATTCATTCGGGCGGATTTGTGATCAGTCATGAACCTTTGAACATGCTGAGTCCGGTTGAGCCGGCCACCATGCCCGGGCGGAGTGTGGTGCAATGGTGCAAGGACGACATCGAATCCCTCGGGCTCTTTAAGGTCGATGTGCTTGCACTCGGAATGCTCACAGCTCTGCGCAAAACTTTTGCTGAGTTGCGTCGCCACCGCATCTGCATACCGGGAACACTCATCCCCGTTCAGCTCGACACCATCCCAGCTGAGTGCAGCAAAACCTACGACCTCATCTGTGCTGCGCACACCACAGGAGTCTTTCAAATTGAAAGCCGTGCGCAAATGAGCATGCTCCCAAAAGTCAAACCACGCAGCTTTTACGATATTGTAATTCAGGTTGGAATTGTTCGTCCGGGGCCAATTGTCTCGGGAATCGTACCCACCTACGTGCGACGCAAGCGTGGCCTAGAAAAGGTCACCTATGCGCATCCAAGCCTGGAAAAAATCCTGCACCGCACCTTGGGTGTACCGGTCTTCCAAGAACAGGTGATGCGCATTGCCATGGCTGTAGGAAATTTTTCAGGAGGCGAAGCCGACGAGTTGAGGCGAGCCATGGGAGCCTGGAAGTTCACAGGCCGCATCTCTCAGTTCGAAGAAAAACTCCGCAGCGGCATGCGACAAAACGGCATTCCCGATGCTTTTGCAGATCTCATCTACAGCCAAATTGAAGGCTTTTCCCAGTATGGCTTCCCCGAGTCGCATGCCACCAGTTTTGCACATCTAGCCTATGCTTCGTGCTGGCTCAAAGCGCATTTCCCAATCTACTTTCTTGCTGGCCTACTCAACTCCCAGCCACTAGGCTTTTATTCACCTCACAGCCTTATTCAGGAGGCGCGTCACAGTAGCCTGCACATTGAGCCACCCTGTGTGCGTCGTTCCGGATGGGATCACTACGTTACAAAAAACGGAACCCTCCAGCTTGGATTCCGGTTCTTGCGTGGCTTAAGCGAGGAACGCGCACGAGCGTTCGTTGTGCAACGGCAAGATCTACTGCGGACGCGCAAAGAACTGTCTCTGCACGATACCATTGCGTTGTGCGACAATTTCTACGCACATGAAAAAATCCTGCTTGCGCAGGCCAACTGTTTTGAGGTGTTCGATTCCAACCGCCGCAACATCCTTTGGCTGCTGCTGGCGAGGCCATCGGCTCTTATGCCTGATGTTGATTATGTGCTGTTCCCGGAAAAATCCTCACCGCAGCACGAAGCGTGGGACAACATGCAAGACGACTTCGCCAGCACCCAAAGCACATTTGGCCCACACCCTATGCTGCTGTTGCGCAGTATCGGCTGGCCCTATACTTTTCCCGTTGAGAATCTCACACCTGCTTTCGCTCTCCGTAAGAAACGCCACAAAACCCAGGTGGTCGTCGCAGGGCTCATCATGGTCAGGCAAATGCCCGGAACAGCAAAAGGAATGCTTTTCATTACTCTAGAAGATGAAACCGGAACGATGAATTTGGTTTTCAGGCCCGACACGCTTGCGCAGTACAAAGATTGGATGGAGAGCACTTCGATTCTCTGTGTGCGCGGCTGGGTGCAGGAAAATGGCCCGAACCCTTCTGTATTGGTCACCGAAGTGCTGCCTGCGGTGCATCACAAGAAGTTACCGAGCGCACCTCCCGCAGGCCTCGAAAGAAACGATACATTGTTTTGAATATTATGGCTGAATCAAAACACCTTGCCCGTGGATGCGAATTTTATTTCCTTGCACTACCAACACATCGCCATCGTTTAAGGCATACAAAGGTGTTTGATGCTTGCGTGCGAATACCTGGAGCAGATCGAGTTTGGGAAAATGCTCAGCCACATGAGGCACCAGCTCAAAATCAAAAAAACCAAGCCCGGTGAAATCTCCCTTTTCGCCAAACAAGGACGCTGTTCGAAAAGTGCGCCCAAGCAACATTGCACCTGCACTGACACCAACAATCACACCCCCGCGGCGAGAAAAATCTCGCTGTTTCTCGTCGCAGCCCGACGAGCTGAGACGCCTTCGGAAGGTGACCACTTCGCCTCCCGACAAATGAACAACATCACGTGTGAAGGCTGCACTCACCTCAGCTGGGTCGGCTGTTTCCTCTGGATCAAAGTAGATAACCTCCGAACAGCCGATCTTTTCATAATAGTCAGCAACAGTTTGAAAAGCGCGCCTGCGCCTGTCGGGTGACGATGGAATGTAGGTCACCCTGGGCGCTTTTCTGCCCGTCAATGAGTGCAAAAGATCGCGATCGCGCGTCGCTGTGAGCGCTGCCGATTGATCGCTGTGTAGAATCAACTTCGGACCTTGAGACATCGGCGCGGCCTCCCCTCTTTGAGTTATGATACGAGTACCATACCTTGTTGCTTTGCTCGAGACACAAAGATTCCCAGCGAGCACGGCTAGGTGCAGGAGAATGGTCCAACCACTTTGCGCTGATCACCCAGCGCAGGGGGAGGCATGAATCTTTTCCTTCAGCCTGGTGAATCGGGATCATTGTGCCTCAATGGCTGAGCAGACTCTGTCTTGAATCGCATCTAGAGTGAAGATACAATCTTACGACGCTCCTGACTCACAAGAAGCCGACCTGAATTAAGCTGACTCGTTTCAGCAAGAGGACTAATATGCAATCCTTTTCCGATTGGGTTCAATTCACCGTATCCTCAGCAGTCGTGATTTTGATGCTGACCATTGTCATTTTGCTCCTGGTTGGAATCGTCCGTAAAAAGCAAAAGCGAGACGAAGATACAATCACAATCGAACATCTCAATAAGAAGTGGGAGAGTCATGCAGAGCGACTGCATGCAACTCTGATGAAACCTAAGGAGTACAAAGCTTTTTTGAAGGAAAAAGAGGAGTCGGAGAAGAACAAAGACAAATCCACAGACCAACGCAGACGTGTTTTTGTGATTAACTTCGACGGCGATCCTACCGCGTCACAGTGCGAAAACATGCGCGAGCAGGTGACAGCGATCATTTCTGTTGCGCGGCCGAACGATGAGGTGGTTGTTCGCCTCGAAAGCCCGGGAGGCTTGGTACAATCCTATGGCCTCGCAGCCTCGCAAATTGGACGTCTCAGAAGCCGTAACATTCAGGTCACTGCTGCAGTGGATAAAGTGGCTGCAAGTGGGGGCTACATGATCGCCTGCGTGGCAAACCGCATTGTTGCAGCTCCCTTTGCTTTTATCGGTTCCATAGGGGTTATCGTCGGCACACCAAATCTCAGCCGCTTTTTGAAAAAACATGAAATTGATTATGTCGAACAAACAGCTGGAGACAACAAACGAAACGTGAGCCTTTTCGGAGAACTCACCGACGAGAAACGCGGCAAGCTACAAGAGCAACTCAATCTTATCCACGATCTTTTTAAGCGTCATGTAGCTGAGAATCGTCCTCAGGTAGACCTAACTAAAGTTGCTAATGGAAATGTCTGGCCGGCCTCTGAGGCTCTGAAACTGCAACTGGTGGACGAACTCAATACAAGTGATGATCTTCTTTTGAACCTGAGCAAAACCGCGGATATTTATCTGCTCAAGACAGAGGAAAAACAGGATCTCAAGACCAAGCTGTTGAAGAAATTTTTTGCTTCTATCAAAAGCCAACTTGCGAGCTTTAACCAGCCCTCAGGGCTATTTTGATGCGCAATGTTCATGGGATTCATAAATATACTGTCAGGGGACATACAGTTATGGTTAAGATAACCCTAACAAGCGCAGTGCTGATGATCTGCAGCGCCTGCAAAATCGCACCCGACACAGGGAACAGCCGTTCGCTTGCACGTCTTTCGAGCTGCGCAGCAGAATCTTTCAAAGCACTCGAAAAAAACTGGCCCGGCACAAAGCTCAATCCTGATGAACTGGAAAACGCGCTTGAACTTGATTGCAAAGAGAGCGGAAAAATCCGTTCGATTGGGGAACCCGTTAGCACGGCAAACACAGCTATGGACAACATCACCCGCCTGGTCACCAAAATCCCCAATGGCTTTGTGAAAGATTCAGTTACCATTCTCAAGCCCTACTGCCGCAGTGACAACGACCTTTATGGTCCCTTCTGCATGGCCGCAGACATCGACTCTGCAGCCGAGCTTTCCAAGGACAAAGAACTTGTTGCTCTGATTCCGCAGGCCGTGAGCTCTCTTGGAAAAGAAATCGCAAACTCAACAGATATCGATTTCAACCAGATCCTCGGCCGTAGTCTTCCTGCGAATCTCAACAACCGCACCATTCGTATCGCGCTGTTGGCTGGCTTTCTGGGGCTCGACGACAATGCTGTTCAAGCGGACAGACTCAAAGCCAACCTGCTTAAGGAGAAACGCCTCGACGAATATGCCCGGGTTTTTCCGGCTCTCACTCAGTACGCGCTTTTTCCTGCGCAAGGGCAGAACGACTACAGCCGAGATTTTCTTGCAGTGCTGTTTTCCACCCGAACAGGCCTGGCCACGCTGCCTGGAGTCGCAGATGGCGAAAATCAAACTTACAAGGCTTATGCGGGATTTTACCTCGGCTGCCGCATGGCACAGCTGAAGCGTTCCGCATCCCTGACCGAGCTTGAAGCTTATAGTATGGGCTATGCATATCAGATGACAAAACTTGGAGCCCGCCTACGCAAGCCCATTGACCAGCTTGTGGCTGATGCACGCAAACTCGATGCGCATGGGAAGAGAACGGGAGAAAAAATGAAAGCCGGGGCACGCCACGGCTTCGAGGTTTGTTCCAAATCGATGTGATTCATTTCATGAGGAAGGGCTT
>JBILKQ010000241.1:0-2687 GCA_044376655.1 Silvanigrellaceae bacterium
CCTAGGCAAAAAAAGACGGGCCGCCACTCAGGCAGGCCCGGCACTTAAATTTCGACCGCTTAGAAGCGGGTATTATTGCAACTTTTCAAAAAAGCGATCGGTGCGGAACCAGGGGAAGCGGCTATCACTGGTGTTGATTGAGTAGAACACCCTGGTAGCCTTCCCATATATTTTGTCTACATCTACGTAGCCCCAATAACGGCCATCGTTTGAGCAATCGCGGTTGTCACCCACAACCAGCAGCTTGCCCTCTGGAACCGACCAAGTCCGGGTTTCCAGATTGGTGTTACCACCATTAGCAGAACGCAGAATGTAATGTTCGGTCGCCTTGTCAGTGAACTTCTCAACAAAGAGATTTTTGCCTTCGCCATTGTTGCAGGGGGTTTGATCACCCATGTCGGCGAGAATCGCACGGTCTTCCTGCAGAACCTCTTTGACCTTCTCGGAGTTGACCTGCAACACACCATTGTCAAACGTGACCGAGTCGCCACCCAGACCAACAACCCGTTTTACGAAGGTGATGTGGTCCTTGGGACTATCGAACAAAACAATATCGCCACGCTTGGGCGTATCCCAAGAGATGATTTGATGGCCCATGAAAGGCAACATCAATCCGTAAGCAAGCTTGTTCACGAGAACATGGTCGCGGATTTTGATTGTTGGCAGCATCGAGCCCGTCGGGATCACGTACCAGTTCACAATTGAAGAACGCAAAATCACCATGAAAGTGATAATGATGACAACGTCACGTATCCAGACAAATTGTTTCATTCAACGAAAAACCTTTCGTTCACACCCAACGCAATGACTTCGTGCGCAGGCCGTTCCAGAAATCACGAGCTGCCATGACGCGTTTTCCCGGCGCCTGCAGCTCGAGGATGTTTAGCACACTTCCATCCCGACACACCAATTCCAATCCGTCAGCTTCCAGAAGAATCTCATTTCTTTGTGCCTTCATTTGAGGCGAAATCTTTGTGGTGACGACCTTCACTTCAAAAAGTTCATCACCATTTGCAACGCTCAAGCGAGTTCCAGGCCACCCGGCAAATGCTCTCACCTTGTTGTGCAAAGCCCAAGCACCCTGCTCAGCCGGTGTCAGCAAGGATTCCTCGATTTTGATTTTGCGTGCTTTGGTCGCCAGCTCGTGTGCCTGCTCTTTTATCGAAGCACAACCGGCGAAATAATCGGGCAGGATCCGCAGGAGCTCATCTGCTCCCAATTTAAAAAGCTGCGCCAATAGCGCTGGCGCTTTAATTTCATCATCGACTTTGAAACGCAGTTGGGAAACAACAGGGCCAGCATCCATAGCACGCACTGTTTGCGCCACTGTAACGCCTGTCTCCGCGACACCATCTTCAAGAGCTCTTTGTACGGGAGCCGCGCCACGGTAAAGCGGCAACAGGCTTGGATGTATATTCAATGTTCCAAACCGAGGCAGAGCCAAAAACTCCTCGGACAACACCTGACCATAAGCAGCTGTGACACACAAATCCGGATGAAGATTTTTCAGCTGCTCAATGAAGTCAGGGGACTTTGCATCTTCAGGCACTAATACTGGCAAGCCTGCATTCACAGCACATTCATGCACCGGCGATGGCACCACGGCATTGCCCCGTACGGCGCGCGTCGGTGGTTGACTCACTACAGCAACAACCTCAAACAACGAATGGGGTGCAAGAAGCTTCTCCAAAACCGGCACAACAATTGTTGGTGTTCCAAGGAAAACAATTCTTTTTTTCTGCGACGTTTGCGTTGTTTCCATCGTCTGAAAAACCTCAATGCAAAAACTGATTCGATGAGCTGAGCCAGCTCAGTTCAATCTTCAATTCATTTTCGATCATTTCGAGCAGAAAAATACGTTTCCACACCTCAGGATGTGGAATACGAAGATTGCCGTTCGGATCTGAGAAGGTCAACGTATGTTTTTTCTGAAATTCCGAATCATCCCCGGTCACCTCAGACCAAAAAAGAAGATCAAGATCAACCGCACGCGGCAACCAACGCCGTGTCCTTTCGTGTCCAAAATAATCCTCGATGACACATATTTTTCGATAGAGCTCGTCGGGACGGAGATCGGTCGCGAACTCAAAAACAAAATTCAGATACTCTTCGTGTTCAAGTGTATCGTAGCGCTCTGACTTGAGCGGCGCAGTGCGTTGCCAACGTGATTGCCGCCCAACTCGGCCGTACAAACTGAGCCTATCGAGCGCACCGCGTGCAAACTGCTCGCGATCGCCCATATTTCCACCAAAGGCAATGAGATAAACATATCCGAACACTGGCAAAGTCTCTCCTCCGTCTGGGCAGTAGCATCTTCTCACCACAAAAAAAATGGCTGCAATCGATGAAATTGCAGCCATCATTGCTCCGATTCCAAGTCCGGAGCGTTTATTTCTCAAATGCCATCGCAATCAATCCACTAACGTTTCGCGATAGCTGACAGTCACATGCGCTCCTGCGGCAGGAGGGGTCTTGAAAACCACAGCATGCACAGATGTGTCGAAGGCATATTGAGAGGGCGAGAGAGTCACGCCATCAACGGTTACCTCGAGAGTCCCCGGGTACGGTACTTTGCCCTTTGGCAGGTTCACCCGGGTTGCAAGCTCGACCGTGTTTTGGCCAATATTCGCTAGAACATTAGACCAATTAGAAGAGCAGATATTCTCGATAGCACCGCCAGTAAGCTG
>JBILKQ010000121.1:0-8799 GCA_044376655.1 Silvanigrellaceae bacterium
CGTGCGATGACTCTCACCACTCAAGCGCGGCGCATCAAAGTTGAGCCAAATGTTTTTGCTGATTATATCAATCCACCAGGAACGATGCAGACAAGCTGGTTTGTAGCTCCTTAATTAAGGAAAATATTTAAGGTTCGGAGAGCAATGTTTGATTGCTCTCCGTTTTTTTTTAAGTGAAAAAAATCTGGTCACTGAAAAAACCCTGGTCACCTGTCGCAATCTGTGCTTTGCTACCAGACAAGTTCAAATGAGCAATGAAACGCATTTAATCACAGCCGCTTGGAGGATGTTCCAGCGCAGTGGGTTTTGCATGGTCCGACTGGCTAAAAAATTGCTTGGCCAATCGAGGGTTGTTCATTGCGTAGTTGTTGTCAGCAATGTGAAGGGGTTGTGAATGAAATCATTACAGTTCCGCAAAGCTTTTGTTTCACTTGGGCTCTTTGCGGGTCTTGCAGTGTCTTCGGTAATGGTTTCATGTCGTCAATCTCCTGAAATGGATTCTGACATCCAGGCCCTCGATTCCCTGCCTGCGCAGAGTTTCACGGCCTGGTGCGGGCAATACAAGTTGCAGAACTGTTCTGTTCAGCCCGACAACCGTATTCCTGCCGATCAGTGGCAGGCTGGGGTTGATGTCTTTGCTGAGCTCATGGAGAGTCTCACAACAATCAAGTTGAGTCGTTCTGATTTTGACCGCAAAACAGTTCAGGAGCTCTTCTCGACTTTCGGTGCAAATTCGACACTGTCTTTTGTTAGTAAAATTCCTTGGCAGCTACTCGCGAAGGAAGACAACGCACTCGTTCTGAAGAATGCCGCCAGTAATGCTGTTGCCAGTTTCAATGGCCTGCGCTTGATCGGTGCACAGACCGTCTACGCGAAATTTGTAGGTAAGCAGGTTATCGCCATCCGCGGCTTGCAGATCACAGACTCCCTAGGTGCTCAGCTCAAAACTGTAACGCATCTTGACCTTTCGCGTCCGAGCCGGATCACTCTTGTCACCGACACCGAGCGCATTACAGATATTCCTGTGCAATTCTTTCAGGTACCAGGGTTTCAACAGCCACCCACCCTGACTCCTTCCACTGCGTTCACTGCGATTGCAAATGTTGTCCTTGAGCCTGGCTTTGATTGGAGAAATAATCTTCATATTCTCCTGAAGGGAAGAAACCTGCGCAACATCTACGCCCGCATTAAGTCTTACATTCCAGCAGGACCAGCAGACGAGACCACGCGCATGATCATCGAGAGCACAGATACTCTTATGGTGGGTGGTGCATCATCAAACATTCTCCTCTCAATGCAGATGAACAAGCCACTTAAATGCACGACAAAGATTAGCAATGTCCCCATTCTTGGAAATGTTAATTTTGATATCGATTTCCTTGCTGGATTCGGCCTGAGCAACCTTGCACGTGTGAAGGCCGATGGTGTCAAAACAAACATGTACGGTGTGTCAACCTCCATTGGAAAAGTGGAGAGCATCGAAGTAGACGCCAAGCAAATGAACATGAAGGTTGGAATGGTGACTGTTCCGATTGAATTCAAGCCTTCTGCCCCAGGTGGGGGCGGACCACGCATCGACAACGTTTTCTGCCGATAAGATTCAATCTGTTCGAGCGAACGAGAATGACACTCCGCAGCTTTTGCTGTGGGGTGTTTTTTTATGCATCAATCTCCTTTGGCAATTTTGGATATGATTTTTGCATTCCCGACAGTTTTCTTTTTTGGTCCTGACTTTCGCTCCAGTTCTGAGGATAGACTCGAGTTAAAGGGAGGGCGCATGATCTTTAACGACCGTATTCAGGCTGCCCGTCTGCTTCTTGAGAGGCTCAGGGGCTATGAAAACCAGAGCGTGGTTATACTTGCGATACCACGCGGAGCTGTTCCCATGGCCGAGTGCATTGCGCACGGTTTGGGTGGTCGCATCAGCCTTGCACCTGTGCGGAAGGTCTCTTCACCGTTGGCACCGGAATTCGCGCTGGGTGCGGCAGATATCGAGGGCAATTTTTATCCCGAGCGAAGCGTGCTGCAATTCCCTCAAGAGCAGCTGAAGCTCTGGTTCAAGAAGAGTCTTGAGGTTTTGCGTTATCGAAACTTCCGCTGGCGGCAGTACCTTCCCCATCAGGATCTCAAAGACAGGATTGTGATTGTCGTGGATGACGGAATTGCAACTGGTGCAACCATGCGAGCTGCATTGATGTGGTTGCGTAGAAAAGAGCCCAGGAAGATCGTGGTTGCTGTGCCCGTGTCTTCACACGAAGGTGCCGAGCTCGTGAAGCACCTTGCAGATGAAGTCGTGTGTCTCGATATTTCTCCTGACTTCGCGGCGGTGGGGGAGTTTTATCTTCACTTCGATGAGGTCAGTGAGGAGGATGTCTGCTCCATTCTCAAGAACCAGTCAGTGTCTCAGTCGCACAAAGAAACACCTAAAGAACAGAATTTTTGATTACAAATTCATTGCAATTGCTTCATTATATTTATTATTTACTCAAATCTGGCTGGCTGGTCAAAAAACCTCTTGGCAAGGCCCCTAATTCTCGCTACCTCGTATGACAGCATGCAGCTTGTTGAGGAGGGTGAGATGCTTTTTCGATCTGTTTCAATGGTCGTGTCACTGACTATAACTGCTGCTTTTTTTGGTTGGGTTCGCTCTTCTTCGCGAACTCCCACATCAACACGACTTGACGAAGTTCTTTCATTCAGCCCCGGAACAGCAAACAAGAAAGCAAGTTTGACGCGCCGTTCCGTTGCGGAAGCCATACCCTGATTTTCAGATTCTTACTTACTAATACAAACAGTTGGACGCATGGATGAATTCTTTCCTGCGTCCAAAATTCTTTTTTTGAATTTAAGACCAGATGAGTGAATGGTGGGCTTGATTCCCTTCAAAAGGAGGTCCCCATGATTTCGAGATCCCCTTGTGCATGGTTGATGTCGTTTCTTGTTACCAGTCAGCTGCAGTTGGCTCCACAGGCTCAAGCCGGATTCAATCCTGCTGAGAATCTCGATTTGTTTTTGCGCGCATCCGACATCTCCTCTGGAAATGTTCTGAACCTTGATGACTGTCTTGCTTTGAGGCTGATGTCCGAGAGCCGTGATGCTGACCCAAACCGTTGGCAGAAGAGAGCACAGGCATTTTACCAAGCTCATTGCGGTGAGAAAGGTGAAAAATCCGGGAGCGCGGCAGATTCACCTACATTGGTCGACAAATCTGCTGACGCAATCTGGGACGGTACGGCTCTGTGCAATACGGCTGACTCAAGGCTCATCCACTGCGAGCATCGTGGAGAAAATGGCCGCGGTTTGTTGGTTTATGCAGGCCGAGATTCATTGGAGAACAGCCCAACGCTGGTCTGTGCACACTTTGAGGCAACCTATCGCAGCCCATTCGAGCACGAGCAACAGATTGCAGCGCGTTGTGTTGTGACCGAATTTGACTGGCGCTATGAGGGCCTTCGCTCCGATGTGTATGGCGTCAAGAATTGGCTTCAGCAGAAGACGGCGCATTCACCTCTCCAAATCCCAGGCGCTCTCAAGTCGCAGTGTACCGAAGTGTTTCCAGATGCCATTTATTGCACGCCAACTCTTATCGTTTTTCCGGAATCCGATCCGACTCGGGTAAGCACTTGTCAGTTGAGTACCCACGACAGGGTGTTGGGTCTCGGTGCGGTGTTGCGTGTAGGAAGCTGGAACAGCCGTTGGGTGTGTGAATCAAGATCGCTCATCACTCCAGATAAAGACACCAGACTCAGCATCGAAGAGCGTGCATGTGTTCCCGATCATTTGGGTCAGCACAAGACATCCTATTGCAGGTTTCCCTATATGCCCGTGGCACGTAAGCCATTGCGCACGTATATCGAGATGCAGTGAGCCTCGAGAGGCTCACTGGTATTGGGACGTATTAATGAGCTTCAATTCGCGGGTGAGCCCAACGAAGGTCTTGATGTAGCCACTCGATTGTGGCATCGGCTGGGCATTTTCGCTGACGAGTAGTTTTGTCATGCGATGATGCGCTTCTTCAAGGTGATAAAAAGGCACCTTGGGGAAGGCATGGTGGATTGAATGGTAGTTGAGCCCATTGAACAACCAGCTCATGGCGGGGTTGGTGTCGATGTTGCGGCAAGCGTGGATTTGTGTCGAGAAGTAGTTCGCTCTTTTTCCTGCAATTCCGTAGTGCTCAACATGGGCTCTGAGCTGCAACAGACCACCACCCACACGTTCAACAATAAAGTAAAGAACGATGGCTTTGGTCAGTTGACCTTGCGATGCGGCAAGCGCATACAAAGTGCCATTGACGACCAATATTCCTACAATGTCGATGATCAGTTGACGACGTAAGCCTTTCGACTGCTTGAAAAATCCAGTCGCGCGTGTCAAATGCTCAAGAATCATGCCAATGCCGCCGCCGACAAACACAGCAATGAGAAGCTGGTGGCGGATCATAAAACGTTTTATCAAACCAGCCTGTTGGTATTCTTGTGCCGTGTAGGTTACGCGCTCAGGATCGCGCTCATCAATTCCATTCATCTTGTGATGGAGTTTGTGAAGTTCAGAGTAGATACCGTGCGGCCAGAGAACGCCCCAGGTTGCCACGCGTGCTGAGATTTCGTCGAACCATGTGATGCCTGTCAGGGTATGGTGGATGGCATCATGAGTTGTCACCGCGGCTGCCGCAAAAAAGATTCCAGCGACAACTGCTGCCGCATAGAAAAGAGGGCTATCGAGGCCGTGTTGGTATGAGACTGCAAGAGCTGTGAACAGAATCGCCATGGAACTGAAATAGCGCCACAATCCAGGACCCGGGCGGGTTGTTTGAAGGTCAGCAACAGTGCGTCCGAGAACGGGTCCTGGCAGGTCGGCAATGCGTGACTCATTTTGTACATGAGCTGCAGTCATGGTTTCTCATCTCCTCAACGCGGCCTCAGTAAAACGCCCGCCATGAGCGTAACAAGCAAAAATCGCGGCTTGCAATTGTTTTCTGTTGAAGCTTTGGCAAGTCTCCATGAATGCACGATTATTTTGCAACCCGTTCCGATTATTTTGGAAGATTTTCCGGAGATTCTTCTGCCCATGACATCGCCCATGTGGCTTCCAGACCCCACTGTCCGTTGCGTCGGTCATCACCCCGAATCCAAACAATGCGGTAAAAGGGCTCAACAATCAGCCTTCCATCAGCGATCGGTAGTCCAAGGCCAAAGGCAACCGCGTTTGCACCCATCCACTCGATTGGCGGCAAGCCGGATGCTTCTATATTGATGTTGCCCCGTGTCGCGAGCTTCAACCTCCGAGCCAGAAGCGAGCTTTGCAAGGTCAGCGAAGGGATAAGAAATCCTTCATAGAGGAGTGCAAGTTCCAGAGTTCCGTTCCAGGTGTTTTCGTCTATGCGTACTGACTGCGGGTCGTCGGGATAGGGAGTGTATTCGTAGCCCAAGCGAAACCCAGGACGAAGAAACAGAGCTTCGCGCGGTAGTTTCAGGTATCCCTGTGCCACCAATTCTGCCTGGTGCAAACGCGTTGTGAGATTTCCGACGTCGCTGCGTTCGGCAACGCCTATGGAGGCTCCCAGACTCATGATCTTGATGATCGAATCAAAAATCACAAACCACCCTCGCACTTTCTGAGAAGCCCTCTGAACCAAACAAATCTGCGAGACTCGCGCACAGCATTTTCCTTTCCTCGCGCGTAGCAAAAGACTGAAGAAAGGCAGCAAGGAATCCGCTTGTCACAGCACCGTCATATGAAAGCACGGGTTTGTCGCGGCGCAGGCAGCTCACAACATCCTGTGTGGGCCAGGGAAGAATATCTTTTGCAGGTGCCGCGCGCATGAATTCCTGTGTCTTTTCCAATGCAGTGTAGACGCGCCGGCTGAAGGCCATGAGTTCTGCCTGATTGTTCGTATACTGCCTGCCAACGTTGTACAGCGCTCGGGCAAAAAGTGTCCCGATACAATAGAACCTGCCCGAGCAAACCCGATCATTGCCTAGTTGCGCGAAGGTAAACGCTGCTCCGGTCAAAGAACGGCTAGAATTTGTGATCGCTGGGCTGAGTTCGGAAAAGACATTTTTAGACGAGGTCACAACGTAGCTGTGAAAATCTGCGAAGCCCTCATTAAGACCCGAAATGGCATACTCCAGGTTCCATCTTCCCGGGAAAAATTTATCTCCGCGTCGGGCTTTGACTTCAGAAGTTGTTGCGGAGTTGCAAATCTCAGTCTTGTTTTGATGGAAAGAAGTTTTGAATAGTGCATGTCCAAACTCATGCGAGATAACTTTTATGTTTGCAGAAAAGGGAATGGTTTCAATCTCCGAACGCCGAAACAAATAAAACTGGTTGTTCTCGGGGTTGAACGCTGCGTTGAACTTGAGTGTGTATACTGAACGCCCAGTGTCTTCGCCTTCGACGAGCGATGGCTCAAAGTACAGGTTGAACGAGCCGTTGATCTTTTCCTTCAGGGTTTGGGGATCTAGCCCAGTGGAGAGCTTCAGCGTGCTTAGAGTTTTCTCGAATGCATAGAAACTTGAGAGTGCAAGCAGGGACGAGGTGTCACGCGGAACAATGACGCCATTTTTTGTCGCGTAGCGCATCTTGGAGCTGCCTGTTGTTGAGTCCAGCTGCGCACTGACGAGCGATCCAACATTGGAGTTGATTTTTATGACACTTCCCAGGTTCACAGAAAAATATGGACCACGCAGAGACTCGATGTCATCGAGCATCGAAAGTTCCCTTGTTGCAATTGAAAAACTCTCTGAACGCTCATTGGTTGCAGGAATATGGTCAATGACCTGTGCTCGATAGGGTTTCATAGGCTGTTCGATGTCTTGCCCGCAGCCAACCACAAGTAAAGTTGCAGGAACATAACGCATAACTTTGCACAGGATTTCTCTTTTCATTCGGAAGACTCCGTGTTGTCCTCTGGCGAAACAGACTCCCGTGGACTCCAGATGCTATTGAAACCGAGGTAAGGAAAAATCTGTTCTGGCGCCATCGGTGCCGAAAGGGCTCCCACCGTCCAAAGCCACGATTGAGACGATCGCCAATTGACTAGAATTCGCCATACCGCATTTGTGGATCTCTCTCCTAGGCAGCCTGAAGTGGAATCCTTACGTATTCCGGGATTCGAGGAGATCATTTTGCCGGCGGGGCAGAATGTTGCGGTTGTGAAGCTGTCAAAGTTGTCGGAGATTTTGAATTTCCAAAGGGGGGTGATGAACAAGGCAACTGTGCGTTCATGCTCTTGCTCGAGACTTCCCAAGTCACCGCGGTTGCTCACCTGATGAAGAACTGCGGAAGACAAGCCGAATAGATTGCGGCCTGTCTGTTTTGTAATGTTCAGAGAACCTGCAAGAAATCTGTTGCGTCTGAGTGTTTTCTGAGAACCTGTGGGAACGAGATTATTGATGCCATGGAAGTAACCAGTGGCGGTTCCTTTCCATCCAGAATCAGCAAATAAAGCATGTCGACTTTTCAATGAAAAGGCCGGGGTCGCCCCAGCGCCCTTCGTTTGCAACAGCGCTGAAATCCCAAACAGGGTTGAGAGTGCGTTCGTGCCGAGTGTCCAGCGTTCACTGATTCCGTAATCCATCGTCAGGGTTGGAAATTCGGCGATGAATTCCCCTTCGCGCGCGAGTTCTGTGTCGAAAAATCCAGGAACATGGGAAGATGCGGATTCGGCTTCTCGGGATCGCTCAGGACTGTAAAGGTTGTTTTGGCCACGCTGTGCAAAGGCCGCAGAGTGCGCGAGCCCTGCCACAAGGCAAACAGTGCTGCTCATGATAAGCCTTTCCAGGACATTCGCAGCTCTTATGTCATTTGCCATTTTTGAGACTTTCCTGGGAACTCTGGTTTAGAGAGTGAGCGAGATTTTCTTTCAGCAGGTTCCATGCACTGGCGCCCATGCTCATCTGGTCGATCATCAAATGATAGTAGCGCGGACGTAGAAGCGCGTCATCATTTGTGAGCCAGAGTATCTTCCAGCGCTCGAGTTTCCTTTTTTCAATGTCCTGAGCGAGGCCTTTGCTGTCGACGAGTTCGTCTTTTTGCGAGAGCACAACGAGCGTTGGGATAGATGTGGTATTGTTCCAAGCGAAGTTTCGCCAGTCTGAGTGGAGCTCGAAGAGAGCATTGTAAGACCTGAGAGGGGTCATGTTTCGCGCACGGTAGTCAGGATGATTAAGGCTCGGCAGACTTCCGAAAGGCAGCCACGCGATGCTACGGATTAGCGCGACGATGTGACGGAAACTCAGGGCCGGCGAGAGCAGTACCATAGCGGTAGGGAGTGTTACGTTGGTTTGCGAGTCGAAGACATTCATGGCGGTGAGTGCACCAAGTGAGTAACCCACAAACAGACGCTTGTCGTCCTTGTTTTGACATTTTTCGGTGGACTTGTTCCATTGCTCGATGAATTCACTTTTCCAACGCTCGGCCGAGATGTTTTCGTCTTGTGCTTTAGTCTTTGAGTGACCTGAAAGTGTTCCGATTGTAGTTTGAAATTTTTTTTCCCTGAAAAGATCTGCCAAATCTTCCATGCGCATGGGGTTTGTGTTGAGTCCATGGAGGACATATGCACAGGACTGGCTTGCGTGCAGCGCTGGTGGTGTGTGTGTTGGTTGAAGGACACTCATATGCCTTTGGTTCCTTGCAGCCTGTGATTTCGGGTTCTTGCTCGCATGAGACGGTACCTAAATTGTGATGAAACTTTCGCCTGAACTCAACAAGCGCTTGGTTTGCGGTTTTCGGTCGACAAATCCTGCTCACGAAGATCGCACCTTTTTCCGATATTCCTCAATGGAAAGGCAGGTTTGT
>JBILKQ010000122.1:0-8794 GCA_044376655.1 Silvanigrellaceae bacterium
TTTTTCGCTGTTTTTTAGAAAAATGTTATTTTTTGCGATGCTCCTCGACTCCCTGGATTACGTTCCAGGATTGAGACAGGGAAGGGCTCACGGCGTGGACAAAAGCATTCATCGCATTGCGCAGGGATACTTATTCGAGACCGTAGCAGCGAAACTGCATGGGGTGTGCGTGCTGCCTTACAGTTCGCAGTCGAGATGCTTGAGGTGCAGCATTTGGTCGTATGTGGGCATTTGGGCTGTGGCGGTTCACGGCTCTTTAAATTCAGGCCGAGGAATTGGAACCCGAGCTCCGCGATGAATTCTATGAGAAAATTGGCATCATCAATTCTCTCGGTAATCTGTTCACATTTCCCGAGATCGAAAGGCGAGTAAAGAAGGGGCGATTGGCTTTGCATGGTTGGTATTTCGATGTCAAACGAGGCGAGTTGTTGGACTACGATGAGCATGCTTGTGGATTTCTGCCCTTTGATTAAATCACCAAAGGGCAGGGTATATGAATCGTCGAGAGCAGCGTTGAAGAGTTCGGTCTGTTATTGCTTGGCTGGGGTCAAGCACTGAGTCGTATCCAAACCTACCAGGATGAGTTGTTGCTCGCGCTTTTCAAACTTTCCAAAGCAGAGTTTCGAATCTACGATTTTAAAAATGTCGGTCCTAGGCGAGTTGTTGGAAAGAATGAGTTTTGGCGACTGCACTCTCCAATCGACCTGATCGAAAAACTGATTGGCGTTCGCTGCTGCAACGAAAGCCTGTGTGAGCGGTGTGACTATTGTCTGTTCATGCTTTTCAACGAGAACGCGCGCCTGCGGAACGACTGTTGACTCTGTTCCAAGCTCAATTTTGAAATTTAATGTGAAAACGTGAGTTGCTTCCCCGTTTATTCCGCATGCGTCGCGATCGTAATAGACAACTGATCTTACAAGCCTATCATCGACGAACTGGTAGGTGGTGTTGCTTGATGCACGTAGAGGGTTCGTTACTGTGCCTTCCTCTTTGAGACAAGGCCCATTCCAGTTTCCTGTGGGAAGAAGTTCTGTGACGTCGAAAGGTGTTGTTGATGTTGGATTCCCAGGCTTGCTGACTTCATTCGGAGACGTGTTTTGCTTCTGTTCGCCGTTTGAGTTTGAATCTGAGTTTTTTTGTTTTGATTTTTGCTGACTTCCTGAAGGGTTTGGTTTTCCTGGTAAAGTTTGTGTCGACGAGCAAGAAACCTGTGTCAATACAAGTGCAGAGAGAGATATAGATAACAGAACTTTCATTCGTTCTCCTGTACAAATAAACCCACCATCTATTCGGATTTTTGGTCGCGTGTTTTGAGTTTTTAGGGATAGTTTATATAATGTCAGGGCATTATGACGGGGTGTGTTTGAGCGTTCTTGTTGTTCTTGAGTAAATTAAAAGACGGCCATAGAATCTTAGGGTTTTACTCGCCAATGATCTTAATCAGAATTCTTTTCTTGCGCCCGCCATCAAATTCTCCATAGAAAATTTGTTCCCAGGGTCCGAAATCAAGTTGGCCTTGGGTTATGGCAACAACGACTTCGCGACCAAACAGCTGTCTCTTCAAATGCGCGTCGCCGTTGTCTTCTCCGGTGCGATTGTGGAGATAGTTTGAAATTGGTTCATGGGGCGCGAGTGATTCAAGAAATTTCTCAAAATCTTGGTGCAAGCCGCGTTCATCATCATTAATGAACACGCTTGCGGTAATGTGCATGGCATTCACCAAACACAAGCCTTCACGGATCCCACTCTCGCGCAGCGCTTTCTCAACATCAGGGGTAATGTTGATGTAAGCCCGGCGAGTGGGGACTTCAAAAAGAAGTTCTTTGCGAAAGCTCTTCATGGCAGAACCTTTTTAGACCATACCTTTTACAAGCTCAGACGCAGTAGCGAGAGCTGTGGGGAGCTTCTCAGGCGAACTTCCACCACCGCGTGCGAAGTCGGGACGACCTCCACCTTTACCGTCGACCTTTTCCGAAAGTTGTTTGATGATATTGCCGGCGGTGAGGTTCTTGTGGGCTTTTGTGACATCGGGCTTGACCGCTGAAAGCAGCATCGCCTTGCCTTCGAGTGCTGCCCCCACAACTACCACTTCGATGCCTTTTTCTTTGATACGGTCGGCATAGAGCTCAAGCTCTTGAGCGTTCGAAATCTCCACCTGCGCGGCAACCATGCGAACGTTTGTACCCAAGGTAACAGCCTTACTCACAAGCTGCTCCACCACACTGTTTGCCAGGCGTGATTGCACGGTGCCTAGTTGGCGCTCAGTTTCCTTTAGGCCGTCGCGCAGAGTGCGCACCTTATCGAGCACATCCGACTCCGAGCATTTCAGCAGCTCGGCTGCTGTGCCGAAATTCTGTTTCAGCGCTGACAAGAGTTCGAGCACACCCGTACCCGTGACAGCCTCAACCCGGCGCACACCGCTCGTAACGGAGCCTTCCGAAGTAATTCTGAACAGGCCAATTGAGCCTGTGGCAGGAACGTGGGTTCCGCCGCAAAGCTCCATTGAGTAGCCAGGCACCTCAAGAACTCGCACAGCGTCTTCGTATTTTTCATCGAAAATGGCCATCGCACCCATCTTCTTAGCGTCATCGAGTTTGACATTCTCATGGGTTTTGACCGAGGTGTTTTTCAAGATCTCGTCATTCACAAGTTCCTCAACCCGGACAATTTGTTCGCGGGTCATGGCTGTGGGATGAGAGAAGTCGAAGCGCAGGCCATCGGGGCCCACATAAGAGCCCGCCTGGCGCACGCCTTCACCGAGCACAACCTGCAGAGCCTTGTGGAGCAAGTGAGTTGCGGTGTGATTGCGCATGGTCGCCGTGCGGTTTTTCATATCGACAAGGGCTGTGATCTGGGTGCTGAACATCTTCGTTAAAGTGGCTTGAGGCAGATTTTCTGCCTCATCTGTGCTCCATTCACTATGACGCAACAGGTGCACGATGGCCGCAGCAGATTTGCGCACATCAACGACTTCAAATTCCGTTTCAGTGCCGTCGGGCAACTGAGCACGTACCCAGCCGCTGTCAGAAACCTGTCCGCCGCCTTCGGGATAGAAGGGAGTTTGAGCCAACCAAAGTTCAAAATATTTATTCTTGAGCTGGCGCACTCGGGCGATGTGTTGTGGTGCAAGAGTGACTTTGTACGCAGGACGCTCACTCACGCGTGCATTCGCCGTATTGAAATTGTAGCCGGCAAACGTTTTCAGCGCGGTTTGGGGGAGATCGTTGAGCTCCACCCATGGAGAATCGTCTTGGTCAAACTTATAGAATTTTGCTTCGGCACGGCTCTTTTCTTTTTGTGCTTGCATGCAGCGCACGAAGCCATCGAGGTCAGCCTTGAGTCCTGATTCTTCGCACAACACACGGGTCAGGTCGGAAGGGAAGCCAAAGGTGTCATGTAATACGAAGACATCTTCGCCCGTGAGCATATTTCTGCCCTGAGCACGTGCTTCGTTCACAAAAGATTGGAACTTTGAAAGACCGCTTTCAAGTGTTGCTACGAAACGCGCCTCTTCATTGCGGATGAGCTCCTGAACGCGTTTTTGCTGCTGCTGCACTTCGGGGAAAAATTCACCAAATTCTTCAACAACCGCAGGTACGATGTCAGCCAAAAACGATTGGCTTTTCGGCAAAGAGGGGTTCAATCGGTTTGCGTGGCGAACGGCACGGCGCAGAACGCGACGCAAGACGTATCCCCGCCCTTCGGCACTGAAGTTGGCTCCATCGGCGAGGGTGAACGCAAGCGTACGGATATGGTCGCACACCACGTTCAAGCTTTCTTTTTCTTGCGCAGTGCGGGCCTCGGGAATTTGTGCACGTTTCAAAATCGCCGCCCGGATTCCCTCAAAGGAGTCGATTTCAAACGCAGAGGGCTTGCCCTGAAGAAGTGCGGTGACACGTTCGAGTCCAGATCCCGTATCAACGCTCTTGAAGGGAAGCTCTTCAAGCGTTCCATCTTCTTTCTTGTCGTATTGCATGAACACAAGGTTCCAAAACTCAAGGTAGCGGTCGCAATCGCAACCAGGCCCAGCCTTGCAGTCGAAACTCTTGACGTCGCATTTACCGAGTTCAGGGCCCTGATCGAGATAAAGCTCGGTACAGGGGCCACACGGTCCTGTTGGACCCATAGTCCAGAAGTTGTCTTTGTCGCCGAGGCGCACGATGCGTTCCTTGGGCATACCGGTCTTGTGCCAGATTTCGGCAGCCTCGTTGTCGGAGTCGTGCACGCTCACCCACAGCTTCTCCATGGGCAGGTGGTAGACGTCTTTCACGAGCTCGTAGGCCCACTCAATGGCTTCTTTTTTGTAGTAGTCGCCAAACGACCAGCTGCCGAGCATCTCGAACATGGTGCAATGGCGTCCGTCCTTGCCCACGTCATCGAGGTCACCGATGCGGATACATTTTTGTGAATTGGTGGCTCGCACATAGGGGCGCTTTTCAACACCTGTCAGCGCGTCTTTGAATTGCGCCATGCCGGCAATAGTGAACAGGATGGTTTTGTCGCCCACAGGAATGGTGGAGCTGCTTGGAACAAAAGTGTGGTTTTTCTGCTTGAAAAACTCAATGAATTTCTGACGGACCTCGCGGCTTTTCATTTGCTCTCCAATTAAGCATATAGTGCGTGCTGTGTGGGCGTTCAGACACAGTTTGAAGCGCGAGTATGGCAAACTGACAGTATCCTGGTCAACGCCAGGAGGGCCGCTTGCACCGCGATTTCATTCCAGTTACCTTCTGGTGCTTGCGACAGCAGGCTTTTAGACCGTCTACAAATGCACAAAGGAGATCCTTCGTGGCTTTCACACTTCCAGCACTTCCCTACGCGACCGACGCTCTCGCTCCGCATATTTCCAAGGAAACACTCGAATTTCATCATGGCAAGCACCACAATGCTTACGTCACCAAGCTCAATGAGCTCGTTCCTGGCACGAAGTTTGAGAATGCGACGCTCGAGGAAATCGTTTTGGGCGCCGACGGTGCAATCTACAACCAGGCTGCGCAAATCTGGAATCATACCTTCTACTGGAATTGCCTGAAGCCCAACGGTGGTGGCAAACCCACGGGCGAGCTCCTTAAGGCTATTGAATCCACATGGGGCTCTTTCGATAAGTTCAAGGAAGAGTTTACTGCAAAAACAATCGGTGTGTTCGGCTCGGGTTGGTCGTTCCTGGCCAAAGACAAGAGCGGCAAGCTTGTGATCACCCAGGAAGGTGCAGCCGGCAATCCGATGAAGCAAGGTCTCAAGCCTCTACTGACCTGCGACGTTTGGGAACACGCCTACTACATTGATTTCCGCAACCGTCGCCCTGACTACGTGGCAGCGTTCTGGAATCTCGTGAACTGGGATTTCGTGTCCAAGAACTTCGCAGGCTGATTCCGAAGCATTTTGTCTTTGTATAAGAAGGCGCTCTGTGGAGAGCGCCTTTTTTATTTGAACAACGTGTTTGAGTGGCAATGCATAATCTTTTCTTGCAATCGTCCGCTTTCTGACCTGCCGGAAAAAAGTTCCATCTCTGATGAATTCATACTGTTAATAATTCAATGCCGACTCTAAAGCGGTTCTTTTCATTCTTTTGGAGAGTTGAAGTATGAAGTCCATTCTTGCACTTATCGCTACGTCCTTTGTCATTGTTTCACCCGCTTTCGCTTACAGCAAAAACAAAAAGAACGCTGGTGCGACGAAGGCAGCATCCGCTCCGGCTAAGTTCGAGAAGGGTATCTTGGTTGATAGTAAGGGAATGACTCTCTACACTTTCGATAAAGATGTTCAGAATTCCGGCAAGAGTGTCTGCAACGAAGGCTGTATTGCGGCATGGCCTGCACTTTCTGCAACCGCTACTGATAAAGCATCAGGCGATTTTTCCATCATCACTAGGGATGACGGTTCAATGCAGTGGGCCCATAAAGGTAAGCCATTGTATCTTTGGGTGAGTGATAAAAAGCCTGGTGACATGACGGGTGATAAATTCAAAGACGTTTGGCACGTGATTAAACAATAAGTTTGCCTGCCAATGAGCGAGAAAAAGGTTCGGGGTTTTCTAGGTAAAGAAAACCCCGAACCTTTTTACATTCTCTTCGACGTTGATACATCTCAACCAGAGCCAAATTCTAAAACCCGAGCGCTTTTTCCACTGCAGAAATGAGTGTTCGATCATCGGGTTTCATGTCAGGTGCAAAACGGCCCGCAATAGCACCCTTTCGTCCGATCAAGAATTTCTCAAAGTTCCAGAGGATTTCATGTGCCTCAGATTTCTGATGGCCGAATTCTGCAAGCTTTTTCTCAAAGTCGCTGTTTTCAGGGGCGATGCTGCGCGGAAAAGTTGAAGTCAGCATTCGAAACAAAGGGTGCTGATTTGCTCCCGTAACAGGAATCTTTGCGAACAGAGGGAATGTAACATTGTACCTGAGCGAACAGAACTCCAGGATCTCCTGCTCTGTTCCTGGTTCTTGTCCACGAAAATCATTCGATGGAAATCCTAGAACAACGAGTCCCAGTTTTGAATAATCTTGGTATAGCTTCTGCAAAGCTTCATATTGTTTGGTGAGTCCACATTTGGATGCGACGTTCACTATCAGCATAACTTTACCGCTGTAGCGGCTTAAATCAGTGGGTTGACCCTTAATGTCCAGAACCTCAATCTCGTAAATTGACTTTTCCACGTCGCTATACCCTCAATAAATAACGAGTATTATTGCTCTAACACGCTCCGCTCTGAGAATGTTAATCCCATAGTCACAACTTGAAGAGCATGAGCAATTTATAAAATATGCTAGCAAACAGACCGCAGTCTCAAAACAGACAGTGTCAAATATTAAGTTTTTGGATTGAGGTTATATTCATAGTTATAGGAAGTTATATAATACGGAGAAGCATGGTTTTGCAGCACATGTGTCTGCGGGTGTGAGCTCCTTGAGAAATTCAATTGCATGCCGAGAAGACACTAGACGTCTGAGAGGCACGGCATTTCGCCGGGATAAGTGTGGGGAGATTGGTTGTGCAGCTGGCGGAAGAATTTTCAACACTCGACAATGCGACTCCTGCACCTGACAGCAGTTTTGTGGTTGTGGCCGATGTACGCCGTTCCACGGATGCTATTCAACGCGGTCAGCAGCGTGAAGTAAATTTGGTTGGTGCAGCCTGCATTGCAGCTGTGCGCAATAGCTTTCCTCAAGGATTAATTCCTTACGTTTTTGGTGGCGATGGTGCAACATTTCTTGTTTCTGAAGAGCAGCTAGCGCAGCTGAAAGAACTGCTTGCGCCTGTGCAGAGTATGGCGCAAGATTGCTATCGCTTAAGCCTCAGGGTTGGAGAGGTTTCAGTCGCAGAACTTCGCATGGCTAAAACCGATGTGCGTGTTCGGAAAATGGGCTGTGGTGAAGTGGAGAATTTCTTCTTCCTTCAAGGTTCGGGGCTTGCACTCGCTGATAAGATTGTAAAGGCACGCGATGAGCAAAATCAAAATTTGCTTGCTCATGCGAATCTCTCTGCAAACGCCAAAATCGAAGGGCTTTCTTGTCGTCTCCTTCCTTTCCACTCGCAGCGGGGAAAGATCTATAGCTTCATCATCGAACCCCAAATGGCAGAGGAAGAGCAGTTCTCAATTTTCAAAAGTATTTTTCAGCAACTTAATGAGGGCGGTCCGATTGAGAGAATGAGGCCATTGCAGAAGGAAAACTCGAGGAGAGCATGGCTTCCAAGAACCTGGTTGAGTGAAGCAGCTTTGCACGTCAGCTCTCCGGGTCTTTTGGCGCGAATGAAAGCTATTTTTCGATCTTTAAAAGAGAATTTGCTTACGACCCTCGTATTCAAATATAATATCCACAACAGCACGACTGGTCTCCCTGAGCGCTATATGGATGAACTTTTGCTCCAATCAGATTGGATCAAGCTCAATGGTTCACTCTACTTGATTCTTGATATGACACTCTCTGAATATGAAAAGTTCGAGTCTGCTCTGCAATTGATGGAGGGCAAGGGAATGCTTCTCTACGGCTGTCAGCCCTCTAAGTCATCTCTCGTGGTTTGTCATTTGCATGCACAGAGCGAGAAGAGCCACTTTCACTTTGTGGATGGTTCTGATGGCGGGCTCACACTTGCGGCTGCTCAACTCAAGCAAAAAAAGATTAATTACTAACTCAGAGTTTCGATGAACTCCAGCCCTTGTGCTTTTGGTTTCAGGCCTTTTTCGTTGAGCCATTGTTCATTAAACAAACGGCTCAAGTAGCGGCCGGCACCATCGCATAGAATCGTGACAACGGTTTTACCCGGTCCCAATTTTCGTGCGACGTTAACTGCACCCAAGACATTCAATGCGGCAGATGAGCCCAGAAAAAGCCCCTCGCGATAGGCCAGGTAATGGACCATTTCCAAAATGGGCGCATCAGGAATGCGGATGGCGTCGTCCACGGGCGCACTTTCCAAATTCGCAGTCACTCGAATCTGGCCGATTCCTTCCGTGATGGAACCTCCAACAACGTCTTCGAGATTTCCGTTTTTGAACCAGCTGTACATTGCAGCTCCATAGGGGTCGACACAAACAGTGTGTACACCACTCTTCTGCGCCTTAAGAAAGCGTGAGACGCCTGCGAGTGTTCCACCCGAGCCAACGGCGGTCACGAAGGCATCCACTTGCCCCTGTGTTTGCTGCCAGATTTCAGGGCCCGTGGTTTTTTCGTGGTAGTTGCGGTTGGCAACGTTGTCGAACTGGTTGGCCCACACGGCGTTGGGAAGCTCTTCGGCCAGGCGACGGGCTACGTGGTTAAAGTTCTCCGGGTTGGAGTAAGGGACCGCGGGCACG
>JBILKQ010000242.1:0-2663 GCA_044376655.1 Silvanigrellaceae bacterium
TCGAAATTGTTCATGCCGCACATTTTGTGCCGGTAAATGGCAGCTTTCCGGCCGGAGTCGCGTATTCGGCAGGTGCGGAAAGCGAGGTCTGGATGACCTTCCTCGACGAAGAGGAAATGAAGCGCATGCATGCCTCGGAGGGAATTGACTCCGATTCTCCGGAATCTTGGTATGCCTATGGCAAGCTTGAAAACATCAAAGTACAGATCCCAGGCTGGAAAGAATTGACCTCTGCGTTTGTTTATATCGACAACTACGGCGCGCTCAAAATCCAAGAAAAAAACGCTGCGCTTGCGAAGGTTCCCGGCAAACCGCTTTCTCCTAAAATTGCAATTGCCGATGCCTTGAAATCTGTTGAAGACATCTTCACAAAGATTCCAGCATCCACAGATGCCGAGCAAAAGTGTGCAAAATGGAAAGGAGTCGAGAAGCGACTCTGTGAAAACATCGTTGACCCATGCGCACGTGATGCTCGCACAGATGCTTTGCTCAAGGAGTCGCGGGTTGAATTCTGGAATTTACCGCAAAGCAGCGGCATGAAATTCACGCGATTGGCAGGATCCGAAAAAGCGGGGCACCCGAAGGCGTTCCCCGACGCCATGCGCTGTGCCCAGGCAGGTCCATGAACTTACGCAAGGCCGCGCATCATTCCGTACCAGTACAAGTTCGGTAGCAGATGTCTTTTGAGCTGGTACATACTCCAGCGCTCCTTGGCCTGATCGAACGGGAATGTTTCGCAAGGTTTACCATCGTAATCAAATTCTGCCAGAATCAGCTTTCCATAGCCCGTGACAATCGGACAAGAGCTGTAGCCATTGTATGAAGCTTTCAACTCGCGCCCCTCGAAATTTGCGAGCATATTTTCAACCAACACAGGAGCCTGTTTGCGGATTGCTGCCCCCGTGCGCGCAGTAGGCAAAGAAGAGGCGTCACCAAGGCCAAAAACATTCTTATAACGCTGATGCTGAAGAGTGTGTTTGTTTACATCAATCCAGCCATCAGGGTTAGCGAGCAAGCTCTCCTTAATGAACTTGGGCGAGCTCATAGGGGGTGTCACATGCAAGAAATCAAAAGGCACCTCCTCACGCTGGTGTGAGAGAAGATCTTCAAAAACAGCAATCTTTTTCTCACCATGAACAGCAACAAGGTTCTTCTTGAAGTGGGTTTTAATTTCACGCCTCTCGACCAGTTCACCTAGAGCTTTTTTGTACTTCGGTACTCCGAAAATCCCATCAGCGGCAGAAAAGAACTCCACTGAAGACTGCTCGCGCAGCCCGTTACGACGGAGGTAATCATCCATGAGGTACATGATCTTCTGCGGTGCGCCACCACACTTGATGGGTGTGTTGGGAAATGTAAAAAGTGCGCGCCCACCCTTGAATTTTTGAAACTCTTCCCAGGTTTTTTGCACGATTTTTTCGGAGTAGTTTGAAACAACGCCATTCTTGCCTAGGGTCTCTTGCAGGCCTTCAATACCATCCCAGTTCACTTGAATGCCTGGACTTACGACCAGAGCTTCGTAAGAGTAGGTTCCAGATTCGGCTAAAACTTTATTTTGCTCGGGGTTGAAGGAGAGCACTTTCTCTTGGAGCCACACAACACCACTGGGTATCAACTGTGCTGTGGCACGCTGACTTTCTTCAAGCGAGCACACCCCCGCTCCAACGAGAGTCCACAGAGGCTGATAGGAATGAACAGCACTCGGTTCAAACAGTGCGATGGAGCCCTTGGGCAGGTGACGAGCCAAACGCGCAGCAACCGCGATTCCACCTGTTCCACCGCCCACGATGATGACTTTGAATTTTTGAGATTGAGCCATGATAATTCTCCCCAACGCAGCATGAAAATCTCAACAGCAGAGCAGAGATGCGGGCAATAAACGCGAAAATTCCCGCTGAAAAACTAACTTCTCAGCGGGAATTTGGCAAAGGGTCAGGATTTCTGATGCCTCATGCGTTCATAAAGAGCGAATCCATAAAAACCAACCAACATTGTGACTGTAAAAATAATCACACTTGGGTTCAAACTGACGAGCGAAACAATTGCGGGACCTGGGCAGAATCCGGCGAGCCCCCAACCCACTCCAAACAGGATTGCACCGAGTTTGGCTTGATTTGGGAAATCGAATCCGGGGCGAGGCAAATTGCTCCAGTCAGCTTCCAGCACTGGCTTTTGCATCCGCTGTGAAATGAGATTGCTCACAGCATAAACCGCAATAGCCCCGACCATCACGAACATCAGAGCAGGCTTCCATTCACCAAGGATATCCAGAAAGCCTTGCACGTTAGCGGGATTGAGCATTCCTGAGACACCCAGGCCAATGGCAAAAATCGCACCCGAAACGAGTGCAACAAGAGAACGTGAAAATACTGAACTCATTTTAGTTTCCTCCCGCAGCCGTGAAGAGTGCATTCACCACAGCTACAGCAACCATACCTGCAGCGATAAAGATCATGGTGGCAATCACGCTGCGCCCTGAAAAACGAGCAATTCCACAAATTCCATGACCACTTGTGCAGCCCCATCCCAAGCGTGTCCCAATTCCCACAAGCAATCCAGCGATAATCAAAACAACCGGGTTACTAGTAACCATTGAGGCTTCTTTGAAAATGTTTGTGTATTGCGCAAGCACAACACCACCGAGGAGCATGCCCAAGATAAAA
>JBILKQ010000027.1:0-24584 GCA_044376655.1 Silvanigrellaceae bacterium
ATCGTTTCAAGATAGGTTTCCATTTCATGGGCGGCAGGCTGCATCAGGCTTGAGTGGAATGGTGCACTGACGGACAATGGTATTCCACGGCCAAGTTTTTCTGCCGCGATACGGCTGACCGCTGCGTCGACAGCGGCCTTGTGGCCGCTCAAAACGACCTGCGTGCGCGAGTTGAAGTTGACGGGTTCGACGCTCGACTGCGGTGTGCTCAGATCCTTGCAAAGCGCCACAATCTTTTCGACCTGTGTGCCAACGTAGGCCGCCATAGCACCCACTCCCACTGGCACTGCTCGTTGCATGGCCTGTCCGCGGAAGCGCACTGCCTTGAGGGCGTCAGAGAAGTTGAGGGCTCCGGCACACACCAAAGCTGAGTATTCGCCAAGACTATGGCCCGCAACCGCCGTGACCTTCTTCAAATTCGCACGTGAGCTGAGCACTCGATAAGTGGCTACGCTGCTCGCAAGCAGTGCTGGTTGAGTGTACTCTGTGAGATTGAGTTGTTGTTGGGGGTCTTCGAAGCAGAGTTTTTCCATGTTGTAGCCCAGGGAATCTGAGGCTTCAGCAAAAGCTTCGCGGAATTCGGAGAAGTTTTCGGCGAGCTCACGCCCCATACCAACCGTTTGACTTCCTTGTCCGGGAAACAGCATGACAATGCTAGAAACGTCCATATATTTAAGCCCCTTTCCGCTCAGCAGTGGGAAGAACCCATGACTTATACGGAACAAAGCCTGAAGAGCAAGAGTCCGTTCGCATGTGCGTTGCGTATCCGCATGTTTGTGGTCCGGACTTGGCTTCGCTTTTTCGGTCCTCGCTGGAACGTTGGGGTGCTGGCGGTCATCTTGGATTCCCAGGGGCGTGTTTGTTTGTTGAGGCACAAAGGACGTCTTAAGCCCTGGGGGCTCCCTGGGGGACTCGCGGCCTGGCCCGAATCACCGGAGCAGGCACTGTGTCGTGAGCTTCAAGAGGAGCTGGGCTGGGACGATGCCAAAGGGCGTTCGTTCGTCTTGCGACACAGCCTGCGCAGCGGAAAATTTCCGCTTCTCGAGCTTGTTTTCGAGCTTCAAGGGGCGGCGAATGCGCTGGAAATAGCCCATTGGACCATGCAAAGTTCTGAAATAGAAGAGATTTGTTGGTTTAGCTTTGAGCAGGTGACAAATCTCGAGGGAATTCTCGAGCGGCATCGGACACTGCTCGTCGACGTGTTGCGTCACTCCTGACGCTGGAATAAACAGTTCAATCTTACGGAATGTCTTCGCGTGGAGGAATGAGTCTTGAGTTCACAAGTCAGCGTCTATTTGCCCGATGGATCCACCCGCACTCTTCCTTCTCCCTGCACCCTTGCGGATGTGGCACTTAACATTGGCCCAGGGCTCGCCAAGAGTGCTGTGGCCGGCAAGATCGACGGCAAGTTGAGCGACCTAAGTGCTGGATTGAGGGGTGGTGAAAAAATCGAAATTATCGTGGCCAACTCACCTGCCGGCCTGGAGGTCATTCGTCACTCGTCAGCGCACTTGATGGCCATGGCGATTCAGGAGGTTTTTCCTGGCACCCAAATCACCATAGGTCCTGTGGTTGAGAATCAATTCTACTATGATGTGAAGCCTCCTGAGGGTGTAAAAATCAGCTCCAACGATTTCGAAACCATTGAAAAGAAAATGGCGGAAATTGTCGGCAAGGACTTCAAGATCACACCGCGCATTGTTTCTCGCACAGAGGCTATTGCTCACTTCAAGAACATTGGTGAGAAATTCAAGGCTGAAATCGTAGGTGACATTCCGGAAGGCGAAGATATCAAAATTTACGAGATGGGTGGCTGGGGAGACTTATGCCGAGGCCCTCACGTGCCGAGCACTGGCAAACTCGGTGCCTTCAAACTGATGAGCATCGCAGGCGCATATTGGCGCGCCAACAAAGACAACGATCAGCTGACCCGCATTTATGGCACTGCCTGGGCAAACAAAAAGGACCTCGACGCGTATCTTCATATGCTTGAGGAAGCGAAGAAGCGCGATCACGTTCTCATCGGAAAGCAGCTCGAGCTGTTCACGCTGATTCCCGAATCAGCAGTCGGCGCTCCGTTCTTCCTGCCCAATGGCGCGAAGCTCTTTGTGCTGTTGCAAAACTATATTCGACGCAAGCAGGCAGAATTTGGTTTCCGCGAAATTCACACCCCACAAGTCATGAATGTTGACCTGTGGAAGATGAGTGGTCACTATGACAACTACCGTGAAAATATGTTTTTCACTGAGGTCGACGAACAGCAATACGCTATTAAGCCTATGAGCTGCCCGGCGCACGTAAAGGTGTTTCAAACGGGACTGCGCAGTTATCGCGAATTGCCTCTGCGCTATGCTGAGTTCGGCGTTGTGCACCGCAACGAGCTGAGCGGCACCGTGCATGGCCTGACGCGCGTCCGACGCATCACCCAAGACGACGGCCATATTTTTTGTACGCCAGATCAAATTCAAGCCGAGATGAAACTGGCACTCCGTTTTGTGCGTGAAGCCTATCGCGACCTCACTTTCGATGAAGTCCGCTTTTATCTTTCGACTCGTCCGGAAAAACGTGTGGGCGCCGAGGAGCTTTGGGATACCGCCGAGACAGCGTTGGTTGAGGCGCTCAAATCTGAAGGCATCGACTACATTCTGAACCCGGGTGATGGTGCCTTCTATGGACCCAAGATCGACATCAAGGTGAAAGATGCCATTGGCCGCTTCCATCAGTGTGCCACTATTCAGCTCGACTTCCAGACCGCAGCACGGTTGGGGGCTTCTTATGTTTCCGCCGCCAACAAGCCAGAGGTGCCGGTCATGATTCACCGTGCTGTGCTTGGTTCGGTGGAGCGCTTCATGGGCGTGTTCATTGAGCACACGGCGGGGCATTTCCCATTGGGCTTGTGTCCTGTGCAGGCGCGGATTGTCACAGTGAAAGAATCGTGTGTTGAGTGGGGCGAGCAAGTGCGTGCTCAGCTCTTCGCTGCTGGTTTGCGCGTGGATACTGATTTCAGCAACGACACATTGTCGGCAAAAGTGCGCGAGGCTCAGGTGAGCAAGATTCCCTACATGCTCGTCATCGGTGACAAAGAAGTTGAAAATCGCACCCTCACGCCTCGCTACAGAGACGGGAAGAACAAAGATCCGATGACTCCAGCACAGTTTGCTGCTCTGGTGAAAGAAGAGTGCGGCGTGTTTTGGGGCCTGGATGTGAATCAACGTTGATTCTTTGGGTCAGTTTCTTCAAGATAGGCGAGCTGACCTGAAACAACGTTTGAGTTATTGGAGTGAAAACCACGGAGGATTTCATGAAATTCCAAAAGTCTTTTATCCGCTCACTGTGCCTTATTGGTGGACTTCTCCTCGCGAGCACGGGATATGCCGCTGCAGAGCAGAAGCCAGAGTCTGCTGCACCCAAGAAAACTGAAAAGAAAGAAGTTAAAAAAGAAAAAGCACCAGCAAAAGAGGTGAAGAAAATGAATCCAAATGCAGTCGTAGTGACCATGGTGACTAACAAAGGCACCATCAAGATCGAGCTCGATAAAGAGAAGGCTCCGATCACGGTTGAGAACTTCCTTGGTTACGTGAAATCAGGGCACTACAACAAAACCGTTTTTCATCGCGTTATTGATAAATTCATGATTCAAGGCGGCGGCTTCGATGAGAAAATGACCCAGAAGCCAACCAAGGCTCCCATCAAGACCGAGGCCAGCAACGGTCTTAAGAATCTGCGCGGCACCATCGCAATGGCCCGCACGTCAGATGTGAACTCTGCAACTTCACAGTTCTTCGTCAACCTCGTTGACAACTCTTTCCTCGATTACCCCAACAGCGGTGGTTACACAGTGTTCGGTAAGGTCGTTGAAGGCATGAACGTTGTCGATGATATCGCAACCACGAAAACGGGTTCCTTCGGCATGCACAGTGATGTTCCTGTGAAGCCGGTTGTGATCGAATCTGCCAAGGCTGAGTAAGCGGTCAGACGCTCAGGAACAGATTCTTATCGCAGGTAGCAAAAAGACCCTGGTCACCCCAGGGTCTTTTTTTGTCGGAGAAAGAGTCTCTTACTTGCGTTCAAAGTTTACGGGCAAATTCAGATCCATGTCTTTGAAGATTGTTGCCGACTTTGCTGTAGAGCTGCGCTGCAGGGCTTTTTCCACGATGAAGTCGACCAACGTCCCGTCAGGTCGTTGTATGTAGCCCTTGAGTCCCTCACGTACGCCATCTTCTGTTCCCATGTTGATGGTTGCGTTCTGGCCATTGAATTTGAGGATGAGGCCCTTGCGCTCGGCTCCGAGAACCGGTGAACTAAAAGCGGTGATTTTGTAGCCCCCGCCAGAATCAGCTTGATCGGCAAAGACGCGGAACCAAACCGTGCCAGCTTCCCGCAACACAAGTTTGTCTTGGCCTGTCAATTCAAAGCTCAAGCCTGTGGGAGTGATGCATTCTGCTTTCACCCCCTTGGCCTGATCAATGGTTTGGAAACGAACTTGAAGTGTTTCTGCACTCGCAGCATCGTAACGGAACCAGTCAGTACGATTTCCGTCGCGGTAGCTGACCGCTCCCTCTTTTGCTTGAGTGGGGGCGAGTTGCTGAGCACCCTCGCGCCCTTTGTCTGCACCCGAAAGAGCATCAGGATCTTCGGGCTGAAAGCGTGCTGCCAATGCAGCGTTCACGGTTTGGCCCTGAAGCGGCTCAAGAACCATGTAGTATGTTCCAGCCTCAACATTGAGAGTGATGTTGAGGGGAGCACGCGGAGCAAGGTCGATCTCTTTCTGAAAAATGCTGCGTTTTCCGCTGCCGTTTTTCACATTCAGACGCAGCTTACCGGACTCGGTTTCGGATTGCAGGCCGATGGTCAGGACACCCTTGGTGAGCACCACGATTTTCCGCCAAGGTTGAGCCAAAGCGTCCGTTTGCGGGGCGAGTTGGAGAGTGTTGGACTCTCCCCAAGTGATGGGCACCGCTGTGCGCGCCTGGGGCGGAGATGTTTCACAGGCGGCAAGATTCACAGCCGCACAGAGACCAACCACGCGCACAGCGAAATTTGCTTCAATTTTCAGGCAAGACAACCTGATCATCAACGCCACTTCCTTCCAATGCCACTTACAGTGTTAGGGGGTGATCGGAGCGCAGCTCATTGGAACTGAGCTCCGGCTTAGCGCACCGTCAGAGCTTCGGTTCAGCGTGCAGAATTTTTCCAGTGCGCTGCGGGCTCAAAGCGAGAGCCGTAGCGGTTGGCCATTTCACTCAGAGTCTGCACAACTCTCGCGTATCCCAGCTGCTGGGCGTGGTGGAATGGCCCACCCAGGAACGGTGGGAAACCCAGGCCGAAAATGGCACCGAGGTCGCCGGTCGCGGTTGAGTCGATGATTTTCTCATCAAGACACCGCGCTGCCTCATTCATGAAAACGTACATGCAGCGATCGGCAATGTCTTTCTGGTCGAAGTGTTTTCTGTCTTCGCCATGTTTGAGGTGTTTGTAGATGCTTGAATCAGGTTTGTCCTTCTTGCCATCCACATAGGTGTAGAAGCCGCGGCCATTCTTCCGGCCCTTCCGGTCTTCCGCAATGATGGATTCGAGCTCCGCGGGAATGACAATCCTTTCAGAGAAAGCATCTTTCAGAACTGTGATGATGTGAGCTCCGACATCGATTCCTACTTCATCGAGAAGCGTGATGGGACCCACAGGCATTCCGAACTTCTCAAGAGCTTGGTCAATCGACTCGATACTCGCGCCCTCTGAAAGAATGTTGAGTGCCTCGGCAATCAAAAAGGCGAGAATACGGGTGGTATAAAATCCGGGACCATCTTTAACGACAATGATGTTTTTTCCCATTTTGGCGGCAAGGTCGAATGCAGCACTCGCGGCTCGTGGCGAAGTTTTTTCAGCAGTGATGATCTCCACCAATGGCATTTTCGGAACAGGCGAAAAGAAGTGCATGCCCACAACGTTTTCAGGCTTCTTTGCAGCCGCGGCAATTCTGCCGATAGGTAGGCTGGATGTGTTGGAGGCGAAGATAAAGTCGTCGTTTTGAATGGCTGCTTCGCAGTGCTTGAGCATGTCATGTTTGACGGCAAGATCTTCAAACACAGCTTCAACGACGATGGGTGTGCCGGCGAAGGTTGAAAGATCAACTGAGGGAAGAATGCGCCCCATTGCAGCGTCGCGGTCAAACTTCTTGATGCGGCGTTTTCTCATGCGTTCATCGAAATACGACTGAACGTTTTTAAGTCCGCGTTGAACGCCAGCTCCGTCTCGGTCGAGCAGAGCGCAGCGGATATTTTTGTCGGAAAGCACTGTGGCAATCCCACTTCCCATCAGCCCTGCTCCGAGCATACCTACGAATTTCTCGCCCGAGAGGAGCGGATTGATGACCTGCTCACGGGCTGCCTTCTGTGCATCGTTATCGAAAGGATTCTTCTTGGCAGCGGTGACGATGCGGAAAATATGCACGAGGGATCGGCTTTCGGGTGTCACCACCAAGTCGCCAAAAAGTTTTGCCTCAATCTTGAGACCTTCTGACAACGGACGTGAGAGTCCCTTCATCAGTGCTTCAAGAGCTTTCTTTGGTGCAGGATAAAAGCCTTTGGTGTTCTTCTCGATTTGTTCCAAAGTCTTGTGTTCGATGATGGTGCGGCCAATCGGGTTGGTTTCGAGAGCAAGCTTCTGGACATCGAGTCCGGCAAGTTCTTTTGCGCGCACTTGGCTGAGCATACCCAGGCCTGTCTTCTTTTTGTCCAGAGAAACTGGTTGGCTGGTTTTGCAAAGTTGCACAGCACGTTGCAACAGTTGGTTCTCAGGCACCACTTCGCTGACAAGCCCGAGCTTCAGGGCTTTTTTCGCATCGACTTTTTTTCCAGTTAGAATCAAATCGAGCGCGGGAGCAACGCCAATGATGCGTGGCAATCGCTGAGTTCCACCACCTCCCGGCAGGAGCCCGAGTTGAATCTCTGGAAGGCCCAGTTGTGTGCTCGAGTGCGAGCTGCAGATGCGGTAGTGGCATGCCAGCGAAAGCTCGAGGCCGCCACCGAGGCAAACACCGTTGATAGCAGCCACGGTGGGAACTGGTGCGTCAGCAAATTTCTGAAAAAGTGCGTGCAGTGTGGAAGATGCCTCTTCGCCGGCAGACTGTGTGGTCAACGAGTCGAAGATGCTGATATCGACACCCGCTGCAAAGCAGCCTGGCTTCGACGAAGTCATAACAATTCCCGAAAGCCCGGGCACAGTCAGCACCTCGGAGATGATTTTGTCGAGATCTGTAAGAATGTCGCGCGAAAACGCATTCATAGATTTTGATTCGTCGTGGAAATCGATGATGCAGACAGAATCCTGCCACGAGACGCGCAGTGTTTTAGTTGTGGATGTGATCGTGTTTTTCATGTTCGACTTTCCTTCAGTGTTGAGGAGCTTCAAGAAGCATTGCTTGTCCCATTCCACCCGCAGCACAGATCGCCACCACCGCGTAGCGCGAGCCTGTGCGTTGGGCGATGCGCAGTGCGCGACCGACAAGGCGTCCGCCCGTTGCTCCAAACGGATGGCCGTATGCAATCGAACCACCATCAATGTTCATCTTGGCAGGATCCACAACCCCAAAAGCACTGTCGAACCCAAGCTTCTCTTGGCAAAAACGTGTGTTCGACATGGCATCGAGACAGCTCAGGACTTGTGCCGCGAAAGCCTCGTGAATTTCAAAAACTCCGATGTCTGAGAGCTTGAGATTGTGTTTCTGCAACAGTTTTGGAATGGCGTAGGCAGGGCCAATGAGAAGCTGATCGCGTGGATCAACTGCAACGGTGACGGAGTCAACAACATAACCCAAAACTGGCAGGCCGTGCTCTTCTGCGTAGGTGGAGCTCGCCAGCAAGACGGCAGATGCGCCATCTGTCAGTGCGCTTGAATTGCCTGCTGTGAGTGTGCCGTTGCGTTTGTCGAATGCCGGTTTCAGTTTCGACAAAGCCTCAATTGAAGTGTCGCCACGCACCAGATTGTCGGTGTCAACAAAATTCTCTTTTGCAACTCCAGCCCAAACCGGAACGATTTCATCCTTCAAGTATCCTTTTTCAATTGCAGCTGCAGCGCGGTGGTGGCTGCGCATCGCGAGCTCGTCCTGGCGTTCGCGTGAAATGTCGTTTTTCACTGCCATCTGTTCGCCGTGTTCGCCCATCGTGAATCCAGTGAAGGGTTCGGCCAGAGCCGGTGGCTTGGGAAGAAATGCCTTCGGATTGAAATCCGAGAGCATCATCAGTTTTTCCTTTAGAGATTTGGTTCGGGAGAGTCGAGTGAGAAAGCGACGTGCTTCATCTGAAAAGGTGATGGGCACATCGGAAAGAACTTCCACACCACCTGCGAGAACCATTCTGTTTCGCCCAGCTGCAATCGCATCTGCTGCAAGTTGAACGCTTTGCAGAGAGCTCGCACAGGCACGGTTGAGGGTGTAGCCCGGAATAGACTTGGGGAGCCCCGCGAAAAGGGCAATGTCGCGGGCGATGTTGGGGTTCTTGGTTTGTGGCACCACCGCGCCCCAAATAACCTCGTCAATGTCCGAGGCGTTGGCCCCCGTGCGCGCGATCACTTCGGTTGCTGGACGAATACTCAGACTGAGCGGAGTTTCTCGGTCAAAAACTCCAAATGAACGCACAAATGGGGTGCGCACGGCACCGAGCACCGCTACGCGTCCGGGGCCTCCCTGATTGTGTTCTGAGTTTTCAGGATGTTGACGGGTTTTCTTTTGCGCCATTGTGCCCCCCCAGGTTTTATGTAGATGCGGCCTTCAAAAAACAGTCCGATAAAGATTATCGGAACTTATGCGGGGGGCAAAGTCGCACTCTTGGCAGATCGCGGCCAGCGCTGTAACAAATATGAGCCAAAAGTGAGGCGGTCACTAAATTTGTGACCACCCTCTAGGCGAGTGCAATAAAAAGTATCAAAGGAAGGTTGTTCTATGGGTCGTCATGCAACTGTTGCAGGTCGGATGGCAGCGAGTTCTGCTGCGCGTGGAAGGGTTTTCACAAAACTGGCGCGCGAAATCATGGTTGCCGCACGAACAGGGAGCGATCCCAACTTCAACGCAAAATTACGCCTGGCAGTTGACCGTGCGCGCGACAACAACATGCCCAAAGATGTGATTGAGCGCGCCATCAAGAAGGGTGCTGGTGAACTCGAGGGTATGACGTTCGAAGAGATCACTTATGAAGGCTATGGACCCGGTGGTTCAGCCATTCTGGTTGAAGTCCTGACTGATAACCGCAACCGCACCAATCCCGAATTACGTAAAATCTTCACCAAGAACAGTGGCAATATGGGTGAGATGGGCTCGGTCGCGTGGATGTTCAAGAAGAAAGGTGTTCTTGACGTTGAGCTCGGTGCTGTGAGCGAAGATCGCATCATGGAGTTGGCATTGGACTCCGGTGCCGAGGATGTTGTTGTCGAAGAAGGCTTTGCGACCATCTTCACAGGTCATGCTGACTTTGCCGCAGTACGTGATGCGTTGGTTGCTGCGGGCATTAAGTTTGAAAAAGCGGGCCTCGAGCTTGTTCCCGATACCCGCGTTTCATTGAGTGGCGAGAACGCCAAGAACGCACTTGAGTTGGTTGAGAAGCTCGAGGAGCAGGATGACGTTCAAGCGGTCTACCACAATTTCGACGTTCAGGAATGAACGCCCGGGCCGCCTGCTTTCTTAAGCAGTTCGTTGATTCCGCCAAGTGAACTGAGCACCCCCGAAGCTTCATATGGAATGAAGACTTTGTCGGTTTGCTTGGTCGTCATGTCACCAAAGCGCTTCAAATACTCCATAGCCACCAGATACTGAGCAGCGACGTGTGCATTACCAAAGGCATCGCGAACGTTGGTGATTGCAGTGGCCTGTGCGCGGGCTACGGCTTCGATTCCGCGTGCCTCACCTTCAGCGCGAGCAATGATTGCGTCGCGATCTCCCAGGGCCTGATTGATTTTTTCTTGTTGTTCACCCTGTGAGCGTTCAATGCGGCTTTGTTTTTCGCCTTCAGCATCGAGGATACGGCTTTGCTTTGAACCCTCTGCGGCAAGAACTTGTGCGCGTCTTTCTCGCTCTGCCTGCATTTGTTTTTCCATGGCCTGCTGCACATCAACCGGCGGAATAATGTTGCGCAGCTCAACCCGGTTCACTTTGAGTCCCCACTTGTCAGCAGCATCATCCAGGATTGTTTTCAGACGGGTGTTGATGGCATCTCGGCTGGAGAGAGTGTGGTCGAGTTCGAGTTCACCGATCAGGTTACGCAAACTTGTCTGCGTCAGCTGCCCAATAGCTAGTGGCAACGACTGAATTTCGTATGCGGCGCGGCGCACATCAGTAATCTGGGTGTAAATGAGAGCGTCGACTGTGATACCCACGTTATCTTTGGTAATCACGCGTTGTTCAGGGATGTCGAGAACCACTTCGCGCAAATCGATGCGTTCAACTGGGATAATAACGCCATTGCGGATCCAGAGCATTTGTCGTGGTTGGTCGACAAATGGCACAAGTAGACGTGGCCCCGAACCAAAGATCGCATGAAAGCGTCCGAGGCGTTCAACAATAATGCACTCTTGTTGCCGAACAACGTAAATACCGCGGACGATCGAAAAGATAACGATAATGGCCAACCCAATGGCCAGAATGCTCAGAAATTCCATGTTTTCAGCTCCTTCTTTCAAACTGGTTCGATTGAAATTTTGTTTCCAGACACTCCTGTGACCTTAACTTTGCTTCCGGAATGCAGCGTTGCAAGAAGGCTCGGGTTCAGCGATCCATCCACCACATCCCAAACATCACCATAAATTTTGACGCGCAGAGGTTCGCCTGCTTCCGGATGAGAGATGATTGTACCGATTTGACCAACGAGACCCTCACCGCCGGCTCCTGTCTTGGTAGCATTTTCGCCACTGTCTCTAAAGCGCGCTAGCGCAAGCAGCGCGAAACCGCTTCCGAGAATGAAAAAGAGCGCATGCAGCCAGATTTCAGGACGAAAGTAGGCGACGACTGATGTGAGCAGCCCTGCAACGCCGAGGGGCAAGAGAATAAAACCGGGTGCAAAAAGTTCGCCAACAACCAGCAAAATGCTCAGAACCAAATAGAGCTGATATTTTTCCATCCCTACACCTCACATCTTTAAGACGCATCCATCATGGCAGGGACAAAAAAAAACCGCAAAGCGGGAAACGCAATGCGGTGAGGAGGGCTCGTAAACTCTTACGGATAAGAGCTTACGGGTTCGGTATAACCGATTTGTAAACTTTGATGTTCTGCAGAATGGCGGTGTTCGAGCGAACGAATGCATTCGAGCGGAACGAGACGGTCACAGGCAACTTAAGCCCAGAGAACTTGCGGCGATTGATGCCGGAGAGTTCAGCGCGTTGGCGGTCGCCGTGTTCGATGACGATGAAGTCACGGCCTTCTTCGAGATCCGTCAAGATTTCGAAATCAATGTACTCGCCCAGGTCAAGACCGAAGGTGGTCAGCACTGTTCTTTGGTTGTTGCGAAATGGACCAAAGAGCTGATTTGGCAATTTCACGACGGTTTGATCGGAGCCACCAGGCTGTTGGCTCGGAGGCGCGGGTGGAGTTGGATTTGTCGGTGTTGCATCGCCCAGGAATTCCCGTACCGGAGTGTCGGTGATGAATGTTCCATAGTTCCATGGGACACGACCGCCATCGTGGATACCGATAATTTTAAGCGTGGTGTCGTCGATGATCGTGCTGCCGCTGTTGCCTGGCTCAGTGTCGCACTGGTGGCTGAATTGGTCGACACCCCAGCCGCCTTTCGAGCTTTCTTCGATTGAGCAGGTTTTCGACCACTCGAGCGGACGAAGTTGTGGGTGGCCAAAAATGGTGATGGTCGAACCAACTTTGGGACGCGCGCTTAGGTCAAGCTCGATCTTTGCGGTTGGTGCAACGTCGACCTTGAAGATTGCGTAGTCGCGGTCGTCGTTGAGTTCGGCAGCCAAGACGGTCACGCACTTGGACTTGAGATAAGGAGCTTTGTCTTTTCTGTAGCCCCAGTCCACAGTAATGCGATCGCAGGGCTTGTTGTTTATGCGCTTCTCGGGAGCCTCAAAGCAGTGTCCTGCTGAAATTACGAGGCCGTTGCCGATGTGGGTTGCGGTACAGCCCATTGAGATTTTACCGAAGGCATTGATCAGAGGGCGGTACTTTTCAGGGATGTTCGCGCCGTCGTTTATGACTGGTGTGAGCTCGTTTTCACCAATGATTTTTTCGATTTGCTCGGGGTTCACGAACGACGAAACGTACGTGATGGGGCCGTTGGGGCCGTCGATGCGGCGAATGCTGCGGTCTGTGGATTCCGTGCCACAGGCATTGAGTGCGAACGCAGCAGCAATGAGCGAGGCGCCAAGTCCGAATTTATTTTGTTGGCCTCGAGTCATATTGCTCCCTTTCTTCATGAAGAGGGTAAACCAAGCCCACCCTGGGCGAATGACCTGCACGTTGAGCCATGTCTCTTACTGAGAGCGCACCCTACAAAATGAGGCCGGGCTCCGCAAGCCGACTGGCCAGTTTTTTTATTTTGGAAAGAAGAGCAGCGTTTACAGCCGTTTATGCGCGAGGATCGAAGGCTTTACGGACGGCTTCGCCGATGAAATTGAGGCAAAGGATTGTGATGAAGAGAAACACACTGGGAAACACGGCAAGCCACCAGGCGACCTGGTAGTTAGCCCGCGCTTGGTCGAGGAGCTCTCCCCAGCTCGGGGTAGGGGGTGGCACGCCGAACCCCAGGAAGTCGAGCGATGCGAGGGTATAAATCCCGCCAATCACTGCGGCTGGGGAAAAAGTAATGATGGGTACCAGACTGTTAGGGAGCACGTGGGTAAAAAGCAGGCGGGAGCGCTTTGCACCTAGCGAGAACGCCGCCTCTGTGAAGGTCAGGTTGCGATTTCTGAGAGCCTCTGCACGCATGAACTGGGCAATACCCATCCAACCAAAAAGGCAAACGAACAAACACAACAGAATGGGACCGGGCGTGATGACAGAGGCGATGAACAGCAGCAGCATCAGGCTCGGAATGGAACCGAAGATCTCCATGAAGCGTTGGCCGTAGAGGTCAACCCTACCTCCGAGGAAGCCCATGAAGAGACCCGCGACGGTTCCGACGATGTAGGTGATGATCCAAAAGCCGACACCGAAGAGCAGCGAGATACGAGTTCCATAAAGAAGACGCGCAAAAACATCACGCCCAGCAGCATCCGTGCCCATCAGATGGGACGTACTTGGAGCAGACAAATACTCCATTTGTTCGCTGTCGATTTCATAGGGATCCCATTTCAGCGGAGGCCAGACCGCCCACTCAAACTGCGAGCGGAGTTCGCGATAATCAATCACCCCAGCATCTTCTAGTCCGAGACTCTGACGGTCATATTCAAAGTACGAGGGGAAAATGGTTTTTCCGTTGATCCGTGCAAAGATGGGTGATGAATTGCTAATGAGCTCAGCACCGAGTCCGGCGAGCAGCATCAACACCATCACAAAAAGGGCGACAACGGCTCGGCGTGACTTTTTGAAAATCGCAAGGCGACGATGAAAATCTGGTGACATAAAGAACCTCAGTCTCGCTCCGAGAAATCAATCCGCGGATCGATCACGCGCAGGAGAAGGTCAGAAACAAGCTGACCCAACAAGCCCAATATGGACGTGATGGTGATGGATGCCATGAGAATGGGATAATCGCGCTGCAGTGTTGCTTCGTACGAAAGCCTACCGATGCCATCCAAATTGAAAATACGTTCAATGATAATGCTTCCTGCAAAAGCCAAGGTGAGAATGCCACCGAAGCCCGTTGCCAGCGGAAGCAGCGCATTTCTAAGTGCATGCTTCAGAATGGCAACCCGACGCGACACACCGCGGGCAAGCGCGGAGCGCACGTAGTCTTGTTTGATTTGTTCAATGATGGAGTTCTTCATGAGCATGGTCATCATGGTGAAGCCACCGATCATGTAGCAGGTGAGTGGGAGTACCATATGCCAAGCAGCATCAAAAAACTGTTGCCACATGGGTAAGTTTTCGGCGTCGAGCGACGTGAGGCCCTGGATCGGGAACCATTCCAGGAATTGCCCGCCAGCGAAGAAGTGGATCAGCAGAATACCCAGCATGAATTCCGGAATACTGTACGCAATGAAAAGGCCTGCGCTACTTGCTACGTCGAACCGACTTCCGTCGCGTACTGCTTTCAAAATTCCGAGCGGGATACATATTAAATACGTCAACAGGAAGCTGGTGACACCAAACGTAACAGACACGGGCAGCTTCGAGGCTATGACATCGAGAACAGGCTCGCCCTTGGTATGAGAATATCCAAATTCAAGGCGCACCACATCCTTCAGCCAGAGCCAGTAGCGGATGTGTATCGGTTTATCGAAGTTGTAGCGCTTCTTGAGCTCTTCAACCACTTCATCAGTGACTGACTTGTTTGTCGCTGAGCTGCTTCCTTCAGAAGAGTGCGCTGAACTTTTACCGGCGTCACCTGCCCCGCCGGCGAACCTGACCTTTGCGAGGTAGGTTTCAACAGGACCGCCCGGGGCAATCTGGAAAATGCCAAAGCAGACAATGGTGATCCCGAAGAAGGTTGGGATCATCAGAAGAAGGCGTCGCAAAATATAAGCTGAAAGAGTCATGGCCCCGATTCTTCACTCTGCAAGGTCTTAGTTCTGGATTTGCCAGAACGCTTGACCGATGGTGTATGCGTACGTGTCTTTTTCCTTCTTGACGTACTTCTGGTGCGCGTAAAGTGTGTAGAGCCTTTCAGTCAAGAATGTGTAAGGCTGATCTTCATAAATAAGTTTTTGCAGCTTTCGGGCCAGCTCGTTGCGCTTGTTTTTGTCGAGCGTCATGCGGTGTTGGTCGATGAACTTGTCGACTTCTTTGTTCGAATAGCTGATGAAGTTGCTGCCTTTGTTGTTGATTGAATCCGAGTGCCAGATCTGCTTGAGGTCGCCGTCGGCTGCACGGCTCCAGCCCAGCGCAGCTCCGTCGAATTTACGGTCGTCGAGGAGCTTGGTGAAGGTGGTCCAGTCAATGGCCTTCAAGTTGATGGCGATCCCGATTTTCGCGGCTTTCTGCTTGAAATCGACCAATTTTGGCTCGGTGGTTTCTTTGGATTGCTGCGGATAGATGATTGTGAGCTCAAGACGCTGACCATCTTTTTCCAGGACTCCGCCTTTGCCAGATTTTGTCCAGCCTGCAGCTCTCAAGCGCGCGCGGGCTTTTTCAAGGTCAAATTCTACTGGCTTGAGTGAAGAGTCGTGTTGTTCGCTCTTGACGCTGAACGGACCCACGGTGGGTTCATGCATGCCATACTCAATTTTGTTGATCCAAGTATTGAGGTCAGCAACATGTGACAAAGCCCAGCGCACGTCTTTGTTTGAGAGAATTGGGTTTTTCTGGTTCCACCCAATATAGCTGTAACCCACGGGTGCTTTGTTAACTGTTTTAACCTTGACCAGCTTCGACTTGAATTCGGGACCAGCCGTCTGGCGTGCCCACTGCTTCGGAATGAGACCCTTGAAGCTCAAGTCGCCCTTGCGGAACATCTCAAATTCCACGTTTTCTTCTGGGATGACTTTGTAAATGTAGCGGTCGTAGTTCCAGCGACCCGTTTTCACGAGTTCGTCTTTGTTCCAGTAATTTGGATTACGCTTGAAGATGATTTGTTGGTTGCCATCCCATTTTTCGAGGAGCCACATACCAGAGCCGAGCGGGTTACGTGTCGCTTCCGCTTTGGTCATAGTGTTGTCCTTCTCATACAGCTTCATGTAGTGCTTTTTGGGAAACACAGTCAGGCCTGCGACAACGTCGAAGTTTTTGTAATAGACATCGCCAGTCGTGAAGCGGATTTTGTCGGGCGAAAGAATTTCGACTTTCTTGATGGCCGAGTAGTACGGACGCAGGTGTGCGGTCATCACACCCTTCATGAAGATAATGTCGTAGCTGAATTTCACATCTTCTGCTGTCACGGGAGAACCGTCCGAGAATTTCGCGTTCTTGTTGAGCGTGAAAGTGAACTGTTTGCCGTCTTTTGAGATTTCCCATTTCGACGCGAGGCTGGGGATCCAATCGAAGGTATCCCAGTGGCGATCGGCTAGCGATTCGAAGAACATGTTTTGAACAGCTGATGCTTCACCGTCGTTGTCGGTCAATGGAAAAAGGCTCGTTGGATTAGCGGATACGCTTTCAATGAAGGTTCCGGTGCGTTCCGCATTCGCGTAGGCGATGGTCGGAGCAAAGGTTGCAACTGAAGCGGAGCCACCGGTCAAGCAGAGGAGACTCAGAGTCAGTAAGGATTGGGCTGAAATTTTCATACAAAACCTCCCGGATCTCGCGCCTTGGGGCGACGAACGCCCGAGACTACCACCGGCACCCATAGATGCAATTGTTTGGTTGATTTTGTGTTCTGATGGCTTTTCGGAGCAGCTTGCACTGATTGAACCCGAGGACGGGACGGGTTAGAAGAGCAAATCTTTGTATGAGGTACTTGAAGTGGATGCTCTTAGAGCGCTGATGTCGCGTGCTTTGGATTACGCTGGACTCTTTCCTCCCGCTAAGCTGCCTCTTAATGAGGCAGTCAGGGAGTTCGACGAGATTCGCAAAGATGAACACGAGTGGCTTCTTGTTCGGTTCGTGTTGCCGGCAGCGCGAGCCGGTGACTTCGCCCAAGAGGCTCGACTGCAGTTGGCGACTGCTTCGGAGTCCCATAACCCTTGGCACTTGACCGCGCTTTTGCGATCGGCTGAATCGATAGGCGAAGCGCTCGAATTGATTCGAGTTGAATGTCAGCTCCTGAGAGGGTTACTCGACTCTCATGCTGACGCAGTGGTTCTTGATTCCTTTGAAACTCCTCTGCCCGATGAAGTTATCAATAGCCACGATCAAGAGCTGGTGCGCAGTTTTTTTCTGCAGGCTGCAAAGATTTTCGACGAGTTTCAATTGAAAGTCCCGGTGTTTTGGGAAGTCAATCTCAACAAATCGTTTGAGCACATCGCACGTGCCGCCTATCATCTCAATTTGCATGAGGCCGGCAGGGCGTGTCTCAAATTCAGAACAGGTGGTCTGACAGCTTCCGCAATCGTGTCTCCAGAGAAGCTTGCGCACGCTTTTCATTTGACGGCGCAGCACCGAGTACCCTTCAAACTGACCGCTGGCCTGCACCTTGCGCTTCGCCATTATGATGCCGCTGTTGGGAGCGAAGTTTTCGGTTTCTTGAACGTCTTCAGCGCGGCGGTGTTGGCTTGGACCGCTCATCTCTCAGAAACTGAAATACAACTTCTGCTCGAGGAGAAGTCCCTGCAGGATTTGCGCTTTGATGGGGCTGGCTTGGCCTGGAAAAATCACAAGGCCAGTATCGCGGAAATTCGTCAGGTGCGGGCGTCTGGTTTGCGCAGCTTCGGCTCGTGTAGTTTCCGGGAGCCCGTGGAAGACCTCAAACAGCTTAAACTTCTCCAGTGAGGAACATCACCATGCAGCGATTCTCGACCATTTCTTCGACTCAACGCAGTTGGCTCAATATTACGTCTGACTCCGACTTCTCTCTCCAAAACCTTCCCTTTGGGATTTTCGCTTGCAAAACTGTAAATGAACCGCGAGTGGGTTTGGCATTGGGTGATTCGATTGTCGACACCGTGGTGCTTTTTGATGCTGGCTTGCTGAGCGGAGTGCGGGGACTTACGCGCGAGCATCTGTGTAATGCTTCGCTCAATGTTCTCTTAGCCCAAGGTTCGACGACTTGGCGTGAGTTGCGACTTCGTGTTGCTGAACTTTTTACTGCCGGAAATCGGGAAGTCTACGATAATCCAGATTTGCATGCACGCGTTCTGGTCAAGCAAAGTTTGGCGCGGATGCACTTACCCACCAAGATCGGCAGCTACGTAGATTTTTATTCGAGCCGTGAGCATGCATCAAACGTGGGCTCCATGTTCCGCGATCCACAGAATCCATTGCTACCGAACTGGTTGCACATTCCTATTGGCTACAATGGCCGAAGCAGTTCCATTGTGCCCACCGGTGTGGCCATAAAGCGGCCATTGGGACAGCTGAAGAACGATGCCGACCCTGCACCTACTTTCGGCCCGTCCCGACAGTTGGATTTCGAACTCGAGATGGCTTTTATCACAGGCCGTCAAACTCAACTCGGAGAGCGTATCCCTGCGGCACACACCGACGACTACATCTTTGGCATGACCCTGCTGAACGATTGGTCTGCTCGCGATGTGCAGCGTTGGGAATATGTGCCACTTGGGCCCTTCCTGGCAAAAACTTTTGCAACCAGCATGTCACCCTGGATCGTCACCTTGGATGCGCTGCAGCCGTTCCGTGTCAATGGTCCCGAACAAACCGTTCCAGTGTTGCCGTACCTGCAAACCCATGGCGCTCAAACATACGACATAAATCTTGAGGTGTGGTTGCAGTCGGCAAAAATGAACACTCCTATGAAAATATGTCGAACTAACTTTCGGCACATGTATTGGAATATGGCGCAGCAGCTCGCGCACATGACGTCCAATGGCACAAATATCGATATCGGTGATGTTTATGGATCGGGCACGATCAGCGGCCCAACCCCCGATAGCTATGGTTCGATGCTTGAGTTGTGCTGGAAAGGAACTAAACCCCTCCAGCTTCCCGATGGCACGCAGCGGAAGTTCATCGAAGATGGCGATACGGTAATTATGAAGGGCTGGGCTGAGAAGGACGGTGTGCGTGTTGGATTCGGAGAAGTGCGTAGCTTGGTTCAGCCAGCCGATCCGGAATAGCCTTGATTAAGCTGGCGAAGTTACGAGCTTGTTGAATAATTGCTCTTCAGATCACTTTCCTGTGATCAGCTTCCAGTCTGCCAAGGCGTCTGCATCACTATACCCTTGGCTTAGGCTCGGCATCGGATTAATCGTCTTGTAAGTATTCTGATACTTCTCAAAAGTATCGGACTGACTTTCACCAATTTTTTTGTTGCCTGTCGAAGCTGATTTTGCTTTGCCATCGTCGCCGTGGCATGTGGCGCACTTCGATTGGAAAAAGTTACTGAGTTTGGATTCACCTTTGACGATAAATTTCGAAACGAAGTTCAGCAGGCCTTGCTTTTCTTTTTCATCTAAAGGCGTGGCGAATTTGGGAGGCATCGGAACTCCGTCGACGCCGCAAACACTCTCGATGCATAGTTTTACTTTTCTCATCATCTCCTGATTTTTCTCATCAAAAAAAGCCTGCAAAGAAATGTTCTCGAGACTGAAATTCGGATTTTCGGCGTTCTTGAAGGCAGGAGTATTTTTGGGCTTGTACCAGGGTTCTTTGGGTGTGTGGCAACTCGCACATTTGAATTCTACGATGTTTTTGATGTTGTCTTCCCAGATAGGGTTCTCAACATTGTTTGGAGGAAAGATCTTTTTACCTTCGTTACCCAGATCGTATGCGGCGCACCCGGCCATCAAAAATGAAAAAGTTGCTATGGACAGAATTTCAAGGAAGCGAAGCATGTTCTTTCTCTCCATGATACGTCATCCCCAAGGAGTTGTTGGTCAATTTTGTGGTTTGTTGATTTTACGTGAGCGACGGTTCTTGTTCATTCGTGCTTTTTCGGCCGGAGAAAGTTCCCTTTCATTCGACTGCTGGCCGAACGCATACTGATACGCAAGGCTCAGGCGCGGCATAATCAGCCGGTTTGGAACCATGTATTCGGAAACGGCAACCTGAAATGATTTTTTGATCGTGACACCCACACTCATCTGAATGCCAAAAGGAACGGGTGCATCAGACATGGTGTCAGAGCGCGCGAACTCTGTTTTCTCTTTCTCAATGAGGAAGGTTGACTTGCCACGTCTGAAGACCAACATTCCATTGATCCACATGGGCACGCGTCGGCCCTGAACCGTCTGGCTGATGTAAGCACTCGTCAGCGCAGCATCAAATTTATCGCTGACGTTTTCCTCGGTGATGGCACCAAGCACCTGGGCTTTGCCGTATTGCATGCCAATGCTTGTTATCAAAAACATTCGTGGGTGGCGAAAGACGTTTTCAAGGCTGGCGCCCACGATATACTGGTTGATAGAAGCATCCACGCCAAGCATCTTGGCCATGGATTTTGCCAATGGAAGATATCCAGTCCAAGCTGTTCCGACCAAAGTGTATCGGCCCGAGCGTGCCAAGGGATAACCGAACGACACGGTTGGCACGGTGTGCAACGGTGCGGCAGGGACTTTTTCAGCTTTGTCGCCTACTTTTGGATTAGCTTTCGGCAAAAGACTCGTCAGCATCCGGAATCCCAAGTGTCCCGTGAGCGGCACCGGTTCCGAAATCGGCACGCCGTCAAGCAAGGTGGCACTGACAAGTTGCAAGCGTTCGGCCTGCTCGTACCACCATGCAGCTGCATGTGCACGACCACTAGAGAGGCTCAGCCAAGCCAAAATTGCTGTCTTCAGGCTTATAAAATTTCTTATTTTCATCAACCCACTCCAGAGCAGTTCACGTTTGTATTCTACGTTGTGCCCTGCATGGTTGCTGCACGACGAGCGAAACTATTTTGACGTGCCTCGGATGCTGATGTGGACGTCCTGAAGCTGTTTTTCCTTGACCAGCGAGGGCGCGTTCATCAGGAGATCTTGACCCCTTTGGTTGAGCGGAAATGCAATGACCTGACGGATGTTGGGTTCGTCGAGCAGGAGCATGATCATGCGGTCGACACCGGGTGCGATACCACCATGCGGGGGCGGTCCGTATGAAAATGCATTCCACAGCGCGGGGAAGCGAGTTTGGATGTCGTCCTCGGTGTAGCCGGCGAGTTCGAAAGCGCGTTTCATTATATCGCGACGGTGATTGCGGATCGCACCCGACGAGAGCTCTACCCCGTTGCAAACGATGTCATATTGGTAGGCGAGGATATCGAGCGGATCTGTGCTGTTGAGGGCTTCGAGCCCACCCTGCGGCATAGAGAAAGGGTTGTGGCAAAAATCAATCTTTTGCTCGTCTTCATTCCATTCGTAGAAGGGAAAATCAACAATCCAACAGAATGCCCATCCGTGCTTCTTCTCGACTTTGAGTGTTTCAGCCAGCCAGGTGCGCATTTTGCCACCCAGGCCAAGCACTGTGCGCGAGTCTTCGCCAACAACAAAAACTGCAGCATCCCCGTTTTCAAGAGCCAATGCCTGGGCCAGTGCGGCGCGTTCAGCGTCGGTGGTTTGCTTGAGAAGACTTCCTTTCCATTCGCCGTCTTTGAGCGAAAGATAGGGCAATCCTCCAAGACCCAAAGCGCGGGCCTGTGCCTGCGCATCATCGAAGAACTTGCGGCTCTGCGCAGCTCCCTGAGGCAAGCGAATCGCACGCAACACACCGCGTTTGGCTTGCAGTGTTTTTTGGAAGACTTCGAAGGTCGACTGCGCAAAAGTTTTGCTGACGTCAACCATTTCCAGATCGAAGCGCAGGTCAGGCTTATCGGAACCGTATTTCTCCAGCGCAGTTTTGTAGGGGATGCGCGGAAACGGGTTTTCAAGAATGGGGCGGTCGGAAAAGCGGGTGAATAGATCCACCATCAGTTTCTCGATGACCGTGAAGATTTCTTCTTGTGTTGCAAACGCCATCTCGACGTCAAGTTGGTAGAACTCACCCGGGCTGCGGTCGGCACGAGCGTCTTCGTCGCGGAAGCAGGGAGCGATCTGGAAGTAGCGATCGAATCCCGAGCACATCAAAAGTTGTTTGAACTGCTGAGGTGCCTGCGGAAGAGCGTAGAAGTGTCCGGGATGAAGTCGACTGGGTACGAGGAAGTCGCGTGCACCCTCCGGTGAGCTGCTTGTCAGGATCGGAGTCTGAAATTCCATGAAGCCGAGTTCAACCATTTTGTTACGCAGGTAATGAATGAACTGCGAACGGAAAATGATGTTACGGTGCATCTTCTCGGTGCGGAGGTCGAGAAAGCGGTACTTCAGGCGGGTGTCTTCGCTCTCTTCCTTCGGGTTGTGGGCTACAGGAAAAGGCAAAATGTCCGCGGGCGATTCGAGCTCAAAGTGCGAGCAAATCACCTCAATTTCGCCGGTGGGAATTTTGTTATTCACCGATTCTCGCCGGCGCACCTGGCCCTCAATGGCGATGACCGATTCGGAGCGAAGGTCGCTTGCTGCAGCAAAGAAAGACTGTTCGGGGTGGATAATAACTTGAGTGATTCCATGATGATCGCGTAAGTCAATGAACAGCAGCCCACCCAGGTTGCGCACGGCGTGTACAAACCCCATCAGCCGTACATTTTGGCCGATGGCTTGAGCATTGAGTTCACCGCAGGTGTGGCTACGCAGAGCTTTCATGGTTTGAAGTCCTTGTGTTGGGTCGGAGTTTGCGCCATCTTTCCTGATTCAAGCACGCTCAATGGCCTTCTTTGTCTATCACAGCAAACCTGCGAAACAAGAAGGCCCCGTCAAGGGGAAAGGCATTGCCATGAGACCACTGTTGGAACGAGATTTCGAAACCAGCTTTGCCAGCGTCCGAGCCGCTCAAGACGGTTCTTTTGGGGAATCCTGGCGCCCATTTTTGTCGCTTCTGCTGGGTCATGCGCGTCGATCTGGCGCTGATTTTGCGGAGATTTTCCTCGAAAAAAGGAACACCCTGAGAGTTTCAACCGAAAACGGCAAGGTGACATCCGTGGCTCCCTCGTTTTCACTGGGAGCGGGTGTACGTTGTTTCAAAGGAACTCAAGATGTTTATGTGAGTACAAATGATCTCTCTCGTGAGGGTCTGCGTTGGGCGGTTGATCAAGCCCTTGGTATGCTCGGCTGCAGCAGTCGAATGCTGACCTCGATTGGCCGAGACGTACAGCTCGAGCCTCTGCGCGATTTTGCTGCAATAAAGCGCAAGGATGAGTGGTTGGCAGCTTGTGCGGGTGTGGGTGCGCTCTCTGAGCGTTTGCTCACTATGTCCTCAGATCTCAACAAGTGGGTTGGACACCTGCAGAGCGATCAAACCTCTGCCTTTCGTGATTGGCAAGAGGTCCTCGTGGCTGCCTCTGATGGCGTGTTTGCGCGCGACATCCGCTTGCACCAGTTGGCGCGCGCAGGAGTCAGTTGTGTCGACGGCAGCCACCGTACTTCTTTGCACGAGCAAAGGGCTTCCACTGGCCAACCGCGCTTCTTGGAGGAAGTTGATCTCAAGCCGCTTGTTGAGGAAATCGCAGCCTCTGCAAAGGTCATGCTTCATGCCGATTATGTGAGTGCAGGTCAGTACCCACTTGTGATGGCTAATCGATTTGGTGGGGTGATTTTTCACGAAGCCTGTGGGCACCTTCTCGAGACCACCCAAATCGAACGCAAGACCACTCCGTTTGCGGATTCACTTGGAAAACAAATTGCCCATGAAAGTCTGACGGCATGGGATGAGGGTGTCACCGAAGGAGCATTCGGCTCTACAGACATGGACGACGAGGGCATGCCTGCCCAATCAACACTTCTCATTGAGAACGGTATTCTTCGCAATTTTATTGCTGACCGCGCGGGCTCGGTGCGTTTTGGTCATCCCCGTACCGGGAGCGGCCGGAGGCAGAATTTCTCGTTTGCAGCAGCAAGCCGCATGAGAAACACCTTCATTGCGCCCGGTGAATTTACTCCGGAAGAGCTCATTGAAAGCTGTGAGACCGGGCTCTACTGCAAGAAGATGGGCGGTGGCAGTGTGGGTGCAACGGGTGAGTTTAATTTCGCTGTGGGAGAGGCTTATCTTATTGAGAAAGGCAAACTCACCAAGCCAGTGAAGGGAGCAACGCTGATTGGTACGGCAGTTGATATTATGAAGAAGATTTCGGCATGCGCCAACGATATCGAACTTGCACCGGGATTCTGTGGATCGGTCAGCGGAACAATTTACACGACTGTTGGTCAGCCACATCTCAAGGTTGACAACATCACGGTCGGAGGACGTGCTTAAATGTTGAATGCAAATGAAATCAAAACTCTTCTGACTAAAATTCAAAATGCACGCGCAGGCATAGATCTCGATATTTCAGGAAGCAGTGTCGCTGATCAAACCGTGAAAGTGAAAGAAACTGGTACGCTCGACCAAAGTGCTTCGCAGCGCACAGGTGTAACCTTGCGTGTCTGGAATGCACAAAAGCGGATTGGTGTGGTTCAACTCACTTCACTCGACTTCAATGAGCTTTTGTCTGCTGTGGATGTTGCTCTCGAGGCCGCACCGCTGGGCCCTTCGGATGATCTTCCGCGGTTACCAGTGCCATCAGAGGCAGGTGAAATCGATGCAAAGGCATCGATTCGTTCCGGCTCGAACGCTCCTCCCGCGTCGATCGACGCACTCGCCACGAAATTGCAAGACGCGGTTGTGAAGCTCAAAGGTTTCCATCCCGACATTCAGGGCATTCCTTATAATGCGCTGACACAGCGGGCTGTGCAGCGTTTTTATGCCAACACACAGGGGTTGCTGCGTACGCAAAGCAGCAGCTTCGTTTCGACATATTTGTATGCGCGAGGGCAAGCAGAGGGTAAGAATCCTCGTGCTGCTGGTCATTGGGGTGAAGAGGATGCGCTTGAGAAATTGAAAATGGATGAGGTAGTTCAGGTTGCCGGAGAAACCCTTGTGGCCCATCTGCATC
>JBILKQ010000123.1:0-8728 GCA_044376655.1 Silvanigrellaceae bacterium
AGTCGTAACAAGGTAGCCGTAGGGGAACCTGCGGCTGGATCACCTCCTTTCTAGGAAGACGAGTGGTTGGTAACAACCGCTCTAAGGAGAGCTCTTACATAGGCTCTCCGACAAAGGATTCTCACATTGAGAATTCCTTCCAGGTCAACTCTTCACGCACTCTGTGACTTCAATCTCTCTCTTGAGAAAGAATTCGGGTCTGTAGCTCAGGTGGTTAGAGCGCGTGCCTGATAAGCACGAGGTCGGCTGTTCAACTCAGCCCAGACCCACCATCTTTTAAAAATCCTCTGAGGAAACTCAGAGGATTTTTTTTTACCCTGTGCACCTGGTTTTACAATCTGCTCTTGGTCTCTAACTTTTGAAGATGTGGACGGGCTTTTCGACGTTTCCGATGATTTTTGTAAACGGCACGTGGAATGGTGGCAACTCAGACATGGAAGCTGAAAAAGCCAATGGCACACTCAGCTCAAGACTCTGATTTGTTGTGACAACCGGGAGAACGGAATCCGGTTCCCGTGGCCTGTGCTTCTTGCCATTCTTGTGGGGTGAGAGTGTGCAGCGAAAGAGCACGAATGCGACTGACGATCTCCGAAAGCACTGACTGCACCAATCGGTGGCGTGCGAGCAGCTTTTGTCCGGCGAAGTGCTCTGAAACGACAATCACCTTGTAGTGGCTTTGTGCCTGTGGTCCACCACCATGTTGCCAGCTTTCATCCTCAACCTGAAGAACGCTGGGGGAGAGCTTCTGAGTGAGGAGCTCTTCGATCTGTGTTTTTATTTGAGCCATGAAACAACACTCCTTGAGAATCCGACTGACAAGTTTCTTTACACTGTTTACGGGATGCTGCCGAGCCTCTCCCAATTAAGTCTTTCTCCAGTTCCTAAAAACTCATCAATTACGGTATTTTATCTGGTTTAGTTGGCTTCCAGATGTGTTTGGCATGGGGTTTGCAAGGCAACGCGGGGAGGGAGGGTACTATGAGCTCTAAATTTCCAATGTCATTCCCTGAAGAGTCACAGGTGGCCTCGGTTCAGCCAAAGAAAAAGTCTGAGAGGAAGAGATCGTCTCAGCTTTCTGAACGGCACGCTCCCCAGGAGAAAATGCCTACAAAAAAGAACGTCATTCCCCTCTCTCGTCATGCCAACTCGATGCTCGCACCCATGTCGGAAATGGCAGATGCAACCAGCCGTAGCAGCTCTGCCTTGGACGACTATCCGATGAGCGAGTTTTCCGGCGAGGAGTCCCATTCAAATTCATCCAGGCGTAGTTCTGGTCGCGTGATTTTTCGCAGCGTTTTGGGCCTGACTTTGGTGGCTCTGTGGGCTGCGATTGCTTCTGGGCATTTGCACTCAGAACTGCCCTTGCTTTCACAGATGCGCACGCAGTTAGGATTGGTCGAGCACGCGTCGAGCGACATGAGCTCAGCCGATGCCAACTTGAGTACGCCACCTGCTGTGCCAGAGCCCGCTTCAGCACAAACAGCATCCATGAGTTCTGAAACTGCCCCCATGAGTCCCGAGGCAACGATTAATCCGTCGGCAGAATCACAGTCAGCCGCAGCTTCTGTAACAGAAACCGCGGCACAATCGCAGGAGAGCAGCGCGGTCAAAAGCACTTCGATGGCGAACGTAGTGGAGACAAAGTTACCAGAGACACCAGCATCTTTGAGTTCTTCGACAACAATGCAACAGATGCGGGTGCCTGCTATTCCGGGCTCGGTCTCGTCTGCCGATGTCGAGAAAACCGCAAAGCTCTTTCTTACTCAGGGGGCACAGCTAAATGCGCTTGAGGTGCATCTTGCACAGTTGTTGTTGCAGCATGCTTCCACAGAAAATCTCGATTCGATTCTCGATCAGATGGAGCGTCGTCATCAGGATGCCCTGAAGTCTCTTCAAGCGCTTCGGAATAAGGTTAAGAAGAGCCAACCTTAAATCTCAATCATTCAGTTCCTGGCAGTTGCCGACAGCGGAATCTCCGTTGTCGGCTTTTCCGCATTGCCTGCTGCACACAGGCAAAGGTACACTTCCAGTAATCGCTGGAGAACCAGACCATGTCTGACTTGTATTCCCGACCAAACGCTGCCGCCCGTGAAATGAAGGCAGTGGTGATGTTTATCGATGTTGAAGGGTTCTCCCGGATCGTGGGCAAGAAAGAACCCGAGATCATTTTCGCTGAACTGCGCAGTTGTTTGAACCGTATCTCGGTTATCGTTGAATCACATGGTGGGCAAGTCAACAAGACACTTGGCAATGGGTTGTTGTGTTACTTCGTTGCAAATGCAGAAGTCTCGGATCCTGAATCTGACCGCCAACTCATGGCACAGGTGGAGTCGGCGCTGCGCAGTGCAATTTCAATTCAGCATGATTGGGTTGCAGAATTTCTCCAGAACGAAACAACCGGACAAGGACAAACAAGCAAGCGATGGCATGCCCTTCCACTGCGCATCGGTTTGAATGCGGGCAGAGTCTATTGGGGCAATGGCAGTATCGACCTTGAACGTCCTGAGTACACAGTGGTCGGTGAGACGGTGAACTTGGCCAAGCGGCTTGAGGGCTCAGCAGATGTCTTCAAAGTGCTCGTGAGTCCTGCGTTGAAGGCTCTGCTCGATGCCTCGTCTGCTCCGCTGGATCTCGGTTTGGGGGTGGTGTGGGGCCGACGCTTTCTCCAAATCAAACACCAAACCGGGCTGTTTGAGGCGTGGGAGTGCAATCCATTCGGTTCTGAGCCCGAACTTCTCAAGGCTGCACTGCGTCTGATGCGCACAGGAAACAAGCGCGCCTCACAGCGCGTGCCGTGGTTGTGCGACGTTCCGCTCACGGCTGCACTGACTTCGGGCCTGACTGCACGGGTTATTGACTTTTCGGAAGCTGGACTTTGTCTTGAACTCGAGACACCTCTTGCTCGTAAAGAGCAGTTTGATCTCACCCTGACCACGGGCCGTTCAGACTGGAATAAGATTCTCAATCTGAAGGGCTTGGCGCATTTGGCATTCGATGTGCGCTGGGTTGAAAAGGTTGGCAACATGCATTGGCATGGTGTTGCTTTTGTCGGATTTCCGCACGAGCAGGCTCGTGCTCTTTCAGACCTGTTGATTCAGTTCAACAACAGGTCCCATGAGGAGATTTGATCTTCCGTTAGGGCCCGCAAGCGTGACACAGTTTTTTCCCGATTTTTTTGATGCGTACATGGCTGTGTCGGCTTCTTGAATCAGTTCTTGCACTGACTTTGCAGATTCTGGAAAACTTGCCACCCCGATACTCGTCGTGACTTTCAGGTCGAAGGCGTCATCGACACCACTGACATCGCGCAGGTCGAAGGAGCGACTCTCGAATGCCACACGGATTCGCTCTGCCAGAATATGTGCTCCTTCTAGAGCGGTGTTTGGAAGAATGACGCAGAACTCATCGCCGCCATAGCGCAAGAGTTGATCGGAATCGCGAATGATTTCACGCAGAGTGCGCGCCGCAGCTTTAATCATTTGGCTGCCCACAATATGGCCGAGTCTGTCGTTCACAGCTTTAAATTTGTCGAGGTCCAGAAACAACAGTGAAACAGGGCTGCCGTAGCGCTGGCTGCGTGCCACTTCTTGGGAAAGAGAAACGTCCATGAAACGCTGGTTGTAGAGCCCAGTTAGCTCATCCACCAGCGAGAGTGAGTTGGCGACGTCGAGATTCTGGAAGGTTCTGGCTGCTTGCATGGTGATGGGCGAAACTTGGTTGATGAGCTCAAGCAACTCGCTTCCTGTGAGGCCGTCTTTGGTGAGGGCCACAAAACCACTGTTGGCGGTGGGGCTTCTGAATTCAACCACCACGAATTGTCCACAGGGTGCAACCAGAGTGGATGGTGGAATCAGAGTGACAGAGTCCATTTCGGCTACGTTTTCTGGAATAGGAGCTCGATTGCGCAGGAACGGAGCTAAAGACTCCTGGATCAGCTGACTTGGTTCGGTGCGTCCCATTCCAGCCTGTCGCAAATCAAGCAGCAGTTCCGGGAAAGAACGATGTGCATCGAAGAAGAAGGAAAAGCCTTCACTCACCTTTAGCTCACGGGTAATCAGGCGCAGGTAGGTTTTTAAGAGCGATTTTTTGTCAGAGAGGCCGGCGAGAGTTTGTGCGATACTAAGAATATGAACAGCGTTGGTGAGGGATTTATTTTCTCGTAGCAATTCACCGTGCTGTTGTGCTTTGCGCAAAGCAAGAACCAGGTCTTCGAGTTGAATTGGTTTTCGCAAGAAATCAACGGCACCCGCTTTCATGGCGGCGACGGCCGTGTCGACTGTGGCAAAAGCTGTGAGTGCAACGACTGGAATATGCGCCCAGTGCTTATGCCAGCGTTCAATTAACTCGAGCCCAGTGCCGTCAGGCAGAACCAAATCGACCAAGAGGAGTTGGGGACGCAGGGAATCGGAGCTGTGCCATTCGTCGGCGAGATTCAGGCGCTCATTGAAGGCCTCAGCAGTTGCAAAGTGTTCGACGATAGCTCCGGCATCTTGCATCCAGCGTTGATACACGCGAGCTGTGGTTAGGTCGTCTTCCACCAGATAGATGCGCACGTCCTGCAGAACACGCAGAGATTTCGAGAGTTCTGTGCTTTCGTTTGGCATGCTCTGTTCAACTCCTGGGGTGTTTTTTCTTACCTCAATTGAACCAGATTTCAGTGGAGAAGGCCAGTGAGTTCAACGGCAAGCCAGCTGTGTGCATCACGTTGTGTACGGGTTTGCTTTTCCAACTCCGCAGCAACCAAAAAGAATCGAGCCCATTTTTCCGGGGGTAACAACTTTGCCAAACGCTCGACACGAGCCTGAGATGGGTAAGGGGTTTTTGCGATGTCGTGTGCCTGGCGTACCTGACCTGATTTCGCCAGGGCAGCCTGAAAAGCGAGAACCTGTCTTCCCATGTAAGCCAGTGCAGAGACCACGCTGCCTGCCTCTTCGCCTGCCTGTTCCAGCTGACTGAGACGTAAATGAACTAGATTGGAGTCGCCGCTCGAAAGAGCCTCGATAACGTCGAAGGCATCGATTCCTGTTTTTGGAACGAATGCAGCCTCGAAGTTTAAGCCCCCCTTTGTCATGCGCTCGAAGTGAAGATCGCATGCTTCGAGGTCACCGCTGTAGTGGTCGAAAGCATGATGAGCCCAGGCCAGCAATTCGGGTTTGTTGGCCTTTGCAAGTTGACCCCCATGCCGAGGAATCAGTGTTGTGAGCAAATTGATGGCGTCGTGTCGTGCGGGTTCATAGATGACCAACACCTCAGCCTTCCAGGGAAGGGCCTTGGGATCGGGAGCACCGTGGCGAGCCAACGCAGGCGCAAAAATGAAAAGCTCCTGGCGCGCAGGATCGCTCAAATGACTGAGCTGGGTGGTGTATTCATTCCACTGCTTGGCGCTGATTTTTTCTGGCAACTCGATCCACACAGGTGCCGGAGCACCGAAAAGATCTTGGGTCGAGAGTGATTCGACGGCTTCTTGAACCGGGTTTTTGCCCGAGTGCAGGACAGCGCGTTGACCGTAAAGGCGAAGCAGGCGTTCGGCCACCAAACGTCGAATGAGCATGTTGTCAGTCAGCACAATACGCAGCTTGGGCTTTTCGGCTGTTGCGGCTGTCACTTCGGCAATGAATTTGGAGGCGTCGATGCGCTGGCTGCTCATGTATTTTCCTTCGGAGACTGCACTTGAGCCGCAGCTTCAGTAGGCAAAGTTCTTTTCTGTAAAAGGTCTTTCCGGTTGAGGCGGGCGCGCAGCGCGTGGTCTGCGAGAACGAGCCAGGCCATGGCTTCAATCATGGGTACGGCGCGCGGCAGAACACAGGGGTCATGGCGGCCGCGGGTCATTTTGAGACTCACTGGATTGCCTTGAGCATCGACGCTCTTCTGCTCTGCGCGGATGGTCGAAACGGGTTTGAATCCAACGGAAAACACGATGTCCATCCCGTTGCTAATACCACCTTGAATTCCGCCGCTATGGTTGCTGGTGGTGATAATGCGTCCGGTGTTTGGGTCGGTGCTGAAGGGATCGTTGTGTGCAGAGCCGGTCATGTAGGTTGAAGCGAGACCTGCACCAATTTCAAAGCTGCGCGAGGCGGGCAAACTCAACATGGCCTTGGCGAGCTCGGCTTCAAGTTTGTCGAAAACAGGTTCACCCCAGCCCGCAGGAACTCCTCGGACATGGCAGCGGATGAGGCCGCCAGCCGTGTCACCCACGGCCATCAGGTTCCTTAAAAACTCTCGCATGCGCGTGGCGGATTCGGAGTGCGGAACGCGCAAAGGATTAGACTCGATCGCTGCGCGGCTGAGAGGCAAGGTGTCTGGTGGACATTCCAAATGTGCAAGGCGCTGAACCCAAGCAAGCACCTCAATTGGCTCTGGATTGATTTGCTTGAGCATCTGCTCTGCCACCGCACCTGCAGCCACCCGGGCAATGGTTTCTCTTGCACTCGCACGTCCCCCCCCGCTTCGGGCCCTTCGGCCAAATTTGGCTTCGTAGGTGAAGTCGGCATGGCCTGGTCGATATGCGTTGCTGCTCTCGTCGTAGTCTTGGGGACGGGTGTTGGTGTTCTCAACGAGCAACGCAATTGGGGTGCCCAGCGTGAGGCCGTCTTCGACCCCCGACAAGACCCGGACGATGTCAGGCTCTGAGCGAGGTGAGGTGACATCGCTTTGCCCGGGGCGGCGCCGCTCGAGTGCGGCCTGGATGTGAGCGACATCAAGGGCGATACCTGCGGGGCAGCCATCAATGACACACCCCACCGCGGGACCATGAGATTCCCCGAAAGTGCTGACCTTGAAAATAACCCCAGTATGACTTGCCATATGATGCCCCGATTCGAGAATGGTTGGTTCTAGCCCGAGATGCGGGCCGGCTCAACAGCGGCAGGTGGGAGACAATACAGCAGATGACCAGTCAAGCGCAGCGTTTTTGTGGCGAACTCGCAGAGCAAGGGCTTTATCTGGAGCGTCTGCTCGTGCTCGATGCAGCAGGAGGACGTGATCCCCAACCCCTGACGGCTTTCAAATCCGCACCGCCGGATGCGCACAAGTGTGCGGCTGTGCTTGAGGCTGCGGAGCGCGGTGCGCCCGTTGCCGGACAATACGTGCTGTACCTGATGACCGTCCAACGCCGTACCCAAGACAATGCTGGTCTCGCGGTGGCTTCAGCCTTCTCCAAGGCTTTGCGCAAGCCTCTTTTGGTTGTTGAGGCGATGTCGGGCAATGCGCCCTGGTCGAGTGCACGCGTGCATTCTTTCATCGGGGAGTCTGCTGCATCTACTGCTGCGCACTTTTCAGGTTACCTTTTTGTTCCGCAGGGACACGATCCGCTCGTTGATCCTGAGAAAAACGTGTCTGCAAGAATTGCTTCGCATCTCCAACCAGAGGAGGCCTTCACAACCGGATTGCTCTCTTCACCAGAAAAAGTTGCCAATGCAGCAGTCGTTCCAAGCTTGTTCGACAACGCTTCTCTGGTTGTGTGCGACTGGGCTCCCTTTTACATTTTTCCAGACATTGCTTTGCGGGCGCAGCGCACCCTTGAAAAGAGAAATCCTCAGGCATCGTTTGTTCTTGTTGATGATGTTGGTTTGGTGCCGCTCTTCAAGCATCCAAAGGCCGAGGCCGCAGCTCGTTTTATTCGACCTAAATTGCAGGCCTACATTGCGGCAGCGGAGCGCGAACGCCGCGGCGTCGAAAAACTCATTTCCGAGCGTTTGGTTTTTTCGGAGCGTTTGCCTCTTCAAGGAGAATTGCTGCTTGGCGACGTGGTTGGGCAAACGAACTCCGATGCGCGCGAATATGCACATGCCATGTGTGAATTTGCCCAAGTGAGCAGTTCGGTTCCAGCCGTAAAGAACATCATGGGTGGTGAGTCGGCGGCCTTGCAGCAACTTGAGCGATTTCTGCAGAGAGATTTGTCACGTTACGGAGAGGAGAGGAACCATCCCAACGAATCATGTTCCTCAAAACTTTCGCCTTGGCTGCATTTCGGCATGATACATCCGCGCACTGTTCTTTCGCGGGTCTCAGAGACGATGGGGGTGGCACAGGCGGTTGAGCTGCACTCCGACTCGTCGGCGGCTAAGTTTGTCGATGAGTTGGTGACCTGGAGAGAATTGGGCCAGAACATGGCTCATTTTGCATACCGGAACGGAGTTGCGCTGGGCTCACCCGCGCTGGTTCCCACCTGGGCCTGGGATACCCTCAAAAAGTTTACCCCGCCTGCGGTAAAGCAGGTTTCTCTTGAAAAGCTCGAAGCTGCTGAAAGTCCGGATCCGGTCTGGAATGCCGCACAGAAGGAATTGCTCAAAACGGGTGTGATCCATAATTATATGCGCATGCTTTGGGGTAAAGGGATTGTGAGATGGTCGAATGGACCCGAGGAAGCTCTGCAGCGCCTAGAATATCTGAATAACAAATACTCGATTGATGGGCGTGACCCAAACTCATACACGGGTATTTATTGGTGCATGGGCAAATTCGATCGCCCCTGGCCGCCTGCGCGTGAGCCCTTCGGACTAGTGCGCAGTATGACGACTGCTTCAGCTCAGAAAAAACTGCGGATGGACAAATATTTGAAGACGTGGTGAGAGTTGTCGAATCCTTAAACACCCAACTGGTGCAAGAGTATCGGTGTTTCGGTGGGTTGTAGCCGAACTCTTTGGCACGAACGTTGCTTATTGCGCTCCAACTGCGATCTGGTCAGGCTCCGGACTCGTTGAATGTTGGGGGTGTGTATGCGTGG
>JBILKQ010000028.1:0-24464 GCA_044376655.1 Silvanigrellaceae bacterium
CACGAGTAAACGTGAGTTGCTGAAAACAATTCGCGTTGAGTACCACAGCAACACTCCAGTGGTGAATGTCGGGACCGACCCCTTGCGTGCACAGGGAATGATCTCCTTGGCAGAGCCGCTCAATCGTCTGGAGATCTCCAAAAGCAACGGCATTGTTGTTAAAGTGCAGCAGGGCTATGTTCCTCCCCCGCTGATGGGAATTTGGGCTCGATGGCCTTACCTTCACAATAATTCCATACCGAATCTCTGTGCTCTTCTTACGCCAGCAGCTCAGCGCCCTATTCAGTGGGATGTGGGTGAGGCGCGCTCAAAAACAACCGACTTTGATGCTTCCTGCAACGGCTATCCGCTCGGGGAAAAAGCTCCTCAGTCCTGGAAAGCCAACCGCTGGGGTTTTTTTGATACCCGGCGCAAAGGGCTAAGCAACCAGGGTCACGATGAGGGAATTATTACGAAAAACGGACGTGAAAAATTCACGTCCGAAGATAAAGCTGCGCTGATTCAGTACTTGCAGACACTCTAACGAAGATTCCTTGAAGAAGCCCTGAATCAATCAGGGCGTTCTTGCCTCAAGGCCTTAAAGCAGACCTGGACCGTAATCCGCTGTCACAACCATGCTCTCTTCACGCACTCCATCCGCAAAGCAGATGCTGTTGGCTGCTTCGCGTCCGGTGCAAACAGAGCGCTCCATCAGAGCTGAAGGGTAGTCGGTCTTAAGCCAATCCCCTGCAAAGGTTAGGTTGGTTATTCCCATGCGTTGTGGTTCGGTTGATGAGGGGCGGATCAGGCCCTGTCCGCAATCAAATGATGTGAAGTTTTCGAAGCTGCCAACACTGCTGGCAATGACGCGGGCGTCTTCCATTTCCGGCATGATTTCCAGAACGGTGTTGCGGATTGAGGGCCAGATTTCGGAGTCAGGTAGCCCAACGAGCTCCGGAGTGGTGTACAGGTGGAACTCGATGATCGAGCCACCGGTCTTTTCAGCCCAGGCCCGCGATTCATCTTCCAAGAGTTCAAACCGTGCCAGAAGGTTGATCGGACGGTGTTGTGGGGTTTCAAGGCAGTCTGGAATGGCGTCAGATGGTTTTTTGTCGAACCAAACCCGCAAAACTTTGTAGGGAGGCGCCACTTTCAGGTCTTGAACGCGATCCTGGAGCTGCTGCAATAAAGCTTCAGAGTTGGAATCACGTGCGATTGAGTGAGCCAGAATTTTCTTGGTGGCTCCGACATCGGTGGCGAGAATCACGTTGTCGTACTGCTCAGGCTCGCCGCTCACGCCCACGACTTTACCTTCAGCAAAGACCAGACCGTTTACTGGTCTTGAGAGCTGAATCCGCGTGCCGAATTTCTTCAGCCTTTCTACCCAAGGCTTGAGCAGCGCGTTGTAGTGATCTGTTGTTGTGACTTCGCGATGGAATGCTTTTGGGTGACTCAAGAAATAGAGATGCATATAGAGGCACATTTCAGCCGCACTGATGGTGTTCGGGTCGTTCAACGTTACCGATGCAGCCGGCTCCATAACGATGTCGTAGAATTTCTTATTGACTTTTCTCTGGCGTGCAAGATCAGCGAAGGTAATATTATCGAGCCGCTCATAGATGTTTTTGTAATTGAAGAACAAAACTTCGCGAATCGTGTTGAGTGTTCCCGTGGCATCGAGAATGTTCATGTTCGGCGAATTTTTGAGGATGTTGAGAAGGTTTAGCGGGTAAATGGGCGGCTCGCTGCGAATGGTTTCATCGGCGTAGTCTTTGAATTTGAACTGCACTTCGTTGAACGCGCGGAAGTTGCCGTTCACACCCAAGCGATCACGGATGTTCTTGAAAACGTGATAGTTGTCGAACCACATGTGGAGTCCGTGTTCGACCCAGAAGGTACCGGCGGCGTTGGTTTCTTTGCGCACAGCGAGTTTGCCGCCCACAACATCCATTGCGTCACGTACAATCACCCTGTAGCCGCGCTCAGAAAGTTCGAGAGCAGCAGAGAGCCCTGCAAGGCCAGCACCCACAATCAACACCGATTTTGAGCCGGGGTTGCGCAGCAGCCGATGCGCACCAGGGTTGCGTGGAGAGATCACTCGTGGGGGTTGAGGAAAGGCCTGGACACTCTGGGGATTGATAACCGAATAGCCCAGTGTACCGATACCGAACGATTTCAAGAAATCACGGCGTTGCATGGTTGCTTCCCCTCGATAAAAAACTTCGTTTGCGTTTTGGGCTGAATTTTTACAATAAAAAAGCAAGCCCAGCAGAGCTGGTAGGATGAACTCTGAGTGGAAGCAAGAAGAATTCTTTTGGTTGATTAGTCAATGATGTCGAGCCGATGCTCGAGGGTTCCAGCACCTGGGCCGCTGAGAATGAATTCTCCTTGGAAATCAGTAGTTGTTCCAGGAGGCACGGTTACCCGTGCAACCACGACACTAGACAGTTCTTTTTTGGAGCGCGGATCGAGAAACACTTGCTGCCATGAGCTGGCAACACCGGTGCCGCGGTAGGCCAAAGGTGATGCTCCATCGGCAGTAACTTTTAGAACCACTGTGCGAGCGCGTTCTCCTGAATTTGTTACACGGATCGGATGACGATATTGAATGGCCCAATTGCCCCAGTTGGGAAGACGCCAGTGATTGAAGTCTTCAAGAAACCAGTGGAAGTGTGGCGACATGCGCATGCAAGAGCGTTCGGCAAGTTGGGGTGAGATCGGCCAGAGTGATGGGCAATGAGGTGTGCTTGCGGGAACCACGAGTTCGACAAGATCGTCGACAATCGCAAGTTTGCGTTTTGGGTTGGTGTCTCGAGGGTCTGGAGCAATGTGCGATATCCAAGAGGAATGCTGGGTGGGCGCACTGGCCTTGGTGAGTGCGCTTCCTGAGCATGTGGGTGAGAGATCGGGATTGCACATGCCGCTTGGACTCTCAGCTTCATGCGCCTCAGAAAGAGTGTAGCTTACGGGCAGGGAGCCTTGTTGTGTTGAGTCTTCGATATGGAATTCTGCACCTTGCAATACAACCGCTGATGTGGGGGTGAGGCCTTTGTAAACCAGACTTTCATGCACACCCCAAAGCTTTCTTTGGCTGTAGCCAAGTGCAGTGAGTGTTGGTGAAGGTTGTTTACGGTAAACAAGTTCATCGAGGCTGATTGAACCTTCGAGCACATTGAAATCAACCACGCCTGCAAAGAAATGACTCGGATGAACCCATTTTTTCGCAAGTTCATCGAGCATCACGCGCTCTCCTGGCTTGATGGAAAGTCTTTGAGAAGCGCGGTTTGTGTTGAACATTTCAACAAATTCTTTTCCACCGCGACGAATGCTGTTTGTTTCCAGCGCTAGGCCAGTAATTTCAACAATGGCTGTCTCGCTGCTCGGGTTACTGAGGAGAAGACCTGAACGAATGGCAAAGGGCATCATGTTGCGGTGTTCCCACCATGCCCGATACTTGCCTAGCCCCAGCGCATTGATGTGAAAAAGGCTTGTGCGGCAATGGCCCCGACCAAACGGGTGAGTATCGTCGGCAAGGTCGCATACGTCATTGGATGCCCAGAGAAACTCAGGGTTGTTCATGAAAATCAGAGTGCGCGTATTTTGGGAGTCGGGGGCATAAGAAATTTGGGGCGCATGCTTGAGTGCGACTGCGCTCTGCGATGCCTGCATCGGAGCAAATACGAAAGCGTTAAATGAGACGACTCCCAGGGCAAGCCATCGCCACGAGCTTGATGCGGCTTTGGGAAGAATCGAAGTTGGTGTCATGGCGGCATTCCTTTCGTCCCAAAAATCTGCGAGAATTTTGTTTCGGGTGAGAGTGTATTCAAGAACAGCCAGGATGCAAAGATGAACGCGACGCTGGAAAGAATCCGTGCCCTAAAGGGCATGATTGCGAAAGAAACCCCTCAAGAAAAAGAGCATCACACGTTTGGTGAGCTGCTGGTTTTTCTCGAGCCGATTGAATTTGCCTTGGCCGGGCTGCTGCTCTCCACTCCTTTTTTGCAGCCAGTACCTCTTCTCGGTTTGAGCACACCTTTTGGTGGTTTGTTGGCGATGTTGGGTCTTTTTCAAATCTTAGGTCGTGGGCCAGCAGCGCTTCCCAAAAACCTCCGTGACCGTAAAATTCATGCAGAGACTATCAATAAAATCTTGTTCTATTGCGAAAAGCTTTTGCTCTCACTTGATAAGATTCCCCATTTGCATTTGGGCAAACATGCCAGGATGCTGGCGCACCCGCGCATTCTCGGCTGGCATGTTTTCTTTATGGGCGTTCTGCTTGCTTTGCCACTCCCCATTCCTTTCAGCAACAGCATACCCGCTTGGGGAATTGTGTTTTCCTGCCTGTCCGCAATTGAAAGCAATGGCCTGTTCATCTTTTTTTCATATGCATTTTTGCTTGTGAATGTTTTCTTTTTCGGAGCGCTTGTCTATGTTGCTTTGCAGATAGTGATGAGCGACGGTGCGCAATACCTGCTCTCAGCGCAGGGCATTGAGCAATTGATGCAGCTCTTGAAGGATATGTTCTGAAGGTGCCGTGGAGAAAATGGAACAATGACTGAACAGCCAACTCTCATTGGTATACTTCAGGCCTCTTTGGCTCCCGTGACAGTCATCACGGGCGCTGGCCTTCTTTTGGGAGCGATGACCAATCGCTATGGTCGCACGTCAGACCGCATCCGCACGCTCATGCAGGACTATCGCAATCGCCGCCATGATGAGCGTTCTGTGAATGCAATTGTTGCAGAGATTGCCATTCTCTATGGTCGTGCACGGATGATTCGAACCGAGATTATCTCGGTTGCCGTAAGCATTTTCTGCGTCTCCATTACTATTTTTTGCCTTTTTCTTAAGCTAGTTTATGGCAATGAACTCGATGTTCTCGCTCGTACTTTCTTTTTGCTGAGTCTTTGCTCATTGATTGTCGCAATGTTGTTTTTTATTGCTGATATTGTCGCCTCACTGCGAGCATTGCGCGTCGTCTTGAGCTCCGATCAGGAACTCTTTGATGCGTGCCATGAGCGCATACGTTGGTTGAAGAAAGTGGATTTGAGCCAAGACTTCAACGCCTGAATCCGGAGGTTTGATGATCTCCGCCTTGATGTTAGAGAAAATATCCACGGTTGCTGACGACCCTCTACGTTGGTCCGACGAAATGCTTCTCGTCGACGGCAAAGAATATTTTCCAGCGTTGCTGCAGGAAATCTCCCACGCCAAAAAATCGATCTTGCTCGAAACCTATATCTTCGAAAATGAGCGTCTTGGCCGAGAACTCGTCCGCAGCCTGAATGCTGCACATGCGCGCGGAGTTGAGGTGCGTCTGCTGGTTGACGGCGTTGGTTCTGCTGGGTGGATCTCCAAAGGCTTTCAGACCGCTGAAAAAATGTTGTTCGAAGTGCGCGTGTATCATCCATTGCCCTGGCAAATTATTCCGAGTCTTGGTCAACCCAGAGGCCCAGGGGTTGAGTGGGTGTTTCGTTTGTTCAGCTATGCCAACAGCCGCAATCACCGAAAGATGGCATTAATCGATGATCGTGTTGCTTTTGTCGGCAGCCTGAACATGAGCGATGCACATTTGAGTTCTGTGGTGGGCGAATTGGCATGGCATGATGTTGGTGTAAGGCTGGAAGGTGGTGCATGCGATGTTCTTGTGGATGCCTTCCAAAATGCATGGCAGCGCAGCTGGAAGGTGACTCCCAAAGGGACGCTTAGACCCTCATTGTTGGTCAAGTCGTTGTCGGAAAAGAAGCAGCATCCGCTTGTAATTCGAAATGATAGCCGTCTGCTGCGGCACATAGCCTGGTCGCGTCGTCTTCGTCTGATAAGGCAGGCTCGCAACCATATTTGGATCGCCAATGCTTATTTTGTGCCAAGCGGTTCACTGTTGCGGAGCTTAGTGGCTGCGGCGCGGCGGGGGGTTGATGTGCGTCTTCTTTTGCCCGCGATCTCCGATGTTCATTTCATGCCCTGGGTGGCGCAGGCTTTTTATGCGTCACTGATTCAGCATGGGATAAGGCTTTTTGAGTATCAGCCGCGGATTCTCCACGCGAAAGTTATGTATGTAGACGACTACGTGACCGTGGGGTCGTCGAACCTGAACCACCGCAGCGTTTTGCACGATGCTGAGCTGGATGTGATTCTTGAAAACAAAGATACAGTCGATAGAGTGAAACGCATGTTCGAGCGAGATTTCATGGATGCGGTTGAGGTGGCGAACGACTCACTTGCTTCGTTGCCCCTGTGGAAAGAAATGCTCGTTAAAGTTCTTCTCTACTTTCGGCATATCCTCTAAGGAAAGCGCGATGAGGGTTGTGACCTACAACATTCACAAAGGTTTCTCGATTGCCAACAGACAATTCGTTCTCGAGGACATGCGTCAGGCGATTCATAACCTGAATGCAGACGTAGTGCTGCTGCAAGAGGTTCAGGGCGAACATCGTCGCAAAGCCCGCACAGTTGCGCGCTGGCCTGCCTCAGAACAGCATATTTTTCTTGCAGATGGACACTTCGACTACAAGGTCTATGGTCGTACCTGGGATGGTTGGGATGGTCATCACGGCAATGCGGTTTTGAGTCGCTTTCCGATCGTTTATTCGAACAACATCGATGTTTCGAACGTCTTTTTTCAAAAGCGTTCGCTGCTGCACGTGATTGTGCTTGTTGCACCAGAACGTCCGCCAGTTCACTTCATTTGCCTTCATTTTGATCTGCATGAAAAAGGCAGACGAGCTCAGGTTGATCGCCTCATCGAACGCATCGAGCAAACAGTTCCTCATCACAGCCCGTTGGTCATCGCGGGAGATTTCAACGACTGGAGAGGGATTATATCGCAGCATTTGGAACAGGGTTGTGGTCTGGTGGAAGCTCACAAAGAACTACACGGCCGCTATGCACGCTCCTTCCCCAGCGCTTTTCCGGTTCTTCCCCTCGATCGCATTTACGTGCGGGGAATCGATTGCCAGACAATAAAATGTTTAAGCGGCACGCCGTGGACACAGCTGTCCGACCACGTGCCGCTCGTTGCGGATTTTGGCTTCAGGGAATCGCTTACCAGCCCGGATTGAAGGCCACCGGGGCAGCACGCGGTGCTACAGCTTCCGAATAGGAAGTTGCAAGTTTTTTGAGGTTTGATTCAACCACAGAGCGCTCATTCGGTCCAAGTCCCTGAGCTGGCACTGCCAACCTGACTTTTTCGAGTGCACGCTGAATCTCGCTCACTGCGGCTTCTCGCTTCTGCTCGGGGAGCTGGGCTTTGAAGTCGATGATCTTTAGAGCTGTTTTCATCATTCCTCGCATGGGTTTCTGGACCATGTTTGGCAAAGGAACAACCAGGTTTTCGAGGACAGTGGTACCTTGAATCAGTCCGGCAACTACGTAGTCCACTGGATTTCCGACATCACCCTGGTTGCAGTCATAGCGTTTTGCCATGTCTTCATCGGTACAGAAGGCGAGAGGTGCTGATGGACTCTCTCCGAAGTAACCCCACCGGATAGCAGCGGTGTCATACGAGCCAGGAAGAGTTCTGATATTCGTGACAAAGCCGGGTTCGTAGTCCATCACTGAGCTTGAAATGCCGTTGCTGTCGATTTTTGTTGAGGCTGCAAAGTTGTGGCGCAAACCAAGAGAATGGCCAAACTCATGCATGATAACACTGTAGTAGTAGCCTTTGACGTATTCGTCCGAGTTCTTTGAGTTAGTGTCAGCAAAGAAAGTCACCACTGGATTTTCTCCCACACCCTCAACCAGTGGGACATTGCCGATCTTGCCAACGAGTTTACTGAGCTGCGGAGCAGCTTCGGCAGTATACTTGTAAATTTCTTCAAAGCCTTTGCGTGTGGTACTGCCATTGATGAGGATCTGCGTTGCGATCACTTCACCCGTTTTTGGATTCACCATTGTAGGTGCGTAACCTGCCCATGGGACTTCTTCGTCGAGGCCATCGATCCACTTGACCACATTGTAACGTGGATCGCCGAGATCCATGTGCTCATCTGCGATTTCAGTTTTGAAAGCGGGGAAACCAAAAGAAATGTTCCAGCTCTCAACAGCGCGGCGACCGACGTCGACATACTCTTCAGGAAAGTCTTTCAGATAAATAATATGTTGTGCTGGCTTCTTGCTCTCGACGTCGATTTTGTAGTGGGCGATCGGCAGTGTTTCATCTGTTCCTTGACGGCGCGCAGCTGGGAAGAAGCCGATGTTCTGGGCGCGCGCAAGGCTTGCTGTGCGCTGCAGGATCTTCGGATTCTTTTCCTGACGTTTCAAGAATAGGCGGATTTTGACTTCGCCTGTGCGTGTTTGATTGGAACTTGCTGAATCCTTAGCCAGCGTAAACGAGACTGTATGAAGAATGTCGACCACAACAGTATCTGGGTCTTGTTCCACTTTGATGACCTTAGGCTCAGCGACTGTTTGCCAATTTCCTGCATCGCGTCCGGCATCGAGGTCAACCGTGGCACCACCAATGCTGTTCCACAGACTCAGATCATTGCCCGCTGTGGCAAAGTCGACTTCCATTTTGCCATCGGCAGTTTCACTGACATTGAAGCTCAGAAGCTTTTCAAATCGGTTTGAACTCATGCTGGCGACAACAAGCTGCTGTTGTCCTGCTTCATTCGCCGCGAGTATCAAGCGGCTCTCCACGGGGCGGAAATTGAGATTCAGAGCCGTGCCGAAAAACCCTTTGGTTTCGATCACGTTCAGTCCGAACAGAAAAGTGTCCTCGAGATCTCGTTTTTCCAGAATGGCTCTGTCAGTGCTTGTTTTGACAAACTTGACCTTCGATTCCTGCGCGCGGTTGCCTTGGCAGGCTACGTTCATAGTGCTCAGAGACAGCGCGGAGAGGAGCGACAGAGTGGCCAGAATGGATTTTTTCATTGCGATCCCTCGAAAAAACCGAGTAGAGTTTGGCTGTTGGACTTGTCGTGAACAGACTAGCCGACCAGCCAGTTACTCGTAGAAATGGATACAGAGCTCGTCAATGATTATCTTTCTCTGTGCCGCTTTACCTTGAAATGACAGGAATTTTTAAAGAAAAAAGAGGGGTGCGTTGTGATTGCGGATTGGGCGAAAATCGGAACTCTCGCAATGGATATCGATGGCACCCTGAGTACTTCAGGGCGATTCTCTTCGGAAGTCATTGCGGCGTTACGCGCACTGAAGGGCGCAGGCTTCACTTTGATCCTGGTCACAGGGCGACCCTCCGGATGGGTTCAAGGATTGGTGTCTTATCTGCCCGTTGATGCAGCCATCGCTGAAAATGGTGGTGTTGTTTTTCGAGAGCCAGAAGGGGCTCCTCTGCTGCGCCAGCCGCAGGGGATTGGGTACCATGCAGTTGCCGACGGGCATTCACTGCGCTCTGGGTTGGCAACTGTTTTCCAACGCCTGTTGATCAAGAATCCTGACCTTAAAGTAACCGAAGACAATATCTATCGCCTCAGTGACTTCACATTTCACGTTGATGGCCTTTCATCTGAGCGTCTGCTTGAGCTCAAGGCTGAGGTCGAGAGCCAGGGGTTTGCTTTCACATGGTCAACGATTCATGCGCACATTATGCCGCGAGGGCAAGAAAAAGGCGCTGCATTGTGTTGGTTGCTGCGTGAGATGGGTATCTCGGTTTTTCCGGCGCATTCAACCCTCACTGTCGGCGACAGTCCGAACGATGTGACTCTTTTTGATGAGAGCCGGTTTCCCTATACAGCAGGGGTGGCGAATATCGAGAAATATCGCCGAGTGATGAATGCGTTTCCTAAAGTTATCAGCACCCGAAGTGAGGGTGATGGATTTGTTGAAATTGCCCGTAGCCTGCTGCAATTGAAAGGTGTGATGCTGTGAACACTGTGCGCACTCCTATTGTTCTTTACGCTGATGAGCACTGGCTCGTGGTCGATAAGCCTTATGGTCTTGCGACCCACGGTGGTGACCCGGGAGATCTCGGAGTGCAGGAGTGGCTTGAGCTGCACCACGGTCTAAAGACATACGTGTGTTCCAGGCTCGATAAGGGAACAACCGGAGTGTTGATTTTTGCCCGAACTGCTGAGGCCAGTGCTCAGGCTGAGCGTGTGCATACCGATGAATCAGCCCGAAAAACATATTATTTCTTGGCGAGTAAGGATGTCTCCAAACAGCGTGGGTTGAGCTGGGTTTGCGAGTCGCCTCTTGATGGCAAATCGGCTCGAACTGAATTTTATTTTGAGAGTCAAATTGCAAAAGACGTCTTTCGCTACAGGGCTGTCATTGCCCGTGGGCGCATGCATCAAATCCGCAGACATGCCTCGGAAAGCGGATGTCCACTGTGGGGCGACGTTGAGTACGGCGGATGTCATGCGCCTCGTATTGCATTGCATTGTGCCGATTTGAATTGGCCCGGGCTCGCTACCGAGGTGCGATCGCCGCTGCCTCGGAGTTTTCTTGCAGAGACTCACAAGCAAAGCCTCACAGCAATTGAATCTGCTGTGGCTTTTGAGCGCCGAGGACTTTGGCTCTCGGGCGTCAGCAATGCCTGGAGAGTAGTGCAGCGTGGCGAGCTCACTGAATTTGATGTTTCAGTTGATGTCTATGGGCGTCATGCTTTGGTTTGGGTGTATTGTAATTCTTCGCGCGAGGAACTTTCAGCTGCGCTTGCACCGCTTCTACTGAGACTTGAAGAACAGCTGGGTATCGTCGGCAGTGTGTGGCGTAGGATTGCGAAAAATCCCCATAAAAAGGGTTTGGTTCAGGAAATATGGGTCGAGGGGCAAGAGCCTCCCGAGATTTTTGAAGTGAGCGAACATGGCTGGAAAGCCGTTGTGACACTAACACTGCGGCAACATGTTGGACTGTTTTTGGATCACCGCGACAATCGTCGCCGCGTACAGCTTGCAGCGGCAGGAAAACGCGTGGCCAACCTCTTTTCATACACCTGTGCATTCGGCATCGTCGCGGCGCTCGGGGAGGCAGAGGTTGTGGTGAACGTTGATGCGGCAGCAAGCACGCTAAACGTTGGTAAAAAGAATTTTGAGATAAACCATCTCTCCGATAAGCGGATTGGCAAATTCGTTGAGCGTGATGTACGCGTTTGGCTAGAGAAGCAGGTGCAGAAATTCGATCGTGGAGAGGATAGCGGTTGGGATATAATCATCTGCGACCCTCCCACTTTTTCCGCCACACAAGACGCTGGAACCTTTCATGTTGCGCAAGAATGGAGAGATTTGGCGAGACATTGTGCGTATATATTGAAAGCAGATGGGGTTTGCTATTTTTCGATGAATTGTCAGGCCCAGGAGCGCGCTGCATTTGAGTCTGAACTGCAGAATTATTTTTCTTCGGTGCAGCGCTTGCGGCCGCCACTCGACTTCCCTGAAGTCTCTGGAAGGACGCACGCGCGTTTTTATGCTTGTCGCAAGCCCGTTCGGCTAACCCGCTGACCGCGTTCTTGCGACCAAGCGATAAGTTTTGCTCTGGCAGTCACTTAATGCGCAGCGGAATCTGGAAATTCACCTTTTGTGTGCAGGCTGTATCGGGTTCGCCGGGAAAATTGCAGCAACGTTCACCCACAATTTGCGCAAGCGTGTTGTTAGCAAGAATATCCTTCGTGATTTTTACGGTTTGCTTCTCTTGGCCCGGCTGAAATTCAAATGCGTCGCTGCGGGTTCGACCAGCGATATCTTTCACACTCATCGTGACGAGGCGGCAGTTCATCTCCTGCTGTTCTTTGACCGGTTTGAACTGTTCGACAAACTCATTGAGTATCACATCCTCTGTCACTGGATACGCGAGTCCTTTGCCAAATACACCCGTTTTTGTCAGAACCTGGTTGTACTGATCGTGTGCGCTCATGCCAGCAAAGCCCGCCATCTGACGTGAGGTTGAATGAAAGAAACGGAGCCTTGGAAAAATTGCAGCAGAGTTTTGGATTGCGGTTTCTATTGCTGCTGTGTCGAAGTTTCCGTGATTCCCTGTGTCAGGGTCCCAACCAGGATTGTCGGTCACCAGAAGAATGACTTTCTCCGCTTTGAGGCGTTCGTTTTTTGATGTCCTGTCGGTTTCGAACATCTTGAGCGCCTCTCGGGCACCTCCTTGGGAATACTCCTGCGCATCACCACCGCCGGCAGCAAACCAACCACCGAGTGTGTTGGATAGACCCCTTGCATCAGAGAAATTGTGCCGCGCTTCGACAGAATCACGAAAGCCAATAGCTCCGAAGCGTGCGTCCCAACCTTTTGCCTCAATTGCTCGAGCAAAGGAAACCACACTGTTTTTAATTGAGTTGATGTTGCCCTGCATTGAACCAGTGATGTCGAGAACAAAAACAATGTCGGTTGGATATTTCTGAGACGACATTTTTTCAGTCTCAACCATCGACTTGCAGAGTGTTTTATGTTGAAAAATCTGCAGCGAGCCACTCGCATTTACCGAAATTCCGGCAGGTACTGTGCGGCTTTCGTCGGGGCAGTCGAGAGCTTGTAGACCTAATCGGCTAGCTTCCGCTGTAGCGCTGTTTTTGTTGTTGATGCTGACAGCATTTTCACCTTTCGCCGAATTGTTTTTCTTTTTAGTGGGCGTTTCGCTTTCGTATGTGCCCGAGTTGCATGCCGCGATTGACAAACCCAATATCATCAGTGACTTCTGCAGCAGGTTTTTCACAGTACGCCTCGCCAGTTTTTTCTCACGGTTCTGCAACTGCTGGATCGGCATAAATGTTCATTAACTTTAGCATTTTGGTGAAAAATTCGGGTTATCTTGGGGTTACGTCGGTGGGGATGGTGTGAATTCAATGCCCTGAACGAAACCACGAATTCTCTTCGTGGAGATCGGATGTTTGACTAGGGAAATTGAGTTGTTTTTTTACGCCTGGTTGGCACAAAAAAGTAAAGTAATGCCTATAGTTTCCCATATAGGTATTCCCATCTTTGCTGTAGACCTAAAAGTTCGTTTTCGATACGGGTGACCTCTGACTGCCGCTTCTGCAGATCCTGGAAGTTCAAACCCTGCTCGTATCCCTCATTCAAGAGGCGTGTAGCGAGCTCCAACTTTTCCTCGAGCATTGGGATTTGTGATTCGATTTTGTCGAGCTCTTTCTTCTCCGCATAGCTGATCTTCGCCTTTTCTACCTTTCCTGCATCTGCAGGTGAAGTTTTTTGCTGGTTGTTGGGGTTTTTCTTTTCCTCTTTAGCTGCGGAAGTTTTAACAGGGTTAAGCGCAGTCAGAAGTGTGAGGGCCTGCTCCAAGTCTGGAACTATTGTCCAGTGAAACCAGGTCTTGTCCTGATGCTTTTCGATGCCGGAGAACGCAAGGATATGTGTTGCAACCCGCTGTATGAAATAACGGTCGTGACTTGTGAACACCACACCACCAGCAAAATTGGCGAGAGTTTCTTCAAGCCCTTGCAACGTAGGAATGTCGAGGTCGTTGGTCGGCTCGTCGAGAACCAGAGTGTTGGCCTGCTCCAACATCATGCGCGCCATCAGAACCCGAGCTTGCTCACCTCCAGAAAGATTTTTTAGTGTGCGCTCAGCATCGTGGCGGCGAAAAAGAAACTTTTCGAGATAGCTCATGACGTGCAAATAACCCTGGTTGGTATGCACGTAGTCGCCTTCCGGACAAATTGCACCGCGAACTGTTTGATTGAAATCGAGCTCGTGACGATGTTGGTCGAAATAGCTGATTTTGATGAGTTCGTGTCGCTTGCAGTGGCCTGTTTCAGGCGACAATCGGCCCGCGAGGAGCTTGAGGAGATGTGTTTTTCCGCAACCATTTGGGCCAACGATGGCCAGTCGCATTCCTGGTTTGAGTTTGAGTGAAAGATTGTTCGCGAGCAAAGGCTTCTCCGAGCCACCAGGATGTGACAAGGTGACTTTTTCGAATTCCAAAAGCACCTGTGAGCCCAAGTTTTCTTTCACAGAAATCCAATAGTCCGTGGCATCACGCTCGCGGCTCTCCATTGCAGCTTCAAAATTGAGGGCGACGGTTGGTTTGTCGGTCGCACGTTTTTCTGCTGAATGCAGCTTCACCTCAAGCACCGCAGCACGGTTGATACGCGCTTGCTGTTTGGTTGTTCTCGCAGCAGGACCGCGGCTCAGCCAGGCCAATTCACGCCGCATTAAGTTTGCCATGCGTTGGTTGCGGGTGCGGTTCTCTTCCATACGGCGCACTTTCTCAGCCGCATGAGCCTCATAGTTGCCAGTGTAAAATTGGATATCGCCGTCTGCAATTTCCAAAATTCGATTCGCAAGTGTGTCCAAGAGGGCGCGGTCGTGGGAGACAATAGCCATGGCGATGGGTTCAGGTTCATTATCGAGCAGCGGCACACCTAGCATCTGAAAGCCCGTCTCGGACAAATCGAGCAAGATGTCTTCCAGCCATTCGACCGTCTCCACATCGAGATGGTTTGTTGGTTCATCTAGAAGCAGCAATTGCGGTTGACTGATGAGAGAGTGAATCAGTTGAAGACGTTTCTGTTGTCCACCGGAGAGGTGTCTGACCTGGCGCTCAGCGAACTCTTCCAGTCCGGCAACGCGCAGTGCGCCTGCAAGGGCATTCGGAATATCGACACTGCGGGAGTGTTCGTTGTCGAGAGCATGTTGGTGTTTGTCGAGTTCGGCAAGCCACTTTTCATCGCTTCCAAGGTCAGGGTTGTCTTCGAGCTTGGCGAGATGCTTTTCAAAGCGTTTGTGTGCTTCTTCGGCACTATCGGTTCCAAAGATTCTTTTCAGTTGAGATGTCAGAATTTCTTTGACCGTATGTTCTACAGAGAATGGAATGGCCTGGCTTACGTAGGCTTTGCGCAGACCACTGCGCCACGCCACGTTGCCAGCATCGGATTGCCCCACGCCGGCGAGAATTCTGAGAAGCGTTGACTTTCCGGCACCATTTGGGCCAACAATTCCCAAGCGGTCGCCAGGGTGTAGTGTGAGGGAAAGTCCTTCAAACAGTGTGGTAACGCCAATGCGCACAGCCAATTCCTGGCTCGTGAGCAATGGAGAGGTGGCGATGGCCATCCGGAACCCTCTCAGATTTTCAGAGGCGAATGTCTCCCAGCTGTGTCACCTGATCGTTGTTCACTTGAAAGGTGACGGTTTTTGTGAGGACTTCGCCTTGGTAGATATCGAATTGATAGGAGCCAGGCAGGAGGGTGTTGAAAATAAAACCGTCTGCCGAGCGTGCCCGGAAGGGCTTAACAGATTTGTCGTCTCCCGTGAATTCTTCCCGGATGCCATTTTTGATTTTGCTGAGTTTGTAGCTCACATCGGAGAGTGTTGCTCCGACGAGGCGGCCCTTTACCCCTTGCTTGAGGGTCTGGCGAATAAGCGTTTTCCAGCCGCCTTCCTGGCGCGTGACAGTGATGTCACGCCAGCGTTTGTGGGAGGGCTGGAAGCCCTGCATTCGTCCGTTGACTTCCATGGCAAAGGCCAGCACTCCCGCCTCACGAAACTGCCAATCCGCGTCGGTGCCATCGGCCTCGTAGAGAAGTTCAGGAGGTGTACCTAGTGCGTAGGTTCCCTTACGCCCGGAGTCATCAATGATGTTGGCCTTCATCTCTGCACCAATGGCTTTAAAAAGCTCCAGAGAAGGGTTTTGTTCTTTGCGGCAGCCGTAAGGATAGAGAATCATTTCACTGAATGAGTGGTAGCTGATATTGGCAACCGGTCTCTCGGTGCGGACGAGTTCGATCATTGCCGTTGTTTCAGGCTCACTCGCTGCACCTGGGCCGCGGTAAGCATCGTTGGATTTGTTCGTGCTTGAACCGTTGCAGGCGCCCCAGAGGGCTGGATAGTTGCGGTTGATATCCACACCAAAGGTGCGTCCGTCCGACTCCCAGGCATTTTTGCGCCACATGGGCTGACCTTCGTGCACGAACTGATTGCCATCTGGGTTGACCTGCGGAACCACGATGATGCGGGCGGTGTCGAGCCAGCGCGTGATTTCAGGATCGTTGCCGTAGCCCTTGAGGAGCACCTGGGCCATATGCATGACCACCTCGGTCGTCATCACTTCGCGCGCATGGTGCATTGCGTTGAAGAGCAATGTGGGCTGGTTTTGATTTCTGGGTTGAGCCGAGATCACCAATGCCTGTACCGGGCGCTTGCGGCGGGTCTCGCCGATAGTGCGCAATTCGGTAAGGTCGGGATAACTTTGAGTCAACGCAGACAGCGTTTCGAGCACCTCTGTGGGGGTCATATAAGGCTCGAGATTTTCCCGTTCCAGCTGAGCATTCAATGGTGAAAAGTGGATTTGGAAGCCCATTTGCTTGAGTTGTTCGAGGTTGCCGGAATCGATTGCAACCTCCGCAAGATTTTCCTCAAGGGACACACCAAGAATATCGAAGGCAGAAAGATCTTTGAGATCTTCGCTTCTCCGCACAGGATCGTGCGAAATTTTCACGCTCACAATACGTTTGGGAGCAGAACTTTGTGCGACTGGTTGCGCGCCAAGGGACAAAGCACCGATGCAGCTCAACAGGCTGAGCACCAGACGTGAGCTTTTGGAAGTTATGCTTTTCGAATGTCCTTGCATCGCTGCCTCCAGATAAAAAAATGGGTGGCCGTTTCGCCACCCATTCTGCCTGTCTTTTGACCTTCGTCAAATAAACCTTCTTATTTTGGTGAGAGCGCAAGGCTGAGTGCTGTGTTGATCTGGAGAGTCGCCAGCCGCAGCATATACTCTTTGTTGATAATGTTAATAAGATCGCACTGCTTGTGGTAGCAAGGGTTGGCGTCATCACCAAAGAAATTCTCGGAGATGATGGTCGCGGGAATGTTTTTGCTCCAGAACGATGCGTGGTCAGAACGGTTTGTGCACGCTGAAACCTTTTTCAGATTGAGTTCAAGGTTTCTGTTTAATTCTTCAACCACTCGAGTAATCGGTTTGCTGTCTGCACGATCACAATCCATCGCATGGAAAGCAAAATCGTTGTCGCTGTCATAGCCGATCATGTCTGCTTGAATAACCCCGAGAATGGTTTCTTCCTTCCGCAGTTGGTTGGCATATGCGCGCGAACCGATGAGGCCGAGCTCTTCTTGGTCAAACCCAACGAAACGAATCGAAACGGGCAGGGTATTGAGCTTTGAAAGAAGGTGTGCGCCTTCCAAAAAGCCAACCGTACCCGAGCCATCGTCGTCGGCACCCTTGTTGCGTACGGAGTCCATATGGCCCGAAACGATCACGAATTTGGTGCGATCTGCGCCCCATAGCGTGCCCTCGACGTTGGCACCCTTGTAGCCATTGTAGCTGTAAGGAACGAGCTTTGTTTCGATGCCGAGGTCAGAGAGGGTTTGCATCACATACTGTTGGGTCAGGCCGCGATTCTCTGTGCCGCCGCGCTCGGTGATGCGCACTTCTTTACCGTTGAGCATGAACGTCCGATCGCCTGTCAGAGTTTCAAGCATCTCCATCATGCGACCGAGATCAGGCTGCACAGCCTCAGCCTTCGTAACAGCGCGGGGTTGCCAAGAGGGTGGGAGCGGTTGGTTGGGGCGCTCGAGATCGTCAGAGGCGACCAATGTTTCATCGTCCAAAGAAACAGGCCATACAAAATTTTTCGCCTCTGATTGAAGACGAGTCGTCTCGCTCGCGTTCATGAGGTACATGCCCCTGTTTCGCGTACCAGCCACCAGGTGTCCGGTGACAGGGGCTTCGCCTTCAACAAAGGCCAGTGCTGTTCCTGCGGGCCAGGGAAGTTCAATGACGGTTCCTGAAGCGGCCTTGGGCTTTTTACTCAACACTTGAATCTTTCGGCCACCACCCATTTCAAACTGCCCGAGAACCCATAGATTCTCGGCGTTGGCTGCTGATTGCCCTGAACTTATGCGCAGCCAAATGGTGGTTGATTTTGGGTTGAAATGTTGGATGGACAGAGAGGGGCCATGACCCATGGCGAGGGCAGGGGCGTGGCAGAAAAAACTGCCGGTGATGCTCAGTGCTGCCGAAGTCGCCAAAAGCTTCGATATTCTCATTGCGATACCCTCTAGGTTTGGGAACCGTGGAAAAGGGAGGCCACTTTTGTCTGATGAATACTGTTTAATAGAGTATGCCTGCCGTGGTTGAGGGGCAAGTTGTGGCACCTGCAAATTTGTGCCCCGGCTTCGAAGGGCCACAAAAAGCCTTGCTTGAAAGCTCTCGGAGTCGAGTTTCTGCTTTAAGCCAACCCCCTGACATCCTCATGAAAAGCTGAGGGTGTTATTCTCCTAGGAACAGCAACGCGCAAGTCAGGCGCTTGTCTTGCCGATCAGTTCCAAGAGGAGAGCTCCCAATGGGGGATACCAAGTCAGACATTTATAAGATGTTCCAGGTGGCCGAACCTGTGCCGTTTGGAAGTCAGATGGATGTACTGATTGCAGACCCGCAAAGCGACCTGCGCCTTATTTTGAACCACCATCTCCAGAAGTTGGGCTTCACCAAGATTCGCACCGTAAAGGACGGCATGGCAGCATTGCTTGAAATGCGGCGACAGCCTGCCAACATCCTACTGCTCAGCAATGATTTCGAGGGCCCTACCGCAATCGATGTTATTCAGGAACTGCGGGAAGATCCAGCGCTTCAGCGTGATGTCGTTATTCTCAGCGCAACACCTCTGAGTAAAGCTGAAATTATGTATGCGCTGGAGTGTGGTTTCGATGATTTCTTAATCAAGCCAGTTATTCCAAATGAAATTATGCCAAAGCTGCGGATGGCACATAGTGCATTTGCGAGTCACAAGAATCCCGAGCGTATTTACGAGTTCGCAAAGACAGCTTTGAAGATGAGAGAATTTGAGCACGCCGAGCGGGTTTATCTAGAGCTGGCGAGACAAACACAGCATGCGGCTCGTCCGTTCGTGGGTCTGGCACGAATTGCATTGGCGCGCGGTGATGCCAAAAAGGCAATGGAATTTGTAAAGACAGCGATACAACGCAACGACAAATATGTTCATGCCCATGCACTGCTTGGCGAGTTGTGGTTGCAGCAGGGAAATCTTGATTCTGCGCTCGCAAGCTACCGGAAGGCCATTGAGTTGAGCCCACTCAATGTGGTGCGCTATGAGGTGGCGACTGCCGCTTTGCTTGAAAAAGGTCGAGTCGACGATGCGATTTCACTTCTGGAAATCGCCACAGCTGCGGGATTTGAGAACCCTTTTATCATTGAGCGGCTTGGTTACTGCTTCTTCCAGAAGAAAGAATATCAAAAGGCGGGGAAATTCCTGCGTCAGGCCGTACATGCAGAGCCGGATAACGTCAGCTTTCTTAATTCGCTCGCTATTTGTTATCGGGACTCCGCGCAATTTGACGAAGCCTTGGAAACCTACAATCAGATATTGAAACGAGACAATGAAAATTGCGCTGTGATGTTCAATAAATCTTTGCTTCTCATCATGATGAATCGCAAAGAAGATGCATTGAAGCTTCTGAAGCGGGTGCTGACGAAGCAGCCCGACTTTCAGAAAGCCAAAGATAAAATTTTGGAAATCGGTGAAAAGCTTGATTGAGCTTTTAGTTGCGGATCACTCCGGTCCGTAAACTATCCATCACCTCGGCAACACTCAAGATGGAATCGATACCTTCAACGCTCTTTCCAGCCTGCCAAAAGTCACTGTATGAAAAGCCCTTCAGTGAAGCTTCCTTGAGTTTCCACGCCGATTGAAGCGTGTAGTACATCCTCATCCAGTGTTTGAATTTTGCATGTTTGAGCATGTATCGGGCGAGGGGGTTGGCCTTGAGACCCATACGTTTGACACTTTCGGTGTAGATAACTGAAACTGGAACCCCACTGATTTTTTCAGTTAAGACGATATCGGATTCATGCGCAGAAATGATTGCTTTTTTGTAGTCCTCGTGAGCGTTGCACTCCATTGTGGCAATGAAGCGTGTTCCCATTTGAACGCCTTGGTAGCCCAGCAACATTGCAGCTCGAACCTGCTCTGGGGTGGAGATTCCACCTGCTGCAATCAGTGGGACGCCAAGGTCACGCATTTCGGCGAAGAGGGTTTCGGGCCTCTGGTGGCCTGCATGTCCGCCAGCCCGATCATTCACACAAATGATTCCATCAACCCCACTTTCCAATGCTTTCATGGCCCATTTGCGGTCGACAACATCATGGTACACATAGCCACCTACAGCATGAACGCGCTCAACAACCCAGCGTGGATTGCCAAGGGATGTGACAAAAAATCGCACACCCATTTCCAAAGAAATATCAAGGTATTTTTCCATGCGATCGCGATACATTTTGGATGATTTTTCAGTGATGATGTTCAAGCCAAATGGCTTTGATGTGAGCGATTGAATATAGCTGAGGCCGGCTTTGAAATCTTTTTTGTGGACAAAAACCAGCGAGAGCGGCTGAACGATGCCCATACCGCCTGCTTCTGAAACTGCAGCAACCAATTCCGGGTTGCTGCACGGATACATTGCCCCACAAATAATGGGCAGCTCAGTTCCGGTGTGTTTGAGAAAAAGTGATGTGCTCATTCTATTTTGTTTCTCCTGTGGGACTCACAAGCCAGGTGGTACGGGCCGCCGCCACAATGCTTCCGGCTGAGTCGGTGATTTCACTCGCAACAACGATATGAGTGGGGGCTTCAAGATGTTCAACAGTATGTTGCATCTTTGCCTTTGCGGTGAGCAGCCCACGCGCTTTCTTGATGTACTCAACTTCAAGTTTGACCAGTATCGCACGACTGTTGGGCGGAATGGAGGTGTGCAGGCAGAGGCCGGCCGGAAATTCAGCGAGGTTGGCCAAGGCCAGCGCATGCACTGAGTTAAGGTGATTGCGTACCGAGCGTTTGTCATCAATCTCCACGGATGCCTGACCACGCTCGAGTTCTACCACACGCGGCTTAATGCTTCCGGTGTAGGGAATGACCGTAGCAATGATGCGACTAAAGGCTGTTTTGCCCCCGGGCACCTGGTTGAAGTTCTTCCAGACTTTCAGAATCTGTTGAGGTTGAAGCAGATTGCGCTGCATTTTTGAAAGCATTTCGTTTGTCCAGCGCATAAAATTCCCCTGGTGGATTGGCCTTTTTAGGTGTCTGGCTTTATTGTTTCGGCCGGTTCTTGCTTGCCAAGTCTTCGACGAGGAAAGTCTCCCATGGAACAACTTTTGAAAAAAGTACTCAGTCAGCTTTCAATCGCCCCTCAACAGTGGGTTGGGCTTCGCTATCACCGCGAGCATTCACGCACGCGCGAAGTTCGCGATGCCCATCCTGAATCGAACCGTGCCAGTGAAACCTCGGGCGTCATGATCGAATGGCTCGTGGATGGCCAGTTTGGCTATGCTGCGACCCCCGACTTGAGTGAAGCGTCTTTGATGAGAACGGCTGCCTTGGCGCGCAGCAATGCAGTCGCTGCAGCGCAGAGAGCCTTGTACCGCTTTGATACCTCGCGCCGTCCAGCTTCGCAGGGGCGTTATTTGTCGAAGGTGCGTTCGCCGTTGGCCTCTTTGAGTGATGCGGAGCAGTTCGAGGTTCTCGTGGGCCTGACCAAGCGCATGCGCACAACTGAGGCCGTAATCACAACAACTGCCTACATGCAGAATGTTCAGGTTGAGAGCTGTTACGTTTCTTCAAACGGTGCGCAGTTTGAACAAGATCTTTCTCTGGTGACGGTTGCCCTCGAGGCGGTCGGTCAAAAGAACGGAGTTGTGCAGAAACGCTCCAACCATGGCTTGAGCGCGTATTCCTACCAGGGAGGTTCGGAGTTTTTACTTGAGAAAATTCTGGCACAGCAGGCCGACAAGGTTGCCCTGCAACTGCACGAGTTGCTTGAAGCACAGGAGTGTCCCAACGAGACAACTCATCTCGTTCTTGCCCCTGACCAAATGATGCTGCAGATACACGAGAGCATTGGTCATCCGCTCGAGCTCGATCGCATCTTAGGCGATGAACGCAATTATGCTGGATCAAGTTTTGTAAAGCTTGAGGATTTCGGTCGCCTAAAATACGGTTCAGAGCTGCTTAACGTCACCTTCGATCCGAGTGTTGAGCACGAGTTTGCATCCTATGCCTTTGATGACTGTGGGCATCCTGCCCGTCGTGAATTCCTGATCGAGAAAGGAATTCTCAAGCGAGGACTCGGCAGTTTGGAGAGTCAGGCACGATCGGGTGTTCCGGGTGTGGCCAATCAGCGTGCGAGTTCGTGGAACCGCGCCCCCATCGACCGTATGGCGAATATCAACGTCGAGCCCGGCGATAAATCTTTCGAGCAGATCATCGCGGGAATCGAACGCGGTGTTTATATGGAATCCAACAAGTCTTGGTCGATTGATGACTACCGCAATAAATTTCAGTTTGGTTGCGAATACGCTCGTCTGATTGAAAATGGCAAACTCGGCCGTGTTCTGAGAAATCCCAACTACCGTGGAGTGACGGCTGATTTTTGGAAAAAGCTTGTGGCTGTTGGTGATCCCTCAACTCTCGGAGTTTTCGGTACACCGTACTGCGGCAAGGGTGAACCTAATCAAAGTATTCGCGTCGGTCACGCATCTCCTTTGTGTGCCTTTGCAGGAGTTGAAGTTTTTGGAGGTGCACAATGACAGCATCCAACTCTCATTTCGATGATCAAAAGCTCTCGTCGCATTTTTCTCTCTTCTGTGAGCATCTTTTTTCGCAGTTGAATGGGGGTGAAAGCGCGCGGGTTTCTCTTGCAGCAGAGCGCACCCATTTTCTGCGCATGAGCCAGGGTGCTGTGCGTCAGAATGGAACTGTAGAAGATGCGCATCTTCTCGTGCAATTCATATCTGGACTCGGACAGGTTCTTGAGCTTTCGCTGCCATTCGTTGCTGAAACCACAACGACCTTGGTGCAGCTAGCCACTGATACGGTCATCAAGGCGCGCACATTGGTGAAAGGAGTGCCTGCTGACCCCTATGTGAACCGACCTTCTGCACGCAGCACAAGCTCGGTGTCTCATACGGGAAAAATGTTGAGTCCAAGCGAGTCGGTCGAGGCGGTGTTGGGTCGCCAGAAGCGTGGCGATGACCTCGTAGGCATCTACGCAGGAGGCCTCACTGTTGCGGCTTTGGCCGATTCAGCGGGGATGCAGCACTGGTTCTCCAGTGAATCGTTTTTTGTTGACTATTCACTATGGTTGCCGAATGGCCGCGCCGTGAAATCGAGTTATGCCGGACGTATTTGGGAGCAGGATGCTTTCGAGCAATCGCTTGCAAGCGCTCGCTCCAATCTAGAGATTCTCAAGAAGCCTCAGCGTGTTCTGAAGCCCGGCCAATACCGGGTTTTTCTCGCACCCTCAGCCACGTCGGAGCTTCTCAATATGCTCTCTTGGGGTGCTCTTTCGGAGGGTGCCCTGCAACGCAAAGACAGTCCTTTGTGCTCCATACGCACCGGAGAAAAGTCGTTTTCCCCCAAGTTCACCTTGAAGGAGAATTTTGGCCTGGGTTTTGCACCGCGCTTTTCCGAGGATGGAGAGCTCGCCCCTGAATCAATCTCATTGTTTGAAAACGGCCGCTTTGTTCAGGGCCTGGTGAGTGCGCGCACAGAGAAGGAGTTTGGCGTACCCAGCAACGGCTCCGGCTCAGAGCGTTTGCGCACACCGGATATGGGTACAGGAACGCTCAGTATAGCTGATGCCTACAAGGCTCTTGGCACCGGCCTTTACCTCTCTGACCTTCATTATCTGAATTGGAGTGACATGATTCAGGGGCGTGTTACGGGCATGACCCGTTATGCGTGCGTCTGGGTTGAAAACGGCGAACCAGTTTGCCCCATTCAAGATATGCGCTTCGATGAAACACTGTTTCGCTGTTTTGGTAGCGAGCTGGCAGAAGTCACGCGCGAAGCTGAAGTCATACCAGAAACCTCAACTTACGTGCGGCGTGCGCTCGGTGGAGCCAGAGTGCCAGGAATTCTTGTGAACAATTTCCAGTTCACACTTTAATCATTTGCAGGTCACAGCTGCGGTTGTGCCAGCCGGATTATTGCCGCGCGAATTCGGAGCTCCTGATGGAGGTAAATCGCTCACGTCCTCGTCGGCTATGGGTACTGCTCTTACAGCAGCGCCACCTGAAGTTGCCTCACCATTCACTGTGGAGAGTGCAAATGCGGGGATAGAGTCGAGCGTGAAGATCGAGCCACTGTCTCCCTTCTGCATAAATACCTTTGTGGGCAGTATAAAAGTTCCAATCGAACTTGGATTGGTGTCGTCCACGAAAATCGCATCTGCCGGGGGAATCGATTCTCCCGGCTGCAACATCCCCGGGAGTGTGGGGGAATAGACGTCTGCATCAACTTTACTCTGAAAGTAATCGTTGAGTGTTGAGGTATTCACAGTCATTTTTAGAAATTTTCCGAAGCCACTTGCAATGCCAGATGACGTCCAGTCCTTTATTTCAATTGGAATGCTCGGAGTGTCGCCTATGAATGAAAAAGATTCCATCCCCACAATGCCAGGCATCGGCATAGCCATAAATCCACGATGAAGATCGACATTGCTGGCATCGGGTAAAGCCTCTGTATTCTCCAAAAGGATGTAGTTTGAATTGAGGCGGAGGAAGTCGATGGGGTTGATAAGGCTGTTGAG
>JBILKQ010000243.1:0-2628 GCA_044376655.1 Silvanigrellaceae bacterium
AGCTTCACCAGCTCCTCGCGCTCCAAAATTCTTTCACCCGCCTTAATAATCTGGCTGTCAGCTTTCTGTTTCGACATAGTTATTCTCCCTCCTTCAATGTCTGCAGCAACTCCACCACATGGTCGAGCATTTGACTGATTCCCATCCGCCTTGCTGAACTAATTTCCATAAACTCCACTTTTTTCGCGCGCAGATATTTGCGGAATTCAGTCAGAGCCTCTTCATTGACATATTCGTCGTCGCTCTCAGGAACCACGATATCCAATTTTGAAAGAACTGTGATTCGTGGTCGTTTCAGAAGTTCCTCATCGTACAGCGCAAGCTCCGCCAAAATCCCTTCGTAATCTTGGATCATGGCCTCCGAGGTATCTTGGCTAGCATCCACAAGATGAATCAGAATGCGCGTGCGCTCGATGTGGCGTAAAAAGTCGTGCCCAAGGCCTTTGCCTTCGCTGGCACCAGGAATGAGCCCGGGCACGTCGGCAACCACAAAAGGATCAGCATCTTTGTGGCTCACAACACCGAGGTTAGGCACAAGTGTAGTGAATGGATAATCGGCAACTTTCGGACGTGCTGCAGAAATCACGGTAATAAGCGTGCTTTTTCCTGCATTAGGTGCACCAATAATACCAACATCGGCGATCATTTTAAGCTCAAGGCGAATCTGACGACGCTCACCCATTTCTGGCGGAATTGTTTTTGTCGGAGCTTGATTGCTCGAACTCACAAACACATGGTTTCCAACTCCGCCTTTGCCGCCCTTGGCGACAATCAACTCTTCATCGTGGCGAATCACTTCGCCAATCGACTCGCCTGTATCAACGTCGTAAACGACTGTTCCACAAGGAACTCTCAAAACAAGATCCGCTCCCACTCCACCTTGACGGTTATTTGTACCGCCCTTTCCACCATCTTTTGCTTCATGAATGCGATTAAATCGAAAATCGAGGAGTGTATGCAGGCCTTCATCACCCTTGAAGATAACATTTCCGCCGCGTCCACCGTTGCCGCCATCGGGCCCACCGAATGCCACGTTTGCTTCTCGGCGAAAATGCGACATGCCGGCTCCACCATCGCCAGCTTTGACTTGAATTTCAGCGGTATCAATAAATTTCATTCGGAGTTTTCTCCCGACCACAAAAGGTGGCCACGTCGGGGACGCTAGCAAAAGCAAATGGCCTGCGAAACAAGAAAAATCACAGGCAAAAAAATAAGACCAGGCACACAAGCGATGCCTGGTCTTCATTTATGAGGCGGAGCTATTACGCTTCAACGCCTGCTGGGTACACGCTAACGCGCTGACGGGTGCGTGTCACGAACTCGAACTTCACAACTCCGTCGATTTTGCTGAAGAGCGTAAAGTCGCGGCCCATGCCTACGTTGTTGCCAGGGTGAATCTTTGTGCCAACCTGACGGATGATGATATTGCCCGCACGAACGGATTCACCACCGAATGTTTTAACGCCACGATACTTAGGATTACTGTCACGACCGTTTTTGGTACTACCACCGGCTTTTTTGGTTGCCATTGCAAATTCCTCGACTGTGTTAAGCGATCATCAAACGCGCCAGATTAGCCTTCAATCTTGTCGATTGTCAGGACAGTGTATGGCTGGCGATGACCCTGGGTCTTCTTAAGATGGTTCTTGTTGAGATACTTGAACACCAACACCTTGTCGGCGCGGGTGTGGGCAGCAACAGTGGCGGTCACTTTTGCGCCGGCAACAGTTGGAGCGCCTACTTTGAAGCTTCCAGCGTTGTTGAGCATGTAGACGTCAGAGAACGAAACCTTTGCGCCGACATCACTTGCAAAATAGTTGGCTTGAATTTTGTCGCCTTCTTTAACTTTGAACTGACGACCGAAAACATTGACGATAGCGTACTTGGTACTCACAGGCGTATTCCTTTGCATAGCAAATGCAGACAGCCTCAAGGTTTCTCCCGCAGCTGCGGGGTGTCCCGATGCATTGAGTCCTCCGACTTAGTGCAATCATGGGCATAGGTCAAGATACTTTCGTCAGATTAATTTATATCAAAAAACACCGACATTTAAGCCGCACCAGCCGCGAATTAAGGGCCCGAGACTGCTTGACTCCTTGGGTGATTAGGACGAAGTGTAGTGGCCTCATACATAAGAGAAAGAGAATGTAGTGAGCCAGGAATTGCACATTCATGTGGCACATAGTCCCGATCCGGACGACCGTTTGATGTTCTGGCCCCTGTGTGCTGGGCTGGTTCCCAGTCGTGTCGGCAATCGCCATTATCTGTTCAGCTTCGAAGAGGCAGACACGCAAGCCCTCAATAAAATTGCAAGCGAAGGGCGCGCAGACGTTTGTGCCGTCTCGGCTATCCATGCCTTGCGCCTCATCAAAAGCCACCAGCCTCTCAAGATGGGAGCCTCCGTCGGCGACGCGTACGGGCCGGTTGTCGTTGCCATCAAGAATGGACTGGGCGAACAACTCTACAAGTCGTCGCCTGAACAATGCCGAGAGCGGCTGCATCTTCTTACGCCAGGAGAATCTACAACAGCTCACAGTGTTGCGCGGCTGCTTGGACTCCCGTTCGCAAGCGCAGAGGCGGTGCCTATTGTACCGCTCACGCGCGTTTTTGAGCACCTTCAAAAATGTG
>JBILKQ010000124.1:0-8631 GCA_044376655.1 Silvanigrellaceae bacterium
CAACCAAGGCCGAATTCCGGCCTCTTTCCATATTAGCCAACCCTGCAGATCCGCTTTCGCCTGAGCAATGGCACTTCCGCAATTTCGGTCAGATTTCATCGAAGGGAGTCCGTGGAGTTCCGGGAGCTGACATTCACTTGGGGGAGAGCGAGCTGTTGTCCGATGTACCACCGACTGAGATTACGGTGGCAGTCATCGACAGTGGCATAGACCTAACCCACGCTGACCTTGACCTGAGCCGTCTCGACCTTAATTTGGGTGAAACAGGGACCGATGATAACGGACAAGACAAGGGGAAAAATGGAAGAGACGACGACCAAAACGGACTCGTTGATGACCAACTCGGCTGGAGCTTTGCAAACAACTCTCCGGACACAAACGACACTCTTGGCCATGGCACCCATGTTGCGGGTCTCCTCGTAGCACGCTCCCAAAACGCGCTGGGCCTCTACGTGCCATGGCGAGGATTAAAGGTTCTCCCTCTTCAAATCTTTTCGAGCAAAAGACCTGCCCCCACGGCTGAGACGATTGCCGAAGCCATTCGCTATGCTGTGAGAAGGGGTGCGCGGGTCATCTCGGCAAGCTTTGGCACCCCCTCCTACTCGGCGATTATCAAGGATGCGATAGAACTTGCGCTAAAAAATGACGTACTGTTGGTCTCTGCGGTCGGAAATTTCCGCAAAAACCAAGATTACGAACCAAGCTATCCCGCAGGATTCAACCTCGAAAACCAAATTGCTGTTGGAGCCTCCGAACGTCGCGATCTGGCGGCGCAGTTTTCAAACTTCGGCACGAGGGTCGATGTGTTCGCCCCCGGGGAAGAGATCATATCGCTCGGACTCAACAGTTCATTCGTCGTGCGCTCAGGCACAAGCCAGGCAGCTCCCCTCGTTGCTGCGGCTGCTGCAACGGCACGCCTGCTCTATCCAAACGCAACGGCGCCTGAAATAAAACGTCTGCTTCTCGAGGCGGCTGATGAGCTTCCCGGACTGAGCGGGTTTTCAAAAACAGCCCGTCGTCTCAACGTCGAAAACATCATTCGAGGAAGAACTGGGCTTAGAAAAGCGATCTTCGACTTTGAGCACTGGAAGACAGAGCCCCTCGCGCTTGAAAGCGAACATCCCTACCGCGCCAATCTGCGCTCAGAGAAATCGGTGATTGCCCCTGAAGGAAGCCGGTTTCTTCGACTTGAGTTCGAAAAGTTCTCAACTCAATCGAGTGATACACTCGAGATCCTCGACCAAAATAATCGCGTAGTTGTTCTTTTGAGCGGCGAACTTGGCACATTCTGGACTCCTGTGATTCCCGCCGAAAAACTCACACTCCGTTTCACCACCGATCGCTATGTTTCCGATTTCGGATGGAAAATCAGTCGCATTCAATATACGGATTGACGGCACCCGCTTCTCCCCCTAGGACACTCCGAGAAGCTCACATTGGGAACTGCCATGAAAAAAACTGTCATCACAGCCTCGTTCGCCATTTTTTGCATGACCAGCACAGTCATGGGCATCAATGCAGATCCCGTGCAGCCCTCCCAGGAGCTTGGCATCTTGCTGTTGGGTGACCAAGGAAAGGGTAATCCAGAGCAGCAGGAAGTCGCGGATGCTCTGACCGCCTTCTGCAAAAAGGAACGCTGTGACTTTGGAATATTGCTCGGTGACAACTTCTACAACTCCGGCGTAAAGAGCGTGAAAGACTCCAAATTCGACACTCACTTTGAACAGCCCTACGGAAGATTGGGGATCGAGTTCTGGGCGATTCTCGGAAATCACGATTATGGCTTCGGGCTCTCACGAGGCAACGTGCAAGCACAGATTGATTACACTAAAAAATCAAAGTTCTGGCGCATGCCGTCACGCTACTACTCATTCGAAACACACGGAATAGAATTTATTGCTCTCGATACGGTTGTGCTGCCACGAGACTCTGCACAGCGGGAATGGCTCGGACGAACACTCGAAAAACCAAGGCAGGGTTTCCGAGTGGTCATGGGACACTTTCCCATTCACTCCGGCGGACTGCATGGCGATAACAGCTACTTGAGAGATAACATTTCCAAGAAACTCTGCGGAAAAGCAGACATCTACGTTGCTGGCCACGACCACCATCTTGAACATCTCAAGACCGATTGTGGCGTATCACTCGTTGTCAGCGGAGCGGCTGCGGAAGCCCGTGCAGTAAATCCAACCCCGCGCACGATGTTCGCAGCATCCACGCTGGGATTTGCATATCTTAAGAAGACATCAAACGCTGAGCTGAAGATCCAATACATCGACTCCGCGCTTAATGTCTTGGCCGAATTCACGGTACAAAGGCACGCCGAGCAAACTGTCCGCCAGCTCGACTGAGGATTTCATCCCCCAATTTTACGCATGACTATTTCAAAGCGCTCGCCATTCTTTTTGGGAACGATCTTACACTTGTCGTAGGTGGGAGCACCCACGAGTGGTGGGTTCTGAGTAAAGCCAAAGGGCTCTTCTGGAACCTGAATACCGAAGAGACCACGGGTATCTAGTTTGCCATTCATGTTCATGTCCTGAAACAAACTGATGACATAACCCTCACTCGAGGGAGGCAAACCTTCGACGAGAAATGATGCAACTGTACTTGTGACCTTCTGACAACCCTTGAGAACAACCTTCGTTGGATCAGATGGAAACCCTTCAGGGCCGGCGAACACAGCATAACAAACCTGAGTTTCCTTTTGCTGGGGTGATCCAGCTGTAAAACGAAGCTCCTTCACCACAACAGAAATGTAATCTACCGCCTCTTCCGTGAGCGAATTCATACGGCCATCCTGACTATTCTGCGAAACACCGCACCCTGTTAAAAACAAAGAGACAGAAGCAAGGCCAAGAAAACTGTGCCAATAAATCATTGTGTCCTCCTCAGGAAACGGCTGTGCGATGTTGGCTCTAAAAAAAGATTGTGCTCATAACTCAATATTAGTCAAATCTGAAATTTTGATGCTGCGTGATATTCAGTATTCACAGATTTACGTATGATGCAGAATCTCTTAGTTGCGTGGAGATTTCGCATGTGGTTGCTGTTGGCTGCATTATTTTTGGTGGGATGCAAAAAAGAGAGTGTTTCCAAATTGCAGACCGATTCGATGAATCTGACCGGTGCAACTGGACGTAATCTGACTATAACCGTCTATGGTCTGGAAAAAAAACGCTCGAAATCCGATGTTCATCGCGCTTGCGCAATTGGGCTCGCTGGCAATGAAACCTTTAAAAAAGAAAAAGTCGCTGAAAAACTCGCATGCAGCACAGATTTAAAAGCCGATGGAACGGTAACTTTAGAACTCAAAAACCTTCCCTATCCGGCGTACATCACCCTTTTTCATGATGAGAATCTCAACTCAGTTCTGGACTTTGCGACATTCAATATTGTCATCGCGAAAAAGCAAGGCCCCATCGAGGGAACTGGCATCCTCAAGGGTGCTGATCCCGAAATGAAATACTCCCGTCCTATCTGGGTCGAAGTTGGAAACACGCAAACAGACGGATATATAAACTACGAAAGCAGCCCGTTCTGGAAATACATTTCGGGAGAAGCCTGGCAGTATTTTTATAACTGGTACCTTGAAAAGGCGTATCTTGTGAATCACCCTAAGACGCCGCGGGATCCCTTCTGCACAAAAGCAGAAGATTGCATCTAGGCCTACAACGGGAGATGAGCAGGCATGCTAACGCATCCACCTCGCCACAGCGACATCCTTAATGCAGCTGAGCGTATTCAGACTCTGGCACACCGCACACCGATTCTAACGTGTAGGGCAATCAACGAACGGCTTGGCGCTTCACTTTTCTTCAAATGTGAGAATCTGCAAAAAGTGGGAGCATTCAAATTCCGTGGCGCATGCAATGCAGTATTCTCATTGCCTGCATCAAGTTGCCAGAGCGGTGTCATCGCCCACTCTTCTGGTAACCATGCACAGGCCCTCGCGCTCGCCGCAAAAATGAGGGGCATTCCAGCGTATATCGTCATGCCAAGTAATGCACCTGAAGTGAAAAAGGCGGCTGTTGCGGAATATGGGGCACAGATCACGTTCTGTGAGCCCACGTTGCAGGCGCGAGAATCAACGCAGGAGATGATTATTGCCAGGACAGGTGCAGTTGAAATTCATCCCTATGACAACTTCGATGTGATTGCTGGGCAGGCGACAGCAACACTGGAGCTGTTGCAGGAGTATCCTGACCTCGAAGTTGTTGTTGCTCCAGTTGGCGGCGGTGGACTTCTTGCAGGAACAGCGCTTGCTGCGCACTTTCAAAATAACAAGATTCAGGTCTATGGGGCTGAGCCCCAAAACGCAGATGATGCCTTCCGCTCCCTATTGGCAGGAAGAATCATACCGTCCAACAATCCAAGCACGGTTGCCGACGGCCTCCTCACCTCATTAGGAGGTCGTAATTTTCCCATTCTGCAAGAGCATTTAAGTGGTATCGTCTTGGCAAGCGAAAGCGCCATAATCGAACACATGAGGCTTTTCTGGGAACGGGCGAAGCTCGTCATCGAGCCTTCTGCAGCCACGGCGCTTGCGGCCATAGCCGCAAACAATCACCTGTTCGCTGGCAAAAAGATTGGGGTCGTGGTTTCGGGCGGCAATGTCGATCTTAACCGCCTTCCCTGGCTCTAGGAATTCTGCTCAGTCGAGCCGGCACTCAACATACATGAGTGGTTCATCCAAATAGGGCTTTAAGTCGAACTTCGAGGTTGCAGCCTGCCGCGTTGAACATTCATGGATCTTCTTCACAATCGAATAGTCGACCAGTTCTCCCAAGGGCAATGACTTCTCTGGATAGTTCCAAATAAAGTCAGGAGCCACTGCTGCGCTCGAGTTGCTGGCCCGCAGGGCTTTTACCCCTGGAGTTCCAGGCAAGAGCCCCCATTCACCACCCACAATGATGTCTTCGCGACTCAACTCCAGCGTGTAATCAACAACCATCTCTTCATGGGTTTCCTTAGAACCATCCTGACCATAGGATGCGAACGGACCGTTCTCAGACCCGAAGATAACTTTCGCCCGCACCTGAACAATCTTGTTTGCCTTTTCCGAGCGGAAAGGTGCGTAGGGATCTTCCTTAACATCACTCAGGTTCACGGGAACGCCAGGAGCAGCTTCAACACCATCTCGCTTCATAATGGGCAGGTATGCAAATTCATATCCGAAAACCGGTTGATTCCAGACCTGTGTATAACGATCGGCGTCGACGACGAAGCCAATTTTTCTCCGCCCGACGAGATCAACCAAAGCAGCGTGAAAGAGGCCTGGATTCATATCTCGACATGCTTGTGTGAGCTGGATCAAAAGATTCCTCTTTGTACCGCTGCTCAGATCGGTCACCTCTGCTTCGTAATAAGCATTCCCAAGGAAAGACTTGAGTGTCGCCTGATGAGATTCCCGGTTTTGAGGATCAAGTCCGAACTTAACTTTGCGCCCTGGAACTTGAGCAAATGGATCATCTTTGCCGATATAAATCGTATTTGCAGCGACACAGCGCCCAGGGCGCGAACCTTTGCCCTCACAAAGACGACCATCGATAATCCTTTTATTCTTCACCAAAGTCCGAGATTCGTTGGCATCGCAGCGAACCCCAGCTCCGAGAGTCTGTTGCGGAAACTGCCAGCCCCAGACCCAACTCAACAGACCCCGGATATCACCCTCTGTTAAAAGAATCTTTTTTCCACCACGTATAGCCATAACACTCTGTCGAGGCTGTGCTTCACGAAGTGCTGCCGGAGACCACCCGTTGCATATACCCATCCAAGCCCACTCCTCATCATGAGCCCAGGAAAATGTCTCTAGCCAAAGATTCCAATCATGCGAGGTAACCGGCAAATACTTTTTTACTTCCTCATTGATCGCGAGCCCCTCGGTCAGCAAGGGCATGAAAGTAGATGCGGAGCTGTTTGCCTCCTTGGCGTACTGCTGGTTCAATGACTTGTACGAGTCATCATACTGACCAAGCTTTTCAAGCTTATCCTCGAGCCCAAAAAGAATTCGCTCAGCTACTGAGCTCTTATATTTCTTTGAATACTCAGACATCTTCGCAATTATATTTTCAGGAATTGGTTCCTTTGCCATGAGAAAATCGTACTTTTCTGCCGGTGAAAGGAGCGATAATTCTCTCACGTCATTTTTCTTCACTGCCGCTGCATACTGCTCAACAAATCTCGACAGTATCACCTCTCTGCCTTCCAAATTCTCGGAGGTTTTGCTGGACTTGCGAAGAATGTATCTATCGGCAATCCCTTTAGAGTAGTGCGGCCACCATGTATCTGACCAAGCCTTAGGGCGTGATCCGCGAACATCACTCTGAATCTTTTGCCACTTCAAGGCATCAGGAGAGAGACCGAGCCCCTCTGCCGTGTTGTAGTTTCCGAATGATTCACGCAATTCAGAGCGATTGTTAAAGCCTCTTTGAAGGCATCCTGAAACACCAAACAGACCAATCCCGAGAAAAAATGCCGCGTATGAAAAATATGATAGCCGCACAAAATCTCCCCAGTCTTTTTTAGTTTTTGCTCCAGCCTACCGAACTTTCTTTCATCAAAAAAGGACAAGAGCCAATTCCTCAGCACCTCATTGGGCAGCAACAAAGTGCGGAGTGGCGATGAATCCAGAGGTCAAAAAACGCCTATCTGAATGCGCTGAATACAACCCCACATGCAGACATTCTTTCCGCTCCGAGGCCTGTGCGGCCCGTGTGGATAACTTGTTGATAAATTCAACCCAAGACTCAAGTTGTTCATTTAACACTGATCCGCAGAGACCAACCATCCAATTCCGACGTGGCAGCAAAGCGGGCATGCTCTCTGGATATCGAGTGCGCAGTGATTCGACGTCATCCATGTTAATCCACCAAGATTTTAGATGGTCGGGAGAGAGTGCATGCGGTGCAACGATATGCCCAAGTCGCTCAGCAAAACTCTCCACCTCTGGCCGCCAGCGGTAGAAAATTGTTCCCTTTGCGAAGACGCGCTTCACCAAGGGAAAGCGGCGCCAATCTCCGGGAATCGCTTCGGCTCCGCTTGTGGTTGAAGAGAGAGGTAACTGTTGAAGAAATGTTTTGGGGCCCTTGAGGTCGAGCCTATCCTGTACTCCTGGGCCCCAACAAAAATACCAAGCAGGATCGTCTTTCACCTGAAGATAAAACTTCACCGAGGACTCCCAATGCTCAACCCGCTGCTCGTCATTGTTGAAAAACAAGAAATCAAATTCTCCCCAGGTCTTGGAACCCAGAGATACTTGGCATGGCTCACGCACAGGTACACGGCAAAGTACATTTTTTGATCCAAAACGTCTTCGCAAAATGATCTCCAAATACTTTTCGAAAATAAGACCAAGCCGCCCTGTCTTGAGATGTTCTAGTTCGCGCTCAATATGTTGAGCACATTCTCCTCGACCTGCGCCGATGGGAATAAGGCTTGAACATTCCTGAGTGCTCAGTGGAATAATGTTGTTGGGAGTGACGATGGGGCCGGGCAGTGAAATAAGATTCTGTTGCGTGATCTGACTCTGAGCGTGTTGAACCGCCTCCACACCGTAAAAGGCGGGGGAGTCCAGAATCCAATCAAGTTCTCGTTCAACGAGTTCCAGCATCCCTCAAGACACCCTGACACTGGGATGGCAAAGCAGGCAAGGGCACAGGCTCGGGATTTGGGTTGTCGCGCTGCCACTTCTTGCGAGCCTCATAAACACGCCTCCAGTCGTCCGAAAACCACCAAAGGAACTCCTCGGTGTCACATCCAATCTCGGTGAAGGCAGGCTTTGGAACGCAGTTCGGACTGTCGGAGGGGCAGTTCAGACGCACATGGACATGTTCATCGTGCCCCCACCAGGGCTGAACCTTGGCAAGCCAGCTTTTACGATGAGCGGGAGTTTCGCAGATCTTCTTCTTAATAGCAGGGTGAACGAACATCACATGCACGCTCGGATCTTCTGCAAATGTGCGTAGCATCGTCACGTATTTTTCATCCCAGTTGCGCTCGATAATCGCGTTTGCTTCCCGATCAGCCAAATAGAACTTGGGTAGACGTTCACGTTCCTCGACTGTCAAATCACGCTGAAAACTGCGGGGATCCTGATGGAATTCGATATCGAGATCCAGCCCCACCTGGTGACTTGCGTGATCCCATGTGAAGGGCCCACCGCGAGGCATAGAGACATCGGCAACAAGCAGCGAGATGCCCTGTGGGCGAAGAATTTTACCCATCCGTTCTATAAAGAGATGTGAGCTTGAGTGTCCCCAGAATTTATTCCTGGAAAGTTCGATATACTGATAACCATAGCCGGTATCTTGGGGAGCGGAAGCACTCTGCAGACAACCTGCGTTATAGCCACCGTAAATCTGTTGCTGGCCAGAACTCGGACGCTCGACGTCTTCCCATGGATTGTAGAAGCCACCAGCCACAGCGACAGCCACACACGCCGACAACATGAAAGTCAGTATTTTTTTAATCATGAGAGCATTGTTCTCCGCTTTCCGGGATGGTAGCCGGAGGACAGTACTCCCGCAACATAAGAAGCCAAGGTTCCGACGAACCTTGGCTCACGCATGAAACGGCAAACCTGCTATTTCGGTTAGTGTCCGCCGGCAGCCATGCCACGTCGTTTGCGAA
>JBILKQ010000029.1:0-24211 GCA_044376655.1 Silvanigrellaceae bacterium
GGCTACATGATTATTAATAAACGTTCATTGACGTTTGCTTGGTAAAACCGCGCGTCCGTTACAAAAATCTCCAAGCATTGCTGCCCGAATCTCTTTGTCGCTTCGCACGGCTCTTCCCGCACTCTGTGACTTCTCTCTTCTCTTTTCAAAGAACACTCTCATCGAGAGCCTCGGAGACTTACTCAAGCGGTATGAGCTTGTCAACCTGCTAGAGAATTTTTTTTTAAATAGTCATTTCGAGCTCTTAAATTGTGCAGCACGGACAATACGATGCGCCCCTTCGATCACGCGCTCAAGAGGCTGAGTGAGTGAGCAACGAAAGTAGCCAGGCTTGCCAAAACTACTCCCAGGAACGGCCAAAACTCCTTCTTGAACGAGCCTCTCAGTGAACTGGTTGTCGTCAGGGATAGGAGATTTCGGAAAAACAAAAAAAGACGCTCTCGGGCGAGTGCACTCCAATCCACCCTCGAGAAGAATATCCACAAAAGCATCGACGCGTGCCTTGTATTGAGAAACATCAACACTGGCATTGAACACACGGGGTAAAAGACGCTGCATCAATGCTGGAGCGTTTACAAAACCTAGAGCACGAGCTGAGTTGCGCAATGCGTTCAACGTCTCGGGAATCGCCAGCTGAGGCCCCCAGGCCAAATATCCAATACGCTCTCCTGCCAAACCAAGATCCTTAGAGTGCGAACGCACAAGCCATGCCGCTGGATAAATTTTCAAAACAGACACGAGCTCTGAAGGATTAAACAGGAGGCGCGCATAGGGCTCGTCGGAAATCAAATGTACCAGACGCCCCGTTTCGGAACGAAAACGAGTAAGCAACTCGGCTATTTGGCGAATCACCGCTTCCGAGTAGAGGGCCCCGGAAGGGTTATTAGGGCTATTGACAATAATAGCGCGCGTTCTCGGCGAGAGAGCTTCTTTCAGCTGCTCAAGGTTAGGCAAATGTTCTGCATCAGAACCAACGATGACAGGAACGCCTCCCATATTGGAAACATAAGGCCTATACTCTGAGAAAAACGGCGCCATCAAAATCACTTCATCGCCTGGGTCGAGTAAGGTGCGCAAAAGTATCTGCAATGCGCCTGCTGCCCCACAGGTCAGGAAGACACTGTCGCGTGTGAGAGGCACTCCTTCGGTTTTTTGCAGGCTTGACGAAAGAAATTCGCGAACTTCAGGATAACCCGCATTGTCCATGTATCGATGTGCACCGGCGACTTCTTCCTGAGCCAAATGTACAAGCTCCTCGCGCACTTCCAAAGGCGGTTCGAGATCTGGATTCCCCAAAGAAAGATCGACGAGGTCGATACTGGGATTTTCTTCCCGCAGGCGCTGACCGAGCAGGAACACCCTTCTAATTTCCGAACCCATCGAAGAAAGAGTGCGGCAGCTGAAGCCAACAATGTCTTCACTGCGAAATGGAGCGGAGCTTTGCGAATGTGAACTCATGGCTTGTTTCTCCCGTCATCACCCGCTCTTAACCCGAAGAGGGGGGAAGTTAAAGGCAAACAGCCCCTGACTTCGTGTACAAACCCAATTGCACGCAAATCAAACAAAAAGATTCGATCCTCTTTTGCAATTCCTCTCCTCGCGTCTTGGTGACCTTCCGCAGCAAGACGCCCATGGCGCTCGAAGGCTCAACCAGGCTCGACCAGCCCGTCTTTTATGCGCACCGTACGTCGCGCCAACTGCATTACGCGCGGGTCGTGCGTTGCAAAAAGAAAGGTCGTGGAATGCTGGCGGTTCAGCTTTTGCATCAACTCTAGAATCTGGTCGCTTGTTTTGGAATCAAGGTTTGCCGTGGGTTCATCTGCGAGAACCAGACGAGGATTAGTGATCAGGGCCCGCGCAATCGCGACCCGCTGCCTTTGTCCGCCAGAGAGTTCATCAGGTCTGTGCTTCATGAAACGCTCAAGCCCCACTTCTGCACACAGTGCACGAACACGCTCACGCAATTCGGCCCGATTCTGCTGTTCTTTGCGCACCAAACATGGGAACTCGATATTTTCAAGTACATTCAAAACAGGGATCAAATTGAAATTCTGAAAGATAAAACCAATCTTGTAATTGCGAACTTCAGCAAGCTCATTGAAGTCACGCAGCGACACATCTTCGCCATCGAGTTTGTATGTTCCAGAGGTCGCTCGATCGAGACAGCCAATGATGTTCAAAAGCGTGGTCTTACCCGAACCCGATGGCCCCAGAACAACAGTAAACTCGCCCTCACTGACCTCAAAGTTTACGCCGCGCAAAGCCTCAACGCTCGTCTTGCCGAGTTGATAGACTTTGCGCAAATCGCGAATGTCAATAATGGCTTTGGGGCTGCCCACAGGATTTTGAGTTGTTTGAGTCACGGAATTCAGCATCGCCCACACCTCAGAAAAAAGCTTTGAGTTCAAGCCCAACACGGGCCTGCACAGGGTTCAGTTCACGTTCCTGGAGTCGTCCGTAGCCCTCAACCTGAACCCCAGAGTCAGGCAAAAGTGAATAGTCGGTGTTGGCTGAGAGAGTTAGACTTGTTGCCTGCGTGGGAGTCCACTGCAGCGCAGGCCCCTGAAACCCGCCCGCGTCGTGCAAGTTATGAACCGCTGACCACGACAAAAAAAGATCTTCGTTAATTTTGTAACGCTGCCAGTTCACGAAAAGATAGTTCTGCATTCCGAGTTGACTGACCGTGCGCTGTGTCTCACCTTGAGCTGCCGATTCAGCACTGTCTGGGGTCGCACGGGGAAGAGCCGCCGTGCTAGGAGCCGCACCTCCCCGCTGTGCAGCAAGAACGGCAGCAGTCCGGAGCAAAGACAAACCACGCTCAACACGACTCTTCAGATCAGCGCGAGAGTCCCCATCGCTCTGACGAAAAAACTCAACCACTAGGGCTGATTCGTTGGCAAAATCGTATCGCCCGCCCAGCAGAACATTCATATGCAAGGAATTATTGTTGAGACGAGAACGGAGCGAAGGATCCGGCCGAGCACTGCCCCGCTGCACAAGGACTTCCGCATGCCCCTCAAGCTGTTTGCTCAGGACTGAAAGGATTTGCGACCAAGATCCTCCGAATTTCCAGGCGGCAGCTTTTTCATCGCGAAAGCGTTCGCTACGAAAGAGCATCAAATTCACATCGGCATTACCCAGAAGTTGATACCAGCGCGCCCCTGTTAGAAAGCGATCCGCTTCCTCCCCACCCGAGGTGGTTGCATAACGAAACATCTTTTCTGGCAGTGTATTTTTATTCTCAATAACGGAGGGAGCAAAAAATACAGATAGGGCGTTTTTCTCGCGCAAATGCTCGAGCAGCACCAACCACGCTCCACGCCGTTCGAGAGTGGGATCGAGAAAGTTCTTTCCGGGATTCAACGCATCGGTCGGATTGCTTGCAAAACCCGAGCCCCACAACACACGCTTCTTTCCAAGCGCAATCTGAAACTCGGGAGTAAACTCCGAGACCACAAAGGCTTCATTCATGCCGAGTCGGAATGACGGATTCTCAGCCCCACCCGAGGACGAGGTTTCAACTTTCCGCGTAAATAAATTTCGCTGTTCGAAATCCCATGATCGGCGTGCAACCAGATCGAGATCGAGTGTCAACCGAGTTGAACTCGCTATCTCCTGCTTTCCCGTGAGATTCAAATCGAAAAGGAGAGTTTGGCCAGCAACCGCAGGTGCAGGCAAGGCCTTATTGAGTCGTGCGCTCGCAGCATCCATTCGCATTGCCAAAAAGCAGTTCCAGGATGAGCCTTCCGGAAAAAGCAAACAAGGGCCTAAAGAACGCTCTTCAGCAACAGAAGTATCATCTGCTTGCGCTTGCGCCACACTTGGAAGCACAGCCAGAGAATTTAGAAGAAAAGCTCCACTCGCCCAGAAGACAGATGAGGTGAATCTTGCTTTCATTTTTATTTACCTAAATCCGGCAATGTGAAGCGTTGGTCAGGCAAAGACACATCGACTGTCATTGCTTGCGTTAGAAGCTCAGTGGAGCGCTCTTTGATTAGCTCGTTTTTCATCAAGACTTTCGCAGGTCGACGATAACCTTTCGCAAATTCCTTGTAGTCAGAGAATTCGGCAGAACGCAGTATCTTACCGCTTGTGCCATAGTACTCCCCACGAACCGGCATAGAATCTGACTTTCGCATCCAGAGCTTGATAGCTTCATAAGAGGTGCTGCTGTTCTTGGCTTTAAGTTCGATGAGCCATTGGTCGGGTTTATCGGAATTCGCCAGCACAGCATGGTAATCAGCTTTGTAATTGACCCTCAACACATCAGCATTGTTGAAATCGCCACCTTGAAACGAGTCACGGTTGGCAATGCGCGTTGCGCGCTTGAGATTGGGGAGATACACCCAGGAGTTGTCCCCCACACGCAGAACCTCTTGACCAGCAACAGCCGAAGGTCCCTTGAACCAGATCCTGAATTTCTCAGTTCCCTTCTTTACAAAACGCATCTCATAGACACGCTTTGTTCCATCTTCGCGAGTGGCGGTCATGCGGGCAGTGGAGTCAAAGGAGTCTGGACCCATTATGGCATCGTACTTCTCAAGCAGTGATTCAGGGGTGACTGCAGCAGCATGCGCTGCTGATAAAAAACCAATTCCTGCCAAAACAACTGCAGACGCGCTAAAACGAAAAAAAGAACTGGCGAAGTTCAACATAACAACCTCCAAATAATCAGTTTGCCCGAAGTGCATCCACAGGGTTCATATCCGATGCGCGCTTTGCAGGAAAAATACCCGCAACTCCAGAGCACAGTATGGACACAAAAAATGAAATGAGCACAAAGTCGAAAGTCAGAAATGGACGCAGGATGCCTCGTTCAAATCCCACAGAGCCAAAAGGAATTCCGATCCGGTGGGTAATCAGAACAATAACAAGCCCAAGAATCAGACCGATGAGTCCGCCCACCATTCCAACAAACAAAGCCTCTGAGAAAAAGATGGTTTGGATTTGTCTACGTTTGATTCCCACCGACAACATTGTCCCGATTTCTCGGGTCCGCTCGAAAACCGCCATGGTCATAGTGTTTGCAATCACAAACAAAACCAAAACAAACAGAATGACACTCACAATAGCAATCATCACTCTTTGACGAAAAACCACATCACGCAGAAAAGGCTGCACGTCTGCCCACGTGCTGACCTCAAATTCAGATCCCAAAACAGCCTGAAGCTGGCTCTGAACCTCGGAGATGCGGTCTAGGTCGTCGACAGCGACCGCAATCTCGGTCACCTTACCTTCGAGTCCAAGAAGCGACTGCGCCAAAGACAAAGGAACCACCATCGAACGCTTTTCTTCAATCGGAAGAAGCGAGCGGATGGTGGCTTTCACTTGCACATCCACCGCATTCTGGCGCCCCGCTGGGCTCGCGGCGGAGAGATTGAGTGTTTGGCCCAAAGCTGCGGAAGCGGAGGTCTCATCCCCAGCGTTCGCACCATCGCTTTCGCCTGCGGGCGCCGTATTCACGACCAAACTGCGAGCAAGTTCCTGCCCCAGCATGGCATGGGCGTTGTCGCCAGCCAGGAGTGCAGAGCTACCCGGCGTAAGCGCTCCCAACCAACGCGGACAAACAGTTTCCTCGCGCGAGACATCGACAGCATTCGCAAAAAACAGAGCCTGATTGCGTCCGTTGGAAACCAAACCGCGAAATGCAATGCGACCCGTGGCAGCCTTCACCCCTTGGACGGACTCAATTTTCTGCAACAGCTCAGGCGCATAATCAAAATTGAACGACAAAGGATTCAGGGAAAGGTTATCCATGTAACCGGCTTTGTGAATCTGCAGCGCACCCAACTTAGCGTTTACGGCATTCTCTACAGAGAATCTGTGAAAAGAGTTGGCGACGGCAGTGATGACCAACACCACTGTAAGACCGATGACAATGGCCGAGAGCGTAAACAGACTGCGTCGACGATTACGAAAAACATTTCGGAGCGCGACTTGAAAGAGAATGTTCATACTGCGGCCAATGCCTCCACGGGGCGAAGTCTCGAAGCACGCCAGGCCGGCCAAACACTAACAAGTGCAGCACCAAATGCCGTGAACGAAAAAGCGATCAGGATGTAATCGAGAGTCAGGAAAGGACGTAGGATAAACTTCAACGAGGAACCAGGTGCAGAGATAGGAATACCCACAAGTGACATAATGAAAACAATAGCGGCACCCAAAACGAGTCCTAGAATTGCCCCAATGGCCCCAAGGAACACTCCTTCAAAAACAAAAAGCAAGAGAATTGCTCTTTGCTTGACCCCGATGGCCATCATTGTCCCAATTTCCCGAACACGCTCGAGAACATTCATAAACATGGAATTGATGATGCCAAGCATCACCACCAGCAAAAACACAACTGAAATGATATCAAAAATATTGGTCAGATTGCTTAGAAGGTCTTTAATGAAAGGGACAATTTCATCCCAACGGCTAATTTCAAACCTATCGCCAAGCCGCTTCTGGAGTTCGCGTTGCACACTGACTGCCTGAGCAACATCATCGAGACGCACGATATATTCAGTGACTTTATTTTCCATTTTGAGGAGTTTCTGCACCGATTTGAGCGGAGCGAGAGCAAGCCGTTTGTCGGTTGGAACGGCACTTCCAAGCAAACCGGAAATCTGGAAGGCCTCGCCCGAAAGTGAGCCATCAAGATCCGGCGCAAGCACCACGGGCCAGAGCTCCTTGGGCTGCTGCAGATTGGATTGAATGTTTTCAACCCCCAAAGGCCCAGCGATGTCACGGTGAACAACCAAAGCAAGCGCATCGGGTTGAGAAAACATTTCCCCGGCAATCAGCCAATCGTATTGTTGAGGAAGTGTTTGCCGGTCAAGTTCAGGGTCAACGGCGTTCGCTGTCAGAAAGGTTGTCTTTGCCTCTCCTGCTGCAGCGAGATCAGCGCCAGGCGGCTCCGAGACAGAAATGGAACCGCTGAACTGCAGACGCGGTGCAAGCGAGCGGACGTGAGGAACAGTGAGAATCTTCTCACGTAATTCTGGAGAATCTTCAAACGCAAGGTCGAGCGGGTTGCTGAGCACATTCTTCAGATAACCACTCCGATGTATCTGAAGCATCCCTGTTGTCCCCAACAGAGTGGTGTTGAGCTGTGCCTCTTGAACTGAATTGACAAAGCCTCGCAGAATCGTGAGGGCACATAGCCCAACAACCACAGCGCCCATGGCGAGCAATGTTCGTCTGCGGTTTCGGGCCAAATTACGCGCAGACATAAAAACAAGTGGAGACACAGCTCGCCCTCCTCAACTCATGACAGTGGCAGGAGTTTATAGGACAGCGAGCGTTATGCCAAATAACGATTGCCATGACTTGTATCTCTCGGTATGGCGGCAAAAGGTTTCAATCAAATGAGGTGCGGCGTGCTGATCCACCCTGGGAATGCTTCGTCTGACTTCCTGGCGCTGTTCGAGCGCTTTCCGGGAGTGCGTTTGGCACGGCCGGAAGATTCAAAAGCCTTGGCTGGGTTTTTCAATGCCACCTCCATGAATACCGACGGATTCAACTTCGCCTTCACCCGCGGAAATGACTATTTTTCTCTCCCAAACCTGCAGTCAGAGCGTTTCGCTGCCCTTGTTTGCGAGGAAAAAGGCTCAATTGTCGGCGTAGGTGCAGTTTCTATGCGCAAAGGCTTTATGCGAGGCCGGTTGCGCAGCATTGGCTATCTCCAGGATCTACGCCTTGCACAAACGGCATCTGCACGAACCCGACAATCCCTCTACGGGCTTTTTTGCGAATTCGTTCGTGTATCTCCGTCTCTTCCCGATCTCGACCATTGCTCACTCTTCCTGACTGCAATACTGAACGAAAACACTATCGCTCGTGCAGCACTCTCCCGCCCTTCCTTCCCGCTCGAATATACGCGTTTGGCAGAGTACAAAGCCCACGTCTGGCCAAAGATTCCGAGTTTGGGGAAACTTTTTGGAAAAACAGGTGCGTCGAACAAAGCTGAGTGGACCGCATTGGTTCGCTTTTATGAGTCAAATCTCGGCAAACTCGCCTTCGATCTGAGTCTTGACGACGTGATGCGTTTGGAAAGCCATGCGACTCCCGTGTTGATCGAGGCAAATGGGGATATCCAGGCCGGGTGTTTGCTTGTAGATACATCCAACGAACGCCGCATCCGTTCTGAGTATGCTCCACTTGGATGGGCGATAGAATCTTCGGGTACATACATCACGGCGTTCAGAATCAAACGCACCGCCGCCGCATCCGAGCGCGCTGCGCTCGAAACCGCGCTGATGCACAAAGCACTGCGTATTTCGAAGCAACTTCCCGGGAACTTCACCGGATTCATTGAAACCGAGAACGCACTTGTCGGCTCGGAAAGCTGGAGAACAAAAGTGCGCTTCTCCATCCCGGGAGCCCTGTATCGGGTTTTTCACCCCGAGCATGGAAAATTGGATGATTTTCATTGCGGATTTTTACGACCCGCGCACACCACTGCATTCGACTGGGTCATGTCATGAGAGCCAATGCACTCGGAAAGATCTTCAAGATCGAAAAACAGCTTGGACGGGGAGACCTGTTCGAAGTGATAGCGGCGTTTCCGCAGAATAGAACCGAGAAATACATTTTTCAGCACGAAGATTGCGATGGTCTCGGGGCACTGCTGCGACTCTCCCGAAAATGGAATAGCAAAGAGTTGCATCTCCCTGCGTTCAAAATGAACCTAAAAAGAAGCGCGCTTTGGGGAGGCGTGAGAGGATTGTTGGGCGACTTGCAGCCTCGCAAAACACTCTGGAAGAACCTTGAAAAGCAGGCACCCTACACACCACAACATTTGGCCAGACGAGTTTTTGATAAATCTTCGAGCACAGCAATTTTTGCCGCAGCATCAGAGCACAAAGTTAACCTCAACACACTTCTTCTTTGGATCATAAATCATGTTGTTTGTGAACAACTTCTCCTCGCACAACAACATCAGTGCCACTGGCTCCTCCCAGTAAACACCCGCCGTTCCGAAGAGCGACAATGCGACAGCAACCGAACGAGCTCAATTGGACTTCACTTCGATCGTTGTGCATCCCTCCAGGATCTTTTTGCAAACTACAAAAAATCTCTGAACCCATGGCATGCGCTTGGAAACGAGCGCCTCACAGAATTTCTTGCACGGCTCAGCGAGAAAAACTTGCTTGCGCTAGCTCGGCTGCGTGGCAGCAAGAATTCGTGGATAGGTTCTTTCAGCAACTTAGGACGATGGGATTTTCCAGAGAACCTCAATGACGCTGGTTGGCCAACTCACATTTCAATCGCTCCGCCCGCCGGAACACCCTGTTTTCCAATTGGGGTGGGAATCATAACTTGGCAAGGACATATGTCGATTTCACTCAGACTCCACGCTGCCCTTTGCCAGGAAAATTCAAATCAGCCAGAAGCAATCCTCGACGCAGCTAAACAATTTCTTGAAGACTTCGTGAAGTTGCCGTTAGCCATGGTGGACTCCAGCGTTTTGGACGAAAAAAACGATGATACTAAAATTCAAAACCAGAACGAAAAGATCCTGTTTTCTGAACATAATTCCCTTTGCAAAGTGCTTTCCGGTGCGTCACACTCCCACTGAGCTGGAGGTTCGTTCATGTTCACGTTGATAGGTCAAGGGTTGATTGCGTTCTCGGATTTCAGCAATTATTTTCTTGGCGAAAACAAACTGCACTTTAAGAAACTCGCAAGCGAACGCGATCTCGTTCTACTTCAGCGTGAATTCAAACATGCCGATGGCATAAGCCTACCCATCGAATACCTAAGGCAGGGGCAAGCATTCGTCTGTTTCAACTCGCGTCTTCAGCCTCAGGGAGGCTTCGCGCTGATTGAACGCGGACCATTTCGTTGCCTTGAGCAGATTCCTGAATCAGGTCCAATGCCCGTGGATGCATCAGTTCTTGAACTCACAGCTGTTTGTCTCTCACCTGGAAACACATTGCGAAGAACCCGGTATTGGTCCTACGTGGTCGGAAAAACACTCAGCAGCGAAGCAAAAAACATCATCTATGCAGTGGATTCAGACAAAACAAATCTGCGTGAGCGAGTTTTCAACCACATCAGACATCATGTTATTTACGAAGGACCCGTCAAGCAGCTCGATGGCATGGACTGCGAAACCGTTGAAGCTGTGGAACTGACCAACAAAGCACATTTGGCTCGTGGATTTTTCAAACTAGCTTTGCACGAGGCTGCCAAATTTGGCCGTCGCAGTAGCGTCCCGGTTCCCGCTCATGCCAATTGAGTTGGGACAAATATCTTTCCGTGCATCTCACTACTGCCAGATAAAACCCGTGCGAGCATAGGCATCAATCAAGCGGAAAAAGGATTTCATCCACGCGTTCCCAGCAGAGTGATTGTCGCCAATTTGCACCGATAATTTCAATCACATCGCTTCGCATTTCGTTGGCCGGATTGGTGATTATTGCCGCATGCCCTTCAGTTGAGGTGTTGCAAAAGAGAATTGAACCGCGGGGCGCCAACGATGGAGTTGACCCGTACTGTGCCTTCAGCGAAAGAAACCGAACACCTTTAATGTTCACAGTGCCATCAGCCGCTTTGCGAGAGCGAGCGCTAGCCGTTGCGCGCAGAAAGCCATTGGGACTCGCATCAGCAACCGCACCCAGGCCAGGTGGGAAGACCTTGGCGCTCGTCATGGACCACCCCACACAGGCCCAGCAGCCTCTGTTTCCAAAAGAAGTGAGGCCACACGGCTTATTGCCACCTGAGCGGCGATTCTCAATATCACGAGCAAGAGCCTCGGCTCTGTTGCTTTTAAGGCTGTCCAGGTCCGGGGGGAGTCCACGACTTTGCTCCGGACTCACTGTAGTAGACGTGAGCAAATCGACCTCTGCCTTCGAGACAAAGAAACTACGATAATCGAAAGCCTCGTCCGCCGCTGCAACCTGGCATTGGCTAGAGGAAAGGGGTGTTTTGAGCTGGATGAAATATTCAAGTCCGTTGACTGACGAAATCTTTGCCAAAGTTGAGGGGACAATGCTCAGTTGAGCAGCCTCGGCACCGCCGCCTAGACGGCAAATCACCCCAGTGCGCAGGCTGCGCTTGGACACCTGGCTGAGATTGATGGGAGCCTCACTTTTGCTCACGATTCCAACGATGGTAGAGCCCGAATCGAGCGCATTAACTGTTGCACCCGCGGACGACGGAGCGGGTTTACAACCTTCCACAACAAGCGCAGCAGCAATGAAAAACAATTTAAAAAGGTAATTTTGCATCGTTCCCTCGCAGGGAGCTGTATCGGCAAAATCTCCGCAAAACATAAACACCCGCAACCATCCATCTGAAATTACTAATTATTTATAGTCCAGAGTTCACTCCAACTGAGTCTTACTTTCGTTGTAGGCCTGACACGTGAACGCTGAGTTTTGTGTTGCTTCGCCTACCTAAAACCGGTAGCGCTACTGGCCTCGAATCAAATCCAGCCAAGAGGGGTTATCTAGTGAAACGTTTATTTTCTGCGCTTTTGGTTTTGTTCTTTCTCCAAACCCAGTCCTATGCCCGTGCCAACACTCCGGCACTCAAAACCGACTTCAATCAATTGGCCCACGAGATTATTGAAGGCCAAATCAATGCCGAATCAATTGTCGCCAAGGCCAGAAAAATTGTTGTTGCTGCTCGTGCATCTGGAATGAGCGAGGAAGAGTTTTTGAACACGCTCAGCGAAAAAATGTCGCTCAACATGAGCAAAGAGCAAATTTCAAGCTCGGTTGCAGAATTGCGTGCAGCCCCTTCGGAGACAAAGGTTCAACAGCTTGCGCAGCAGCTTGAGCAAAACCGCTCAGGTGACAAAGTCTTTATGGTTTTGCTGACCTTTGCGCTTATGAGCCTTCTTATGGTTGGTATTTTCTTCTTGCTGACCGATCCGTTCTTCTAATACCCAAGCTGAATCAGGGCTTGATTTGCGCTGAGCCCGATTTGAGCTGAACAGCGCACCCGCAAAATGGAGGCTGAATGTCGCTGTGGAATTTTACCCGACACTCTGCCTCCATTCTCGCCTGCACTTTTGCTGCACAGGGTTGTAGTGAGCAGTATGCAAAGCTGCAGACTGTTTATAATTCCGACAGCCGCCAAGCAGTTTCAGAGCAAAACGCTTTTCTTGGCCCGTTTTCGTCCTCGGTAGCACTGCTCACTCGCTCCTTCAGAATCCAGAAGGTTGATGAGCTGAAGTTTCACATTAGCGCCCCAAAATTCGGTGATTTTTTCGGTCTGTGCAGCACAGAAGCCTTTTACAACGAACCTGTGCTGGGCGACTGCACAGGTTTTCTGGTGAGTGACCAATTGCTCGTGACTGCAGGCCATTGCATCAGCAATGAGAAAGAATGCGATTCGCGAGTTTTCATTTTCAATCACTTCAACCCGGACCTAGAAACATTTCACTCAAGCCAAGTGCACACGTGTCGTCGGATTGTATCTTCTCTGCCAAAGAGCGCTGGCGACCTGGTGCTCGTGGAACTCGATAGGGCTGTGAAACTACATCCTGAGAGCAAGCCATTCCTACTGCCAAAAGAAGAGATTTCGAGCACTCGCCCCGATGTGCTCATGACCCTAGGCCACCCCTCTGGACTCTCACTCAAGGCAGCGCCGTTTGAAGGGCAGACAGGAAGTGGGGACCAAATCTACTTCTTTGGGATGGCAGACGTATCTGGAGGCTCATCAGGATCACCACTGTTTGACCCTCAAACAGGTCGCGTACATGGCGTTTTGGTGGGGGGAGAAAATGACTTCGTTTGGGATACGAGCGCATCGTGTAGCCGCAGCAGAGTCTGTACATCCAGCACTTGCGTTGGCGAACGTTTCGCAACGCAGGACGCATTAGCTCAACTTTTTACTCCATAAAAAAATGTTCCTCCACTTTGGCCGCACTACAGCATCCAAAGTGACCTCATCAGGGTGTGAACTCCGAGATGTCCATGAATCTGTGATTGCCCTGCTGGTCAATTTCGAGAATCCGATTCGCCAGAGACGTTATGAAATCGATATCATGACTCACAAAAATAAGTGAACCCTGAAATTCTTTGAGCGAATCATTCAGAGCTGTAATGCTCTCGAGGTCGAGGTGGTTTGTGGGTTCGTCGAGAATCATCACGTTGGCGCCATCCATCATAAGCTTCGAGAACAAAACCCGAGCTCTTTCCCCGCCACTGAGAGCTTCTGTTTTTTTGTCCTGTTCCGGTCCACGAAACAACATTCGCCCAAGAAAGCCTCTCACATACTCATGAGGTTCATTGGGGGCAAAGGTGCTGAGCCACTCAAATGGTGTGGTGCCTGAGGGCAAAGCCTCTTTGTGATCCTGGGGAAAATAACCAATCTGAGTGCTAACACCCCATGCTATTTTTCCGAAATCAGGCGTCAACTGAGCCACCAACATCTTCAGAAGAGTGGTTTTGCCCACACCATTTGGACCGATGATGGCCAAGCGATCGCCCGGATTCAAATAGAGATGCAAGTCGCGGTAGAGGGTTTTGGGAGACGTTTCGCCCTCTGAGGGCGGAAATGTTTTGCTCAGGCCTTCAACCTGCAGCAGCTGCTTGCCAAGCTGCTTGTTCGGCTTGAAAATAAATTTGGGGTAAAGACGCTTTGAGGGAACGATTTCCTCAACCTGTTTTTCAAGCTTTTCCAAAAGTTTTTGTCGGCTAGAGGCTTGGCTGCTTTTACTCGCATTGGCACTAAAACGAGCCACAAAGGCTTCGAGCTCAACCTTGCGTTTTTCGAGCTTCATGTTTGAGAGCTCTTTCTGTTCGACTGCGAGCTGGCTGGCAGCCATGAAGTATTCGTAGTCACCTGTGTAGAATTGGATGGTGTTCCTATCGATGTCGGCAATGTGCGTCACGGTCGAGTTCAAAAAGTGTCTGTCGTGCGAAACAATTAAGGTAATTCCTTGCCTTTGTTTAATAGTATTCTCGAGCCAGCGAATGCTGTGCACGTCGAGGTTATTGGTGGGCTCGTCGAGAAGCAGAATATCTGGCTTGGGAAACAGACACTGCGCCAAAAGAACACGGACCTTATAGCCGCCAGCCAGTGTTTTCATTTTGTCGTTGTGCTTGGATGTTGGTAAACCCAAGCCTTCGAGCAACTGTGCAGCCAAGACATCAGCATCATATCCATCGTTCTCAGCGACGATCATTTCAAGCTCGGCAAGGCGCTCATTTTCTTCATCAGTGAAGGTTGCACGATTATAAATCTCTTCCTTTTCCTGCATCGCATCCCAAAGGGCACGGTTTCCCATGATCACAGTATTGATGATGGTCTGTTCGTCATATTCAAAATGGTCTTGCTTCAGGAAACCAAGGCGCAGGTCTTTCCCAAAATTGACCTCGCCTGTATCCGACTCCAGGAGTCCGGCGATTATCTTAAGAAGAGTAGACTTACCCGCTCCGTTTGCACCAATAATTCCATAGGTGCATCCCATATTGAATCGTGCATTGATGTTTTCAAAAAGAATTTTTGCGCCAAAGCGCATGGTCAAATTGGACAGGGTGATCATCTGATTCTTCGGAGCCTCATCTATGTATACGTCGTTTTCGGCAAATAAGGTATTTATAAATACAAAAAATGACCGCAGACACAAATGAATCTGCGGTCATTCGAGACCCTAAACAACATTTACGACTTCAACAACAACAAGCAACTCGAGGTGTTCAACAACAGAATCAGCTTCAGCAGCAGCGAGAGCATCAACACAACGGAGTCTACTCTACTTCTCGGTGTCTTCTACAACCAAAACATGACTTTTAAGTTCAACTTAAAGTTGTTCAAAGTAAGTTTTGCTTGCGCGACGTGCATATTGGTAAGGCAACAATTTGAGTTAATCCGCATTTAAAGCTAATCGCGCGAAATAACGAGGTAAAAGAAACAATACAGATTTTATCGAGGTTTTTGCGAGCACAGAAGCGAGTGGATGCCCGGATCACATTAAAAAAAAGCGAGCCAGCATCCTGCCGGCCCGCCCATGTGGAAGGAGATAATCTTGAAAGCAACCCGGCCCAGAGGGCCGGGAGCGTGTTCGCTTACCCGAGCAAGCGAAGTGCCGCCTGAGGCGACTGGTTGGCCTGAGAGAGAACCGCAACGCCAGCTTGTTTGAGGATGTTGGACTGCGTAAGTTTCGCAGATTCATCCGCAAAGTCTGTATCGCGAATACGGCTGTTGGCAGCCGCAAAGTTCTCTGTCTGCACAGACAGGTTGTTGATCGTCGAGCCGAGACGACTCTGGATCGCACCCAGGTAAGAGCGGTACTCGGCAACTTTCTGGATTGCTGCATCAAGAGTCCCGATGGACTGTTGAGCGCTTTCCTTGCTGTCGACGCGTGTGCCGCCGTCTTCTGTGCTTCGGCCAAGGTTCAGACCATTCGAGTCAGTGTTGGTGTTCAGGTTCTGAAGGTCGATTCTGATCACGTTGACCGGATTCGACTGTCCCTTCTCATCAACTGACGTGAAGTAGTCCTTGCCCACCTGAATTTCCAAGGGATACGGATTGCTCCGGTTCACCAAGGAAGAATCCAGGGTCTCCTGGTTGCCTACGAGAAGACGAGTTCCATTGTACTCAGTTGCGTTGGTAATACGGTCGATTTCGTCCTTGAGTGCGGTGTATTCCTTATTAAGAAATCCGCGCTCAGTATTACCAATCGTGTCCGAGCTCGATTGAACTGCAAGTTCACGCAAGCGACTCAGAATGTTTCCGACTTCATTCAAGCCACCTTCAGCGGTTTGAACCAGTGACACACCATCGCTGGCGTTTCTCTTGGCCATATTCAAGCCACGGATGTCGGCCTTCAACTTTTCAGAGATGGCCAGACCAGCTGCATCGTCAGCAGCCTTGTTGATCCGATAACCCGAAGCCAATTTCTCCATCGACTGGTTGTTTGCCTCAGTCGAGTTCACCAAGTTTCTTTGAGCTGAGAGAGACTGAATGTTGGTTTGAATCCGCAAACCCATACGGTGTTCCTCCTAGACACGCGACCGGCACTTCCTATGTGCGCAGAGCCGCCGGGTCTTCCTGACCCTATTACGTAAAAAAACCCCACTTCCAATCAACTGAACATCTGCACGCCGTTTTATTGCGGCGTACAAAGCGTCTGAAGCAATATCCTTTGCCCCAAGCGCGAAAGGTTGATTGACTTTCTGGTCATGGGATCGGATCATGTTGCGTTGTCATCAACGAACACAATTTGCAGGGGGGAGTCGAACGGCTGACAGTTCGTTCCAGAGTTGCTGTGCAAACGCAATTCTCAATCCCCGCTTCCAACTATGGAGCAATTGATCCAATGACTTCCCGCCCCCAGCAACGCTCAGGGCAGATCCGCCAACCCAAAGGCAAACTCCTCAAGGTGAGTCAATTTCTTTACGTTATTGAGGGACAAGCCTTCTCCATTCAGGTTCAAGAGTCTCCCGACGGGATTCTCACTGCCTATACGGAGAGCACTTCCGATCCTCATGAGGCTTTTCGCCCCATGAGTGGCTCAAATCTCGAAGACGTCTTACAATCCACCACTCAAGAAATAGATAAAAAGGTGAGCAAATGGTGATCTCAGCAATTGACAGAGTGCGAAAAGATGCAAACCTCTTGAATCAATTGGGACGGATCGGGCTTGTAACCAATCAGGCCTGCACAACCCAGGACTTTATCCCGACTGTCGACGTGATTGTTGAGGCTCTCGAGAAAGCACACGGCTCAACCCTCACTGCTGTTTTCGGCCCCCAGCACGGATATGGGCAGACCGAACAAGACAACATGATTGAGACGCCTGACAGCACCCTGGTTGTTCCCTCAGGAAAAACAGTCCCGTTGTATAGCCTCTATTCGAAAACTCGCATCCCTACGCCAGAACAACTCAAAGACGTCGACACGCTGGTGGTAGATCTTCAGGACGTGGGATGCCGGGTTTACACCTACATGCTCACACTCGCTGGCTGCATGCGTGCGGCAGAAAAAGCAGAAAAGAAAATTGTGGTGCTCGATAGACCGAATCCCCTCGGTCTAAGCCGCCTCAAGTTGCCTGGAGCCTTTACACAGGGAAATAATCTGGACATGCGTTGGGAAAGCTTTGTGGGCTGGTACTCCATCCCCATGCGCCATGGCCTTAGCCTCGGCGAGCTTGGTAAGCTTTTTCATGCCACAGATAAAATGCGCATCCCCTACCAAGTCATCACAGTGGATGGTTTGAAGCGCAACACGAGCTTGACGGAGCTTTCACAACGGCGTTGGACACTCCCAAGTCCGAATCTCCCCACGTGGGAAACAGCATTTTGTTTTCCAGCCTTTGTGGCTCTTGAAACAACTTTTATCAGCGAAGGCCGTGGCAGCACGCTTCCTTTTCAGACCGTTGGCGCTCCGAGCCTACCGGTACAAAAAATTCTGAACATCTTTGCCGAGTGGAATGCCAGCGCCCCTCAGAATCTTCGTTTCTCCGGCCTCAAGTTCCGTTCACATGAGTTCAGACCGACCTTCAACAAACACCAGGGTGCGCTCTGTAAAGGCTTCCAAATTCACGTTGAACGCCCTGATGACTGCAACACATTCGCACTTGGTGTTCTCTTCCTGGCAGCTGCGGCAGCCGAATTCAAAGAATTTCAATGGAAGGGGCCAGGCTACGAATACAACCTCGTTGACCCTCCCGTACATTTGGTGTTGGGTAACAGCCGTTGGCGTGATTTTTTCGATTCTCTGCGCGGACGCCCTTGGAACACAACAATGCAGAATGAGCTCATCGATATGCTGCGATGGTCTGAGAATGATGCAAAGTCATTTGAAGAAATGAGTTCGGCTCATCATATTTACAGCGACAATTGAGGACGAGTGCAGAATGTATTCACACAAGCGCTCCTTTACAGGACAGTCCTCACGCTCGCTCGGCGCACTCTTTGATGTCCCGTTTCTGACGACTGTTGCAGCGCTGGCTGCTCTCTTCTCCTTTGCGCACTCTGCCTTGACCTTCTATAAACTCGACCGCCACACGGGTGTATTGCCCGAGGCAATGAAACATATTCCTGAAGCAGAACTGATTTCAGCTCTGAAAAGCAGCACATCAATACTGGATTTCGATTTAATTGTGGCCACATGGGTGGGGCTGTGCATTCCCCTCTTCATCATGAGCATTGCAGTGCGATGGGCGCTTGCCTCTTTGAGAATCTCCGTGCAACGGACGGTGACTCTTTGTTACCTGATGACTTTCTATTTCTGCAGCTTCATGACGGTTGCTTTGCACAATCCTGGTTGGACTCCTGGCAATCTGCTCGTACGCGCCCTGAGCCCGCTTGGTGAAGGTTTCTTTGAAAGCCTGCGTGCACTGCTCTGGATGAGTTTGGCCGCGGCTGCGATCTACACGCTGGCCAAAAATGCAACTTCAAAAATCAACTGGAGCGTGCGTCTAACCAGCATCGCATTGCTTCTTTTGGGTTTCTTGACGTTTGACTACCTGTATTCGAAGAATTCACGCTCGGTGCATGAATCTTTTTTGAAAAACCCACCTTCAACCACCTTTGTTTTCATTCTCCCTGGCCTTAAACGGGCCGACGTGCCGCTCTCTTTGGCCGACAAAAAACTCAACTCATTGCGGGAGCAGCTGAGCTCGTTTCAGGAGATACACCCGAGCACGCCAAGCTTGCTGGGTCAATTCGCAACCAGCCTCTTGGGGATCGAACCTGTTTCTCACGGCCTTCGACATGATTTCATGCCCGAAGAGATCATCTCCAATGTCCGCGCCGCCTTCGCTAAAAAAGTGGTGCCAGCAAAAGAAGGGTTTTTCGCAGCGGCTATTGGTGGCGCATCACCACTCGACATGCTTCTTGAAGCGTCTGTTCCCGGTGAACGCTGCGGTCAAGAGCTGAGCCAAATTGCACGCCTCGGACATTTTCAAGCCTCGGTTATCCCCTACAGCCTGACACCACGTCAACTCGACCGTTGGATAAACCCTCTTGTAGTCTGTTCAAGCAGGTTTCTGACCGTCGACCAACATATGTTCCACGTCTATCAACAAGTCGTCTTGCGGCTGCATCAACCGGGAGCAAAAACTTTCTTTATTTGGCTTTCACCTGGAGTTGAAAATTCGGGAAAACCCTCGCCAACAGAGGTCGACTCTCTCGCATCTTGGTCAAAATCCACATTCATGATTCACACTGTGCTGAAAAACCACCTCGAGTTCCTCGACTCGAGCGGGCTAAAGAATCACCATCAGACGTTTGTCCTCGGGCTTGCGGATGCAGATTCGACCTCAACTGCTTTCGTACGCTTTGATGGCCAGACGAAATCTGAACTCACCGATCTTACCCTCGAATCACCCGGGCAAAAGGCACAATCTTCAGTGGCTGAGTTGCTCCGCGGGCTTCCATCTCAAAATGAAAAAGATTCGCCTCTGTTCTACTCGGAGTTCAACCTCGACCCAAAAGATACGCGTCTCTCTAAACAGAAACCCACGGTGCTCGAGCTGAAAGCTGAGCAAACGAAACGCACCCGACTGATTGTCGACAACACACTGCTCAGAAAAAACATTGTAAACACCAGAAGACATGTCATCTGCCAAAATGTGGCTTCTTCAACAGGCAAACGTATGTACATCCGTGTCAGTCTTGCACTGCGAAGCGACGAGTCTCGCCTTCCTCAACTCACATATGAAGACTTTCAGAAAACAGATCTGCCCCCACAGAAGGATGCCATGTCTCTCGACGACTGCCTGACCAATGCTCGCGAAAAACTCATGAAAAGCATTGTTGAAGATGTGACTTTGCGAGACAGCTCTGCCTTCAAAACACTGCTTATGGGATTGCCGGTGAAATCAATCATGACTTCCTCGACCCTGAGTGAGCCGACACCGGAGTCTGAGGAGATCTTTGACCAATCCACCTCGGCTCTTCCAGACTCCGCAAGCGGGGAAACCGAACAATGAAAAGAGGACTCAAGCGCCATCATTACATTTCAAAAAGCAGCCGAAATGAAATTTTAGCTGCCAAGGTCGCGCTGATTATTGCTTTACTTGTCGCAATACTGATTGGAATATCGCTTGGTACACGCGCCCCCGTCTCAACCCTTTCCACGCTGCATCGAAACTACGAAAAGCTTACGCGGCTCGCACGAGGCTGGGAGTTAGACGCAGGTCGTCAGAGCGTGAAGCTCACAACAGACCTCCGCATGCATGCTGGTTTTCATTTTGAATGGCCGGCCCGTCTCAACCCTCCGCAGCTGAACGGCGAGAGATTGCCGAGCCCCGAAAGAGGCCAAGCCATAGACGCCCTCCTCAAACTCGGTCGTTCCAGGGCGCAGTTGCATGCCACACCCAGAAATCCTCACAAATTCCTTCTGAAAGAAAAACTCGACACAGCAGGCAACGTGACCATTCACAAGAATGTGCACCTGCTGCTACCGGGCGAAACAACCAACATCCGATTCGAGTCCATGGCGAGCTCTGCGCGGCAATGGAAATTGCGCTTGCGAGCAGTTGCAGTCACACAGGACCGCCTCGACTCTCCTCTCACTGCGCTCGTGGGATTCCCTCATGAAGAATCGACACCAATCTCAGTCGACCCAAAAGGGCAACATGCAGATCTGGAGATTCCTGCTGCAACCGAATTCGCTCGGCGGGGGGAGAAGAGCTTCACTGTCGAGTGGCCCAAATCAGCGTCCGGAATCCTTGTTCTTGAAGGCTTCCAACCCGGAGCCATCAACACCGAAATTCGCACGCAATCAGCGAAAAATCTTGTTATCTACATCGACAGCATGAATGCACCTCTAACTCGTCTCGCGAAAACGATTGCGACCATCAACAAGCTTTCTGGGCGCGAAAAACATAGTCTCTATTTCAGTCACCTCATTCCCTCAGCGGATTCTTACCATTTGTCGCGTGATTCTATCCTCACCAGCAGAAGTCCTGTTGATCTCGGAGCGACTCTTAAAAATCAAAAACTCCGTGACTATCTTTCACCGCAACCCACGGCCATCAACAAAATTCTTTCCAAGGGTGGATCTGCCCGCCGCATCAACCTTGGCCAAAACGAAAAATGTGACGAGAAGTGCAAAGAACAATCAATTTCAGGTGCTCTCAACAGCGTCTTCACATCAGAACTTAAAATTTTACGACGCGAGGAATTTGCTAGTTCCAAAGTTTATCTCCAACAAAGCGAATTCCTGACAGACCCCGGATTGCTATTCGTGCAGGTTGAATTCCCTCAAGAGAGCCTCAGACTCAACTGGGAAACGGTGAGCAACAGCAGTGCATCCACCTTTAGCTGGATAGGAGCTGGCCTATTATCGCCCCTTGCAACAAAAAATCCGTCGCTGAAGAGCGAGGAAAAAATCGCACAACTCGACCTTTGGCTTGCTGCGTTAGCAGAATCCTTCCTGGCAACCTCAAACCAATCAAACATTGCTCTGGTTCTCCACAATAATGGCTCTCCCGTAGTGCTTTCGACTGATTCACAGCCCCACAGCTACCTGACGCGGGGCGAGGCTATGGTTTATCTGCACGAAGGTTTGAGCTCGGAAGAGCGGAAAAACGATTCAATCGACGTGATTACCCCAACAAGCCTACAAGAGGTCATACGCTTTTTTGATAAACGAACTCACGACTTCCCAGCTGAGGAAGCAGAAGACAACATGCATGCAGCATTTCAGCGTAACGATGCACTCATCTCCCAGCTACAGGATTCCACTTACAGCATACTCACAAGCGAAGGTTGGCTCATTGATCCCAAACACTCGATCAACAAGAACAACATCAAACACACACTGCGCACAGAACCGGAAAAAACCCAAATCGTGCAGGAAAGAACCAACGCGGAAAGAAAAAAGAGCAGACTTTTTGGCCTCCATCTCACTTTCCCTGGAAATAACAGCCGCGATGAAATCATTGAGACCGAACTCAGCACTTCACTTAAAGGTATTGGTTGCGAATCACAGACTGAGAACGCACAGCTGAAAACACTAACACTCACTGACGGCTCAGCAGGCACGGAAACGATGATGCAACTGATTGGGAGACGCCCTACTCAAGCACAGTGGCATATTTTCTGTTTGTTCGAAGGGAAAATTTCTAGTTCAACTTTTCTTCGTCTGCGTTTCAAACTCAATGGACAGCCGGTGGAGAGAGAACGCCTCGGATTGAGTGAATTTGCTTTGCCCATCCGTGGTTTCTTGTGGCGTTCTCCTGACACCATCGAGCTGGTGGGCGCACAGATCTTCGATGCCACAGTGGCTCTCGGTTCTCCTGATTCAGATGCAGCAAAACAGACCTCCGTTGTCCTTTGGAGTGAAAAACTCCCCAACGGAATCGACGATCCCCGGGCAACTTTTGTTCTTGAGCCAACAGCTCCAGCACTTCCCTCCCCTGCAGCTAGCCCCGAGGACGACACCGATGAACGATTGAGTGAAAAGGAATAACTGCACAGCCATGGCTCCACGGAGAACACTGACACAGCAAGGTGATCTGCTCAAATTGGGCGGGGACACGTTCACCATCAAAGAAGAACTAAAAAAATTGGGTGCACGCTTTGATGGTGCGCAGAAGTGTTGGTTTTTGAATTCCAGTGAAGGCGTGCTCAAGAAACTCGAATTCATGGGATTTGTCCTTCCAGCCCCGAGCCCATCTCAAATGGATTTGCACACACAGGAAAGCACCTCGAACACAGTCACCACAAAAGGTGAGGAAGACGTCCTTACCGTCACCCAGTTCACACAGCGTGTTGAAGCAGTGTTTCAGCGCCATTTGTCTTTCGATTTTTGGATTGTGGGTGAGATCTCGTCGCTTAAGGCTTCCAGCGGTCACGTTTACTTCGACCTTGTGGAACCAGAACAAGAACGTGCACTTCAAACCGGACGTGCAGCCTCGATCCCCTGTTGTCTTTGGGCCGGAAAGATTCGTCAGCTTGGCGAAAAGATCACAAATTTTCCGCTGAGCGAAGGCATCAAGGTCAAACTCAGAGTGCACTGCGATTTCCGAAAAGAAGGTGCACGTCTCAACCTTATCGTCGACGATCTCGACCCACATTACACATTGGGTGATCTCGCACTGCAGCGAGAGAATATCGTTCGAGAGCTGAAGCGGCGTGGTCTTTATGACCGCCAACGCAGCCTGATGCGCTGGCCTGAATTCCCCATGCGAATTGCTTTAATCACCGCTCACGGTTCTCGCGCCCAGACAGATTTCTTCGACGAAATGAAGATGCCTCATCTGTCTTTTCGAATTACCCTGTTTGACTGCCACATGCAGGGCGAGCAGGTGGAAACAGATGTCAGTACTGCGCTTTCCGAGATCTCACGCAACAGCAATGCGTTTGATTGTGTGGTGATCACCCGAGGCGGCGGCTCGCGTCTCGATCTGCGCTGGTTTGATAACCTCGAAATTGCAAAAGCGATCGCTTATTGTCCTCTTCCTGTTCTCACGGCGATCGGCCATTTTGAAGACGTCAGCATTGCTGACGAGGTGGCTGCAATGGCAGAGAAGACCCCAACAGGGGCAGCACGTTTTCTCTCTCAGATGGTGGCTCAGAATTTTGAACGCATCCTCGCGCGCCTGGAACGTTCGTCAACTGCAGTGCAGGCACGCCTGCAGCGGGAGGCCAAGGCGCTCGAACGTGCCGACCTACTGATCGTGCAATCAGCGCGTCGCCGCATCGAAAGGGAAAAGGAGCGAGTCTCAGAGGGTGAACGTGCCCTCAGGCTCGTCCAAAGAACTGCCGCCCAGCCACTGCGCCTGGGCTATGCCGTAATGCGTTCCTCCAATGGCAAGACACTCACAGCAGATGACTTTCTCACATCTGAATTTGTGGGGACAATTCAAATGGAGATGCATAGCCCCCGAAAAAACGCACCAGTTTTACTCGAAATGCAGGTTGCTACGGTGCGTGAGCACTTTTCAAACGGCTCGACTTCACTTCCAGGCGAGCACCCGCTACCTCCCCTCACAGAGGAACAAAACCAGCCATGAACCCCGCGAAAGCATTGACCTATAAAGAACTTCAGGGCGAACTGCAGAATATCCTTGCGGCGATTGAACAAGATGGCACATCGCTCGACGACATCGCACGCCTTTTGAAGGCTGGTTTTGAAACGGTCGACACCCTAAAGGGCCGTCTGACCGAAGCTGAAGCCCAGATTGAAAACATCATTTCTCTGCGGCACAACACTCAACAAAAGACGCTGCTTGCAAAAGGTGAAGGAGAATCCGAACAATGACGGCTGCACTGAACAACACGCGTACAAAGATCGTCTGTACATTGGGTCCATC
>JBILKQ010000244.1:0-2607 GCA_044376655.1 Silvanigrellaceae bacterium
ACGCGATAGTCTTTGCCGAAGGAGCCACGGCCAGCAATGATTTCGCTCGGCTTGCGGTCAGTTGGCAGACCATCAGTCACAAAGATCATCAACCCCTGCCGGGTGTCATTCGGGTCCTTCTTCGCTGCAACGAGAAGCTCTTTTGCGGCACTGAAGGCAGTCACATAGGGCGTCATGCCTCGCGAATAATGGGTGAACTTCAGCATGTTCCAAAGCTGTCCGCGCCAAGTGTCAGTGTATGTAATTTTGGATACGTCGGTCATTTTGTCTGAAAGGCCTGTGTTGCCGCCGTTGTGAAAAACGGCCTTGCTGAGGTCCTCTACGTCAACAGCTGCGCCCGCTGGCAATCCAGGAGGTGCATATGGGAAATGAGCAACCCCAACATCAATTCCAGCGAAGCTCGGTTTTTTCGCACGCGCTTCTGCAGCGGCACGCTGCAGCTTGAGAATGGCTTTGTAGACTGCAACCTGGCGATCCGTGTACTGGGTGTCGCTTCCCAGTGGCTTCAGATCTGAATCGTTCAGTAGCCACTTTGAATTTGTGAAACTCTTGACCGGGTCGGTTCCGACGAAGTTGGGGCCTTTTTGAATTTCCCCCGGCGTTGCAGCGTTTGAGCCCGTGTTGTCAATAACGAATGCCACGCGCAGAGGGCGCACTGGATCCGTGCATGGCGCAAATTCAGCAGCTAGGACTTTTGCTCCCATAGGAGTTGGGGCAGCCGTGCCGCTGTAGGTGCTGGACATTTCGTTGCTGCAGGATGTTGTTGTGGCAATTATGGCGAGACCAGAGAAAAGTCCGAGATTCAGCTGCCACAGGGCGCGTGTACCAGGACGCATAGTCGTTCCCTCCAATCCCAACTCCATTCTATCGGAATTATTTTTTGGATTCTTGAGGAACAAGTTCGGTAAAGCCAATGCCTTCAAGCATTTGGGGAGGGGATTTGGGGTTGTTCGAGGTACGCTTCCAGAGGGCCTGCACTCCGCCCTCCCAATACGGCCGGGCGAGCCCCCCTGAATGGCTCCCCATCTCTTGCTCCGCGAACCATGCCTTCGTCGTGACGAGATTTTGCGTTCCTTGCCGCGGGTCGGTGAATGTAATTTGGAAACTTTGCGGATAACACCTTTTGGAATTGAGGCACGTTACGTTTTCGGGTGTCATCTTGACCGACTGGAGTCGGACCGAGGTCTTCTTGATGCCATCCCACAGCTCTCCTTTTGCCTCAGCAAAGACGCCTTTTTGTGAGATTTGATAGAGCATGAGTGCGTCACCGTTTTTGAAGGTCAGACCAAACCATCTCCATCCCACTTCCATAACTTTTTTCACATGAATTTCGTGATCAAACCAAAGTTGACCACACACAGGCTCCACTTTTGCTTGTCCAGCACTGGTGCGTTCGATGCGTTGTCCGCTCGCAATGATGAGTGGGTTCGTATAGTAGAAGTTCTCTGTATCAGATGTTTTCTTGAGAATACCGCGATCGCCGTGGAACCACATGTCACCCTTGGGGACCTTCAAATGTAATAGATACTCCGTACCGCGAACATCAAAGCGCAGATCCCAATTCAAGTGCTCCTTGGCGTTGCCGAGTTGGTTAAGACGCCAGTGCCCCAAACTCAAATTTAGGATACCCGGAAAGGCGTAGGCCAGCGGATTTGACACGGAGTTTTCAGCAAAGCCTGCGGCGCGTTCGCTAGACCTGTGCTGTTTCTTTTCAATGTTGGCTTCGGCGGCGTGAGCAAGCAGGCCTTTGGGCTTGGCTTCATCAGCAAGAAAGAAGGTCGACTGCAGCGCGTAATCGGGAGCTTTTCTGTTGTGCAAATTGATTATATCAGAATGAGAGTCGCAAGTTTGTTCTGTCGTGGTTTTCCAAACGTGGCCAGTGAAATACCACCATTCGAGTGATGTTGGAGAATGTGCGCCGTGGAGGTGCTGCGTCGCAATGCTGTTGTAAAAATCTAGCGGTGGAAGTTCCATTTGAAAATCCTACTCCCTCACCAGGGAATTGAGAGTCGTGTTTTCTGAGAGACTTTTTGTTTGGAGTCGACCACTGATGTATCCACTGAGTGTTGCTACTCCGACAACGGTCATGGGCAGCGTCCAGGGGATAGCGAGACTCAACGAATAACCGAACGAATAATAGTTTACTGCGTAAACCAAAATCGCAGACAATATCCATCCGCCTAGCAAGGATACTGCAGAAGAGAGCAAAGCCATCAGAGCTGACCACAAGGAAAAGCGTCGCAGCAAAGTTTGTGAATCGATACCTAGGGCCCATTGCAGGCTCCACTCGCGGCTGCGCAATCTAATTTGTAGATTCAAACAACTCACCGTGGCCACAATCGCAATGATTCCACACAAGACATAGAGCGCATCTGTGACCCGAAAGGTGTTGTCGAAGGTCTGTAGAATGCGAGCTCTGAGATCCGCAAGAGTCTCAAACGACAATGTACCCTCGGAGTTTTCGGCTAGGAGACGCAGCTCTTGCGCAAGTTCTTTGGCTTCAGGCGCATTCGGATCACGCAGATAAACGTTGCTAAACGATGGTAATGGCGGATTCTCGAGGAGTCTGCGAAACACCGCTTCGTCGGTCAGGATGACCCCCTGATC
>JBILKQ010000245.1:0-2601 GCA_044376655.1 Silvanigrellaceae bacterium
TCTTGGATTTGAAATCGAGGTTCTTGCCAATCGCAGTATCGCATTACATTCCATGCCCACCCAGGTCGACTTCAACCGAGCAGCTGCGCTCTTCGATGATGTTGTTGCGCGCTTACTCGCCATCAAAGGGTTCGCGTCAGCTGAGGCGCATCCCCTGATTCAAAAAGCGCGCAGACAAGCGCAAGAATGGCTTGAGGTTGGTGTGCGACCAGCGAATCTAAGCCGCAAGGAGATTTTTCACTTGCATTTGGCGACTGTGGCCTGTCACAGCGCTATCCGCAGTGGCGATCCTATGAATCCCGAGCTCGTGCGGCGTTTGTTGCTGCGTGGTACTGAAGTCGATTTCTTCGCTCATTGTCCCCATGGTCGACCTGTTTGGCGACGTTGGTCGGCAAACGATGTCGCGCAGTGGTTCGCCCGGATCTGAGGAACAAAGGATGCAAAAATTCGACAAGGCAGTGTTCGTGGTGGGGGCTACAGCAACCGGGAAAACCGCCCTGGCACATTTGCTTGCTGAGCGTCTTGAGCTTCAAGGGCGAGCCTGTGAGCTTATTAATATTGATGCGTTTCAGTTCTATCGCGGTGTCAGTGCAGGGACGGCGAAGCCCTCCGCCGCGGAGCGCGTGCGATATCATTATCACGGCATAGATATTCTTGATCCTTTCGAGTCGATGGATGCTGCTCGTTATGCGGAGTACGTCTGGGACGTGTGCAAAAAAGTTGCTGCGCGTGGTCATTTGCCTATCTGCGTGGGTGGCAGTGGTCTGTATTTGCGCTCGGTGCTGCATGGTCTCGACCCGCTTCCACCGCGGAATGACGAGCTCAGGCAGATGTTCCGTGCAAGTGCAGATGCGTGGGGATGGCCAGAATTGCATCGCTGGTTGGTTGCGCTCGATCCAGAGCGGGCAGCGCAACTACATCCGAACGATAAAACTCGAATTGAAAGAGCGCTCGAGATTGTGTTTCAGCTCCCCGAGGGTGTTTCCACTCAATCGCTGTTCACCAAATCAGAAAAGCTGAGTGAGCAGCTGCGCCTTGGACAAACGTTCATTGTGCATGTGGATTGCGAAGATTCCGTCCTTAAAAGTCGCATAAATTCGAGGATTGGCGACATGTTTGGACAGGGTTGGTTGGATGAAGTTGCCGTTCTACGAGCCCAGTTTGCCGAAGAGTTGTTGCAAAGCCAGGCTCTTAAGGCAATTGGTTACCGTGAGATCTGGGCTTGGCTCAATGCTTTCGAGGCATCATCGGGAATGGGCTTGGAAGATCTTGCGACCTTGCGTCAGGCCTGTGCTCGGGATTTGAGTGAGAGGATTGCGACCCTCACCTGGCAGTACGTCCGGAGGCAGCGCACCTGGAACGCGAAAGAGCGCTGCGACTGGGCGTTGGACACAACGCAGTGGTCTCCCGACCGATTGTCGTTGAGCAGTGCTTTTGTTGAATTTTTAAGCAGTTAAAAAGCAATGATTTTGAATACTTACTGATAACAAAAAAATTTGAGATCATGACTGGCCGTCAGTCCAAAATTGATCTAGTGTCCGTACGACATTTGGCTCCCAGGGGAGCTTGGTGGAGGAGTTTGCTTTGTCGTTCACACGATTATCACATATCGCTTCGACATTGCTTGGAAGTCTTATTCTTTGTGGACAGCTTGCTGGCTGTTCCGGAACGTCTGCGTCTGCCGCCGAAGCGAAGCTGGCCGAGCGCACCAATCTTGCGCGTGTCCGCACCGTTCCAGCAAATTCATCTTACGTTCATTTATTCGAATGGACTTGGAAAGACATCGCTCTTGAATGTGAAAAGGTTCTCGGCCCGGCCGGAGTGGACGGCGTCCAGATTTCCCCCCCTCAAGAACACCGCATCATGCCAGGCAGCCCCTGGTTCCAAAGATACCAACCGGTCAGTTATAAACTTGAAAGCCGCAGCGGGACCCGTGCTGAATTTGTTGAAATGGTTGAGCGTTGTCAGGCTGCGGGCGTGGATGTGATCTCCGACGCGGTCATCAACCACATGGCGCAAACTCTTCCCCACAACCAAAGGGAAACTGGTTCGGCGGGAACAACCTATTCGCGTTATTATTACCCCGGGTTGTTTTCCTACTCAGACTTTCATCATTGTGGGCGCTATTCCGATAGCGTGATTCGCAACTACCAGGATCGCTGGGAAGTTCAGAACTGTGAGCTGCTTGGATTGTCTGATCTCAACACCGGCTCAGAGGCTGTTCGCAACAAAATCGCGGCTTTCCTGAATGAACAGTTGCGGATTGGAGTCAATGGTTTCCGTATCGATGCAGCAAAGCACATGTCTGCAACCGATGTTAATGCGATCGTTTCTAAGCTCGATAAGTCAGTTTATGTTTTTCAGGAAGTCATCGACCAAGGTGGTGAGCCCATCTCGTCTTCCGAATATCTTGGTGCAGGTTCTGTGACCGAATTCCGAGTGGGTCTTGCTTTGGCCTCGTTGTTCCGCCGCGGGAACATTTCCGCGCTTGAATCTTTGGGCGAGTCGTGGGGCTTTCTCCCGTCTGCGCAGTCTGTTGTGTTCACCGATAACCACGACAACCAGCGCGGCCACGGCGGCGGCGGTTGGGTGCTCACCTAC
>JBILKQ010000125.1:0-8541 GCA_044376655.1 Silvanigrellaceae bacterium
CGTTTGCTTGGTAAAACCGCGCGTCCGTTACAAAAATCTCCAAGCATCGCTGCCCGAATCCCTTTGTCGCTTCGCACGGCTCTTCCCGCACTCTGTGACTTCTCTCTTCTCTTTTCAAAGAACAATGCTCACCGTGATTTGGTGGCGGGGGCAGGACTTGAACCTGCGGCCTTCGGGTTATGAGCCCGACGAGATACCAACTTCTCCACCCCGCGTCATCGAGAGCGAACCGGGGTGTACCCCTATCGATGGGAGCTGTCAACTCCCTCTCGAAAAAAAAAATTCAGGCGTTCGAAACAACCCCTTTCAGTCGCTGTTTCATGAAGTTAGGAAGGGCAAAAGAACCCCGATGGATTTCAGTGTTGTAGTAACGTGTGGACTTCTCAATGGCGCGCGCACGTTCCATGTCGATGACTTCGTAGGGGTGAGCAGTGGCGCTTGCAAAAGCCCACGACCAGAACCCGAAAGGATATGTTGGGATGCTACCCGAAAAAGCCCAAACCTGGCCGACTTCACGCAAATTTCCGTAGACCTTCGCCAGATCGATGCCGTTCTCCCATGGGGATTCACACTGAGCCATGACGATTCCATCTGGCTTAAGAATACGGCGAACTTCTTTATAGAAAGCGCCTGAGAACAAGCCTACACCAGGACCGATTGGGTCGGTGGAGTCTACAATAACGATATCGAAACTCTGATCAGCGGAATTTTTCACAAATTCAACACCATCGGCGATGTTCACCTTGGCACGAGGGTGATTTAGACCCACAGCAGTGAACGGGAGATATTGGCGCGAGAGAGATACAACTTCAGGGTCGATTTCGCAGAGAACAGCTTCTTTGACCGAATCATGGCGCAAAACTTCGCGCAACGTACCACCGTCGCCACCACCAATCACCAACACCCGCTCGGGCTTTTTGTGAACCAAGCACGGTACATGAGCAATCATCTCATGATAAACAAATTCATCACGCTCGGTGACCATCATAAGTCCGTCGAGGGTCAGAATCCGTCCAAATCCACTTGTCTCCATCACATCGACGCGCTGAAAAGGGGACTGCTTACTGGCAAGAACCTTGTTTACATGCAGGCCAAGAGAAATTTCGTCGTTGTGACGCTCCTGGTACCAAAGATCGAGAACGATTCCCTCGCCGCCTTCGGTTGCAGGGCTTGAGCTGTTTTGGATTCTCTGTGAATGATACATTGTTGTGCCTCGCTGTAAGAACGACCCATTTCGTGGGGCGGCTTCTAGCACCCAGTGACCACTCCTACAACTTTTTTAAAAAGAAGGACGGGCAACCTTGAACAAAGAATCTGCTCCTCGAAAAATGGATGACTTGGATGTCACACGAACAACAGATTGCCTTCAAGGCGTGCGTGTAGCGCTCTGCCTCGGCGGAGGCATTGCGGCCGTTGAGTCGCCTCGCGTCATTCGCGAGTTGCGCCGAATGGGAGCGCAGGTCAAGGTTTTCGCAACCGAGAACGCTCTCCGGTTTGTCGGGAAAGATGCTCTCGAATGGGCCAGCACTCAGTCTGTTATCTGTCATTCTTCTGGGCTAGCCGAACACATCGCCACCAAAGAAGACCTTATACTGGTTCTCCCGGCAACAGCTGATTTGATTGCGAAGGCTGCCTTGGGAATTTGCCCCGATGCTTGTACGACGTTCATTCAGAGTGCCCTGGGTCTTAAAAAACCAGTCTTCTTTTGCCCCACCATGCACGACTCATTACGCGAATCGCCTGCGTTCTTGCGAAATCTGGATCTGTTGGGCGGCTATCCTGGGGTTGAACTCATCCAGCCCCGCGTTGAAGAGGGCAAATGGAAATCCCCGACACCCGAACTTCTGGCCCTTGAAATCGCCTTTCGCTTCAACCGTCAGCGTAGACGCAGTGAGAGACAAAACCCGGGAAGAGCCTTGGTCACCCTCGGAGGCACTCTAGTTCGAATCGATTCTGCTCGTGCCATCTGCAATTTCTCAACTGGAATGTTGGGAGGAAAGGTAATTCGACATCTTCTAGAACAGGGCACCGAGGTTGTTGCACTGTGTGGCTCGATGCAAACTGCGCTACCCGAGTGCTCGGGTCTCAAGACCATTTCGACTCCTTTTTTTAACGAACTTTCCAGCTGGCTTGAGAATGAAGCCAACACCAAAAATTTCGACGCTCTGTTCCACCTAGCAGCCATTTCGGACTACGCTCCTGAAATTTCGAGCACCGAAAAAATTTCTAGTGACGCGGAACAGCTTCAACTCAATCTCAGGAAACTACCCAAGTTGATCGAGCTTAATTCACTTGCAGGAATCCCTTTCAAATTTGCTTGCAAATACACCCACTCAAATTCTCCCCAGGAAAAGGCAAAGGCTACCACTCTGCTTGAGAAAATGAGTCTTGATGGTGTTTACTGGAATTGGAGCGAGGCAGCCTTTGGAAGGAATGCACATCACACGGGACTTCTTGTCAGCAAATCAGGTCAGAAGACTGAAATCATCTCCAAAGGCGATGCTGCTGAAGCGATTGCAAAACTTTTTACGGAAAACAGCAAATGAACACACAAATAGCCCGAGACAACACAATGAAGATGGATACGCAACACCAACGCAGCCGTTTAGTAGGGTATCCGATTGCATGTTATGTTTGGATTATTGTGCCCCTGCTGACGGTGTTCTTTGCAACACTCACAGTCCTGATGACGCCTCTTGCCATAGCCATCGACAAACGCCGCAACCTCCTCCACAAAATTGCCTCAGCTTGGGCACGGAGCATTGTCAAATGCAATCCATGGTGGACCTTTGAAATCGTGGGGCTTGAAAACCTTCCCCCCGAAGATCAGCCCGTGGTGTACGTGGCAAACCATCAGAGTCAAGCCGACATTTTAACTGTCTTCTTGCTCAATCGGCAATTTCGTTGGCTTGCGAAGGACTCGCTTTTCAAAATTCCTTTCCTGGGTTGGGCGATGGCCGCGGCCGGTTATGTTCCCGTCAAACGCGGCGACAAACGCTCGCACGTCGCTTGCTTTAGAAAATCACGAGAACATCTCGATAACGGAACGTCGATGCTGTTTTTCCCAGAAGGCACGCGCTCACGTAACGGCTCATTGCAGGTATTTAAGAGCGGTGCATTCCGGCTCGCATGCAACGCAAAATGCCCTGTTGTTCCGATCACTCTGGAGGGGGCAAACGATCTGCTTCCAAAAGGCTCGATTGTGCCGGCAGTTGCCACGGTTCGAATGACAGTTCATCCATTGATCCCGAGTGTCGGGATCTCGGAAGAAGAACTGATCACATCAGCGCGCGAGGCCATTGCTTCAGCTCTCGGAAAGAAAACAAAAACCTGAATTCAGGGTAAATTGAAATGCACAAGATATCGTCTCTGCAATCTCGCCTGTTCGCTTTTTCCATACTCTTTCCCATCTCAAGCTTAAGCCTTTCATGCGTGACAAGTGGAAAGAGTTCCTCTGTGGTGAACACAGATGCAGGCAATGCAACATGTGAGCTTCCAAAGAAACGCTACGCGTGGTCAGCGTCAAAGCCACCTAAATTGGTTTGGCTCAGCTTGGACAGCTTGAATCAGGCAGGGCTGGAAGAAATTGCAGGACAGCTCAGGAACCCTCATCCGAGAGGGCTGAAATGGATCCTGCAGTCTCAAAACAAAAACCCACACCTCACCGTGCGAGAACCTACGATAACGTCTTCTTCTCACATCTCGACCATTTCCTGCTCCACTGCAGAAGTTCATGGCATTTATGCCAACTCACAGTGGAATGGCTCCAAAATGGTCAGTGGCTTCAACTCTCCATTCGCATCGGAGACCTTTGCAACCACACTTAAAAACTCAGGACTCAAGGTGGTCACCGCTGCCTATCCAGCACTGGACAATTCGGAATCGGGACGGCAGGTCAATGAGGGTTTTGCGTATGGAGATACGTTCGGGCGAAGTCAGATTCACGTTACATGTAACAACCAACCCCTTGTCCACGCCTGGAACGATCCAAATGGAAATCTCATTGAGGAAATAACATTCAAGGGCAATGACGTCTCAGAAACGCAGAATTTTTCCTGCAGAAAGAACAAATGCATATTTGAAAACTCTGCTGTTAAAAATACTGTTGACGTGACGGTCTCCACAACGCAGCAGAAATTTCGTGCCTATGTTCAACAACTGCCAGGCGAGAAGCGCCAAGTCTACATATCGCCTCTCGCCGCAAACAAGTCCTTCCCTGAAAATGTTCGCAAATTTCAGGACGACTGTGGCGCAATATTTTCACCTGGAAAAGATCACTCACTTGCCTCGTTTGGTCCCGAGCAATTGATCCGAGGGTTTGAACATCGTTTGAGTCACTTCGATTGGAATTGGGCCTACTATCTACCAAGCACAAATGCAGACGTGATTTTCCTTTATTTGGAAGACATCGATGCGCTGCGGCATCAGTACTCTGGAGATACGCAAGCGCGCGATGCCGTTGCACGCCATTATGAACGCGTCGATGCGGTGGTTGGAAATTTCCTCGCTTCACTTCCGGCTTCGACCAATGTGATTGTGCTGGGAGATCACGGCATGTCGACGATCTCAAAGGAACTTAATGTGCGCAAAATCTTGCCAGCACGAGCTCTTGAGGACTCACACATTGTGACTTCAGGAGGAACGCTGATGCTCTATGGGCGTAAAAGCCAGGCAAACAGCATGTCCGCCTCGCCAAGTGCCATCGAACTTGAATGGCTGCAAAGCACCAAAGATCAGCTGACGAAATTCAAACTACCAGATGAAGATAATCTGGTTTTCAGAAAAGTCTTCATAAAAGGCACTGATGGGATGAAAGATGCTGGACTGGCGCACCCTAACGCTCCCTTCTTGATTGCATTCGCAAACGAAAACTATGCGCTACAAAATGCAATGACCGACGAACTGATTCTTGGCGACATCACCGATCCGAAAAAGCCCGCTCCTCGCCCGAGAGGTCAGCATGGCCATGCCCAGGAAAGCGCAAGGATGAAGACCTTTCTTGCTGGCTGGGGTCCGGTCGTCGATTCAATCCGCCTCAGTGAGGTCAAAACCAACATTGACCTTGTTCCAACTCTGGGCAAAGCTTTTGCGTGGCAGATTCCGCCGCAATGTCGGAGCAAGTAGCATTCATGTTGAGCAGAAAGTTGCCTCTACTATTTCTTGTCGCACTCGCTGGCTGCGCCACATATACTGAGCAGGTCGCCAAAGTCAGGACAACCCTGGCTTCGGGAGATCCAGAGCAGGCGATGATGCTTCTTGAGAAGAGTGATGTAGCAAAGAGGCAGCGCGATGAAGTTCTCTTTCTGATGGAAAGAGGAATGCTGAATTACCTTTCTATCCGAATGCAGGAGGCCAGCCAAGATTGGGCTAGGGCACTGCGACGCTCAGAGGAACTCTATACGCTGAGCATCAGCAAAACTCTCGGGAGTCTCACAGTTGCCGAAAATTTAACTGACTACGAAGGAGAAGATCATGAAAAAGTTTTTCTCCCCATTTTTTCATCTATGGCCTTTTTTTCTTCTGGGGAGCTACCCAAGGCCCAAGTCGAAATCAGGAAAACCTACGAAGTCATCAATCAGCTTAAGCTGGATAAAGATGAGTCCGCCCGGATAGATGGCTTCCCCTACCTCATGTCTGCACTCATCTATGAAACAAATGCCAATTGGGATGCGGCCATCATAGAGTATCGCAAAGCACTTATACTCTATAACAAAGTTAACAATGACTATTCCGGATCTAAGATTCGCTCAATTGTCGCAGATTCCCTATGGCGCATTGCAGAGCACAGACGCCGTGATGACGTTCTCGATTTTCTCCGCGAGCAAGGCTTTTCAAAACCTCAAGATTCACTTGCAGACCTCAATTCACAAGGAGAGGTTTTTGTTGTTGTTGAGGATGGACATAGCCCCATCAAAGTCGCGAAAGACTATGGCCTGAATTTGGGCACCTCCATTATTAATGTTTCGTTTCCGAAGTATGAAAGAGTTTCGATGCCAAGACCACAAACCGCAATCTATTGTGACAATGCGGTGTGTGGCACTGCCTACAAGTCCTCGGACATCGGCCTTCTTGCTGAAAGTGCGCTTGAAAGGCGCAGAATACGTGATTTTGCGAAAATGACTGCTCGATTGATTTTGAAAGAGAAGGCCCGGCAACAGGCAGAGAAACATTTGGGAAGCGTTGGCTCTCTAGCATTGATGGTGACGAACATTGTCACTGAGCGAGCAGATACGCGCAGCTGGACGCTTTTACCAGCGACAATCCAAGTAGCACGTATCAAAATTCCCGCTGACAAAGATGTCACGATTGGTATTCAAAGCAGAGCTACGCTCAAACCGGATCAGTGGACGGTTAGGCTTCCGGCAGGAAAGAAGAAGCTTCTGCGCGTCCGAAACTTCTGATGTAACGTTTGTTAGTACCTTGCAATCCAGCCGAACTCAGCCATCAACCCTTGCACAAACGCGGGTGCGTCGAACGACGCTAATCTGTCGTTGACCTGAGACGCCAAGGGTGAAGCACTCCTGATGAGGGTGTGAACCTGAGTCTTCATCTCAACATCGGGAAACTGAGCTGCGGTCATGGCCAGAACTGCGGCCACCTGAGCTGCAGCAGCTGATGTACCACTCATGAATCCATAGTCGTTCTCTGGAAGTGTTGAGAAAATGCGTTCGCCTGGAGCCATCAGCACATCACCAAGGTCGTTGGCCGCAAGATTGGTAAACCAGGAGGGACGCGCACACACATCCAACGAAGCGACAGGCAGCAAGCTCCCTCGTAAATCACGAAACTGGCCCGACCAGGACGCCGGAAGGACACGCCCGCCAGAGTCGCTCCGGCCAGCTTCATGATTGCCGGCAGGAACAACGACCACGACGTCAAACTCCAGAAGCTGTCGTATGCGGGACTCAAGTGATTCGATGAACTCGGATGTCAAACCATCCTGTTCAAAGAAAGCCCAGGATAAGAGAATAACTCGAGGTGATTTTTGAGTCCCCGAAGATGCGATCATCGAGGCAATGATGGCATCGAGATTTTGCAGAACATCACTGCCTTCGATACGCGGACCACTTCGTTTCTGTGTCACTTTCAGAGGGAACAGGCGTAGACTCAGCCCAGGAACAACTCCGACCACGCCTTCACCATTGCGCTTCGCAGATATGATTCCCGCAACATGGGTTCCATGCACATCTCCCTCAAGCGGAAGTCCTGTCTGTCCTTGGGCCAGTGCCACCACATCTGAAAGATCATTGTGTTGCGATGATACCATGCTGTCGCTCAGCAAAAGTTCGCCAAGATGATCACCGGGCGTGGTCATCGCAGAATCCCAGAGCTTGAAGGACGAGGGTGTTGCTGGATTGGATTGCGGACACAACGACTGCTGGCTCGAGGGGCGTGGACCATCAGCTCTCCGAGAATACCAGTAGGCATGCTCCTCGAGCTGCTGCCCCCTGAGACCGCCCATGTTTTGATCCACGGTCAAAGGAAAGCGTTCGAACCACTGATTCGGCCAGCTGAACAAGTGCCATTGCAGAGCGAGCCCGTCATCATTGATCGGCGCCACATTCATTGCTTGTAGACGTCCCACAATACCTGAATCTTCTTCACCCAAAGGAAATCTAAGACCAGCTTTCTCGTTCAAAGACCGAGCAGAAAGAGAAAAACGTTCAGAGGTCGAGGGATGAAGTAGTGCGCTCAAGAACAATGCGAGAACAGCGGAGAAAATCACCAGCCAAACGCTTGCCGCGACCAGCCAGCTGGGCCATTCCGTCAGGGATTGCAAAAATTTCCTAAATTGCTTTGACACTGATAATCTCCGCTCCCAACAGAACGGATCGGAAATTTTTGCCGAATCATGAGGGTTTATCTTTATTTGTGCCTAAATCGGCACTCAGAGAGGCACTTTTGGAAGACGCTGTCGCAAGCCCAATTTCCCTTCCTGAGGAATCGAAAAAGTCCAGTTTTTATTACTGGTCACGGGTTATTGCCCCCATCAAGAGACGCTACATCCCGACCTTGGGTACAGGGCTCATCGCGGTCTTTCCGGGAATGTGCCTGCTCCTTCTGGTAACCTATGCAGTTTCACAACTTCAGGGCCAACCCAGGCTTGTCAGCTGGCCAGAGCTGCTGGGCGAGCACGCTAGCCGCTGGCTAACACCAGTCGTTCGTGGCACGGCTCTCGAAAGCGGTCTGACTGTCGAATACCAACGCTGGTTTATCGCACCGGTGCTACTACTGGTGGGACTTTTGGCAAATTTTTTGAGAGGTCTCCAAGAGTTCAGGCTCGAAAAACTAGGCGAGTCAGTGGCCAGGGATCTCCGCAACCAGTTGACTATTCGATATTTGAATTCACCCTTCGAAGTCTCGCGGAAAACCCATGCATCTCTGATTGCCAGTTTCCTTGGCGATGATTCACGCGAAATAAGACAGTGCTTCACTCGGCTATGCGGAAGCATTCCGACCGAGATCTTCAACAGCTGCATTTACCTTATTCTTCTTCTCTTGCTCGACACCCAGCTCTTTGTGCTGTTCTTCTTCATCTTC
>JBILKQ010000246.1:0-2562 GCA_044376655.1 Silvanigrellaceae bacterium
AGAAGCTGGCTCTTCGTCGGTTGAACCCACAAGCACGGGGTTCGCAACATTTTACTGTTGGTCAGTAAACCGAGAAGTCTTTTTATCAGTAAGAACTTTCTCACCTATGAACTTTTCAAAGAACGTTGCTCCGCTACCGGAGCGCACGGGGTGGTACCACCACGGATTGGGGTCGTCAATGGGCATTACAGAAAATCGTGCGCCCCCCCTTGGGTGTGCTACTAACCATCAAATTTTTCATCTAATTTTGATAATTTAAACCATAACGTGAGTGCGAATAACGGAGTGGTTGCGACCGGGAGCGTGTTTCTTTGCCACTCCTGTCGCAAACCGGAGTCGAGGAGACAGACTCCCATGAATTTTTCCACCCGGCCAAAGCAAATTCTTCGACCACTTCTGACAAGCATTGCTTTATGCCCTTACTCATCCGCTCAGACAGAGACCCCACGGGCATGTTCTGAGGCTTGGAGTTAGGTCATGGGTGCTGCATTTTCGAGAAGCGCAAATGAAAAAAGCTGGAGCCTTCTGCTGGCTCTCAGCTACGGATGGGATGATACAAGTTCGTCAACGGAAGCCTTCAAAGCTGAAAGCCAAAACCAATGAGCACTTCCTGTTCATGTGGTTCTGTCTTAGGGAATTTCAGAAAGTAAAAATTATATTCAGCCGTCGCACTGAAGGCACGCATCAAACGGGCCTGAAATCCTGCACTCGCAACTGCATTGTAGCGGATAGGATCATGGATTGAGGTCTGCTTTTCGGTGGCTTTGTCTGTCACGTTCACGAAACGCTCGCGAGCCCTAACCCCAGCACCAATTTTGGCTTGGAGAATTTTTCCGAAACGGGGCTGCATCGCGAGAAGAACCTGACCCACGCGCTGCTCCTCACGGTATGTGTAGGTGGCATCTTGTGCGGTGGTATCAACGTTTGCATCCTTTGAGAAATCAATATCGCCGTATTCATCGCGCATCGCCGAAGCTTTGCGTGTCTGGTCGACCTTATTCGTTCCACCTTGGATTTGCAGGTTGAACAGGCGTGACATCCGCACATTGATTCGCAATCCATATGTGGTCCGTTGGGTCACGGTTTCCTCGGTGGGTGTGCTCGAACTTGTGCTCTTCCCCACCTTGTTAGGTTTAATCGCTTTGGTCGAGCTCACTGCGGCATAGGGCACAATTTGCACTGGGCCAGCCCAGGCAGTATCCGGCAGGACCAAGAACCCTGCTGCAAGCGCAAAAGCCAAGCTCAAATGTGATTTGTTGAGTTGCACCATGAGTCAATTCCTCCGATTCGGTTCAGGTATCGGAATCGCTCGATGTAAAAATGAATCCCTATCTGCCAAAAAGCCCACAGAACCTTTTGACCCAGCAGGGAAAAGGCCCGAAGATAGAGATTGTTCAAACAGCTTCAGGGGATAGGTGTTGAGCCGGATACTCTTTTGCGACGACAATCTGCGAGCGAAGCTGCACTATGCGCATATTGATGCAATAGAGTTGGGCTGCCGTGATTGTGCGTTTGACTTTGTGGAAGACCAGCCCCCCGAAGCGATTGTGCAGGAGGTTCAGGAAGATGGTGATTGTTTTTACCTGACCGATCCTATTGGCCTTCTGAATGCTTGCACGAAACTTAACTATGTTCCGAACCATCGCACAATTTTGTTGGTTTCCGACAAAGACAACCAACTTCTCGCCCCCATTGCTGCGCAACTCGGAAACTTGCGCTTTGTATTGGGTGCACCCAACCCCTCCCTGCTGCGTGGCTTTGTTGCCTCGGTGCTCGAGTTTCATTTGAGTGGCCAAATACGAGGAATTGTTCCACGCCTGCTTCGTCCGGATGGCCTCAACTCGAAAAATATCGTGCTGACTGATGCGGCCTCGCGCTCAAAGGTGCAAGAAACCGTTATTGAATTTTTCACGGAACAGATTCAACTTCACCGCACCACACTCGTCACTGGAATATCAAGTTATCCGAAGTATCTGGGTGATGTGGTCGACGAGTTTCTGATGAATGCCATTTGGGACGCGCACCCTGCGCGGCGCACAATGGACCGTTCAACACCGCCTCCGCTCGATCCGAACGAGCAGATTGAAATCGAATGCCTTTGCGATGGAGCAAACCTGAGTCTCTCAGTGACAGATCATCACGGCACATTCCCCCCAAGCGCATTTGCTAAACCCATTCGTTACGCTCTTGGTTTCAAAGATGAGCCACAGCTGAACGAAGGACCTGGTGGCGCGGGCCTTGGCTTGCTGATGACGCTCCAAAAAGTCGCAGCACTTTCGATTGAAGTGGAGGCTGGCCAGATCACGCGCTCTGTGGCACTCTTGCGTGGCGACCAACCTTTGCGCGAAATGCAAAGACGTCCTCGTTCGGTGATGATTTTCGAAAAGAGATAATCCATGTTTTCTGAAGAAACGAACGTCAATACACTGCTTGAAGCCTTCGAGCAGCGAGCTCAACTGTACCCTTCCGCCATTCCATTTTGTGTTCAACTTGGTCCTAAGGATGCTCGGTTTACTGTTGTGATTGGCTCCGCCATACATGGCAACGAAACAGGCAGCATTC
>JBILKQ010000247.1:0-2560 GCA_044376655.1 Silvanigrellaceae bacterium
AATGAAAAGCCCGTATCCAAGCGCAGCCCCTTCCGAAGCTAGAAAAAACACTCCTTTAATGGTGTGTTTGTTTTGGAATTGTCCTACACCAAAGGGCAGAAGCGCGAGTCCGGCATTTCCTCCCGAGCTTTTGCTGCGGCGTCGTGAGCCGCCAGAGATTGATGGTCCACTGCGGCTGTATCCGCCCCGAGGCTCGCCGATTTCTCCAGCTTCGTAATCCTCCTCGTACGGATTGGGAGCTCCATATTCACCCTGCGGAGGGTAGGCAGGAGCCCCGTAGGGATCCGGCGCAGGATAACCATAGCTTGGTGGTGTTGCGGGAGCATACTGCGGTGGCTGCTGATACGGTGCGGGGTATCCGGGCTGCTGGTATTGTGGCGCGCCGTATGGAGACTGCTGCGGGTATGGGTATTGCGGTTGCTGATAAACAGGGGGCTGTTGATACACCGGCGGGGGTTGCTGATAACCCAGTGGGGCCTGCTGATAGCCAGGCATGGGCTGCTGATAATTGGGCGGTGGTTGTCCATAGGGTTGGCTGTAGCCCGGAGACAGTGGTTGCGGAGCAGGCTCCTGGAAAAATTGATCTGCAAGGCTCTTGCGCTGCCGAGTGGCCCTTGCGGCCGATTTGTCCTGGGGCAGCTGAACATTGAAATCCACTGAACGTTTGGGCTTCTTGCTGCTGAGGTTGTCTGCCGAGGAGCCGCGTGTTGCTGCGGATTGTTTTTTGTCACGGGATTTTGATGAGGTTGTACTTTTCGCCGCCTTTTCCTGCGCACTCAGTGCTTTTTTCAGGTTAACGACAATTTTACTGGATTGGTTGCGCTGGATGTTTACACGCATGTCGACGCTTTCGTAACCTTCGGCACTGATTGTGAGCACATGTTTACCCGGATCTAGGGCAATCGCCTGGTTGGCTGAGCCCACAAAAATGCCATCAGCAAAGACCGTTGTGCGTGGTGCATTGGAGGTGACCTCGATCCCGGTGAATGCTGCTGCTTTCGCTGTGGGTGCGGTAACCCCGCCGCGTGCTGGTGGAGCTGCTTTTGCTGTTTGAGGTGCTTTTGCTGTTTGAGGTGCTTTCCGCGCAGAGGGTGCTGCGGAAGCTTTGGATCCTGGCGAAGAGGGAGGTTTTCCTGCTGCGCGCGAACCCTTCAGTTTTGCGAAGAACGGGTCAATTCCGGGATCCAGGATGTAGCGCTTGTCCAAGGTCGCACTTGGGTTGTTGCGCAGCAGCTGTGTGAAAGCTCTCTCGGATTTTTCACGGTTACCAAGCATGAATTGAACAATGCCAAAGAGCTCAAGAGAATCGTTGAGTTCTTTGCCTTTCAGACGTGCTCTCGGATAGAGCTGTGGTTCGAGCAGTTGGGCTGCAGAATTAAGATCCCCCTGAACAAACGAGCGGCGAGCATCGGCAAGTGCAGAGGCCAGGGCTGTTCCCGACACAGCAATCAAAAGCGTTGCAACGCAAACAACAATCAGCTGCACCAGGGCACTCAGAGCGCCCTGACGGATCAGCCTTGGATTGTTTTTTGTTGCCCGTGCCAAGCTACTGTTCCTTCTTCGTGTCGGGATCAAGTGAGTTCAGGTTGATCACTGGAAGCTCCAGCGTCTTTCCAGATTCAATTCTCAGTCGTTTGGTAAATTCCTGATATTTTTTTCCGCTGTGTTCCTGTTGCGGGATATGCAAAAGAACGTTCCCGGAAGGGACACTGAATACGCGGTTGAGTCCGCTGCGTGAACTCAAGCCCTCAAACACACCGTTGATATAGATGGTCATCTCTCCGGGCTCGGTGCGAATAATCAGTTGCGTTGGTGCTGCGGTTGCTGCGCTCTGAACCGGAGTCAGTTTTACCTGTGGTTGTCTGTTGGTTTTTGCAGCGCTGGAAGACTGGTTCTGCGTTTGTGGTTTTGCAGGACGTGCTGGTGGTCGTACCTTGGTTTGCGTTGCTGGCTTCTGCGGCTTATTTTTATTTTGAGTGTTGCTTTTGAGTTGTGTCTTTGGTGTTTGCGTTTTTTGAACTGTAGGGGCAAAGGTTCGTTGCGGTGTTGGTAGTGGGTTCCGCACTGATGCAGGTGCGCTTGGCAAGGGCGTTGGTGATATCGAGCTTGTTGTTGATTCGTTGGCGGATTGACGTGGGACACTCGATGTGGCGACCGGTGCCGCAGGGGTTTGCACGGGTGGATTTGTGCTCACAATATCGCTCCCACGCGTCGGCGAAGGCGAGAGCGTCGGAGCTGTGGTGGTCGGTGTTTCCGATCTACCGCTGATGTACTCCTGAAGACGTTGCCGCTCCCTGAATACAAACGCCAACAGCAATGCTGTTGCTGTCACGGTCAAAAGGATAAATGAGAGCAGTCCTTTGCTGCCTCTGCTTGCGTCCGGACGGCTCAAAGCCTGTCCCGGTGTTGCTGGATTCTGTCGGCCCGATACGCCGGCTCGAGCTCTTCTCGCTAGGGGTTGTGGTTCGCGTGGCTTGAGTGCAGGAGCATCGACCTTGAGCTCTGGTTGGTGTGGCTTCACTGCAGGAGTATCGACCTTGAGCTCTGGTTGGTGTGGCTT
>JBILKQ010000126.1:0-8436 GCA_044376655.1 Silvanigrellaceae bacterium
CACCACACGCCTGCAACAGATTTTCTGGAACCTGCTTTCCAATGCCATAAAGTTCACACCTCGCAATGGCCGGGTCAAAGTTTCTGTAAAGAGCGAGGGAACAAAGGTTGTCGCCAGAGTGATCGACACAGGGATTGGAATAGAGCCAAAATTTCTTCCACACGTCTTCGAGCGTTTCAGGCAACAGGAAAGTGGAACAAACAGAAGCTATGGAGGACTCGGATTAGGGCTTTCGATCGTCAAACACTTGGTTGAATTGCATGGAGGAACGGTGGCCGCAGAGTCGGCAGGCGTGGGACGGGGCGCGACATTTATTGTCCGACTGCCCACTCTGACCGCCACCATGTAAGCCATGCAAGCATTGAGACAGCGTGCCGAGCAGAGCAAAATATGTTAGGGCGCTCCTCATAAACACAACTATCTCGAGCACGAAACATGACAAACGGCAGAAAAAAACCCATTAAGCTTAATTTTGAAACACAACTCATCAGCCAAGATGAGCATGGCTCCCAGTCGGTCCGGGTCAGGATTGCTGAAGAAGAGAGTCCATCTGCACGTACAACAGATTCTCCGCCCAGATCACTGACTGGTACGGTTAAACTACGCAGGGAAGTCAAGGGGCGTGCTGGCAAACCAGTGTCAGTTCTGCATGGTTTTTCTGATCCCAATGCCAATCACGCTGCATCTCTGAAAGAGCTCCAGGCTCGCCTAAAGGAGAAACTGGCCTGCGGTGGAACATTTGACGAATCCGAAGGCACAATCACAGTGCAGGTCGACGATTTGAAACGCGTTCGCGCTGTTCTCGAAGCCATGGGTTTTGACGTCAAAGGCTGACCTGCCAGAAGATAGACTCCACCACCACCAAGCTCATGGTGTACGATGAGAGAGTGCCCGTTATGGGTGGCCAAACCGGAGAACATGAAATGCACGTGAATCGTGAAGGGCGTACAATTAGTTTGGAAGGCGTGTTGAATGAGCACGTTGATCTGAACGTTATCGAAGAAGCCATCCGGGAGGCAAATAAAGCTGCAGCGTCCGACAACGGCGAAGTTTTGCTCGACCTCTCTAAGGTACAACGAGCCAATTCATCCGGTCTGCTGCAATGGTTACGCATGACCAAGCGTCTTTCGCTGCCGCTATGCTATCGCAACACCCCGGTTTGGCTGGTTGAGCAATTCAACATGATCGACGAGTTTTTCGACGGAGATGTCCGCGTAGAATCGCTCTATGCGCACTTTTATTGCCCAGAAACTGACTCGAGCGAGAGCCACCTGCTCACGCTCGGGAAGGAAGTCCCAATCCTCAGTCAGTATAAAGATTTTCAGGTGACTGTAACTTCAGGCGAAGGTAAAACGCTCGAGCCGGATTTCGACGAGCGCTCTTATTTCCACTTCATCGCGCGACACATTTTTACAAAGTCAAAAAGCTGAAGCGCATCTGTGATTCACTCACTTCGCCGCAACCGCCGATGAGGATGCTGGCAAATAGTTAAGTGTGTTGATCACTTCCATCAGAGCAGCATCAATCGCTGCTCTTCCCGAATCGACAGAGGGTACGCTGTCGCCCAACATCGCAAATACAATTTGCCAACCTGTTTTGCTGTCCCCGTAGCCTGCAAGTGCTGCGGTTGGGTCGTTGATCAGCGTTCCTGTCTTGGCTGCAATGGTACCATTGATGTTCCCCAAGCGACTTGAGAGAGTTCCATCGACGCCACCCACGGGAAGCAAGGAGCGGAATGCCTTCATTTTAGGTGTAGCTCTGATACCGGACAAAATCTGAACCAAATCCTGTGCAGCAAGCCGGTTGTCGTAGCTGAGTCCTGAACCATCAGCGATGTTCAACCGTGCAGACTTCGAGATGCCAAATTTAGTAAGCATCGTGTAGCTCGAAGCAACTCCACCACACCAGCCCAACACAGTTTCGGCCATGGCATTGTCGGAGTATTTCATCATTTCTCGAATGTAGCTGTATTTGCTTGATCCAATCTCAGATGCTGAAGGGATGTTCTGAAAAGCCGTCCAGCTTGTCAGAATTTTCATGGTGGAGGCAGGCTTCACTGCCCGAAGTGCGTTTTGTGTATAAAGCGAGAGCTTCTGCCCCTTTGGTCCATAGGCACGAATCGAAACACTCCAACCCGTGTTCGCATCAGATGCATTATCAAAAATATTGTTGAGTGCGGTCGAGAAGCGTTCGTTCTTGTACGTTTCAAATTCATCATTGCTGCCCTGATCGAGGGCCAGGGTCTGTGCTGTTTCAGGCGGAGTGACCTGGCCGCAGCCAACAAAAGAGAGGGCTGCGATAGAGAGAACAAACAGAGAAGTCCACCGAGAAGTCATAACAAGTCCTCCTTCTGGGTAGGTCACGTTGCAAAATTCGCGCCAGTCCTGCAGCGATAAAAAACCAGACATTACTGAAAGTTAAGAAAACAGGAGGATAATCAGACTGTTTAAACAGAGGTCGTGTTGAAAAGGTAGACAGTCCGCAATGAGGCATACATTTGCCCTTCACAGAGCCGGTTCAGCTCCTTTTCTATCCAGCCGGGGGGTGGCCCTTCGAAAAGGGGAAGCGCAGCGCTGGTCAAATGCCTCTCGAAAATCCCCTCAACAAGCAGCCCAAGAGCCAGACGCGTAACATCGGGGCGCATCTTTTCCTGCCAATGATTTTTCAAAGGAAGTGCGACCACAAAGCGGGTGCCGAAAAGCTCCCCAACTTCGTGCCAAAGAGGCTCACCAGGTTGCAATTTTTTCCTGATGCAGCTGCGGGTGTACTCGCGGAAATAATCGGGCCAGGATTTCTTCACCTGGCGGGACAAGATGTCCTTACTGACACCTACACAATTCACCGGGTGGACAAACACCTCGGGATAAACAGTAAAAATATCGTCAACATGTATGAACTCAAGCACGTGACCCCCGCTGTCAATCTTGCAGCGTCAATTCCAGCACGTTCCCGCCTCGGGAGAGCTGCAAACAACTTAACATGATCTGAGTTGTTGAGACCAGCGTAGTTGAGGGAGAACACCCATGAACAAGCATCGCTATAAACCACTTTTTCCGGTATCCATTCTGAGCCTTCTGCTGATCACAGCAGCTGGTGGATGCGTGCCCGGTAAAAAGCCAAGCCTGACAAGCGATGCAGGCATCTCAATTCCGCAGTCGGCTGCCGAATTGGGAATTGACTCAGATTTTCTTCTGGCAGCCTACTCCAAGAAAAACCTTCAAAAGAGGGCCAAACCCGGTCAGCTTGTGGCATTGGTGAAGCCTGAGTGGCGAGACACTCTGCCCCTGAAACTGCGTTCAGGTGATGTAAAGAATTTCCGCAACACTACGGAATCGGCGAGCGTCACAGCGGTCGGCTCAGTTGAGGTGAACAACATTAGCGTTGCGAAAAGTCCGATGAAGTTGAAAAACAAAAAGAGTGGCAGCGAAAATCAGTTCGAGGTCATTCGCCTTGACCTGCGCGATATCAGCAGCACTGGTCTTAGCAAAGCGATAAACTCACTCCACGCACTTGGCTCAGTGGTGCTTGCCGAGCCAAACTATGAGATGAACGCCATCGGCATTCCCAACGATCCCAAATGGCCTTCTCTCTGGGGCATGGAAAAAATTTCTGCGCCCACGGCATGGGATACATGGAAGGGCGACAGCAACTTCACGGTTGCGGTGATCGACACCGGAATCGACTACAACCATGAGGATCTCAAGGACAGCATTTGGAAGAACACCAAGGAAATTGCCGCAAACAATGTTGACGACGATGGCAATGGTTACATCGACGATGTGATGGGATGGAACTTCTATTGGGCAAACAACAATCCAATGGATGGAAACGGCCACGGTACGCATTGCGCCGGAACCATTGCAGGAAAAGGAAACAATGGAGTCGGAGTGGCGGGTGTCAGCTGGGATGCCAAGCTCATGCCAGTCAAGGTGTTAAGCGACAGCGGTTCCGGGTACAACTTCGATATCTATGAAGGCATCATGTACGCAGTGAACAACGGAGCGAAGGTCACCAGCAATAGCTACGGTGGTGGTGGTGCGAGCTCTCTCATTGCAACTGCTTTGACTGCTGCCCAAAACAAGGGCGTCCTTTTCGTCGCCGCAGCGGGTAACGAATCAACAGCGGCGTCGAGCTATCCAGCTTATTACAGCAAAACCTTCGACAACGTCATTTCCATTGCATCCACCGATCAAAATGATGGGTTGTCGTCGTTTTCGAACTATGGGGATGGGGTAAACATCGCTGCACCGGGCAGGGACATCCTCAGCACTGTTCCAAACAATGGTTACCAATCATACAGTGGAACTTCGATGGCCACACCTCATGTGGCTGGCCTCGCAACTCTCATTTGGAGCCAAAAACCAAGCCTCACCTATCTCGAGGTCAAAGACGCGATCCTTTCGACAGGTGACGCGGTACCGGGATTGGTCGGTAAAGTTGATAGGGGAGCGCGTATCAATGCCAAAAAAGCTCTCGACAAAGCGAGCGCCTCACCGGCACCAACGGCAACACCCACACCCACAACCACCCCACCGCCAACGGTGACGGCTTCTCCAACACCTGCACCAACAACACCCGCACCTACGGCGTCGCCAACACCGGTGCCGACAACTCCTGCACCTACAGCATCACCAACACCGGTGCCAACAACTCCCGCTCCAACTCCCACACCGGTGCCAACAACGCCTGCACCAACGGCATCACCAACACCGGTGCCAACAACTCCTGCACCAACTCCCACACCGGTGCCAACAACGCCTGCACCATCGCCGACACCGAGCTATAACTCGGGCGTCCGCTATTCTTACTTCACAACTCCTGTGACCTGGTCGGACATCCCACAGTTTGACCGCATGGCACCTGTGAAGCAGGGGGTGATTGCTAACTTCAATGTCAGCCAAAGAACTCAGACAACCAATTATGGTTTCAGCTACAAGGCTCTTATCAGAATACCTCGCAACGGAACCTACATGTTCTACACCTCATCTGATGACGGCAGTCGGCTGTGGATCAATAACACTCTTGTAGTAGAAAATGGCGGCACACACACTCTTCGTGAACGTTCGGGATCGATTAACTTGACGGCTGGTTATCACGAGATCCGGGTTGATTACTTCCAAGGTACCGGTAGCCAAGGCCTGACGGTCAGCTATCAGGGACCACGCTTGAGCAAGCAGAAAATTCCAAACTCAATCCTGTTCTATCAATAAAAGTAGCAAGAACCGGATCGTAAATCGTCACGAGAAAAGCCCCGGGTCGGCAACGACCCGGGGCTACGTGCATGAGGCCAGACGAATTCTACTTGCGCAGAATTAGTCTTGACGTCGACAGGAACCCAAATATTTCTTATCGAGAAGACCGCGAACTGTATTCACAAATCCAGTTCCGGGAACCTCTTCCTTAACAAAAGCTTCGTCTTCTCTGTCATAAAAGCTGTACATATTTGCATGATTTGCGGGTAGTTTGGAGTATGTAGGTGCTATCCCCAAGACCGAATCAACCCGAGTGACAATGCACTTTGCATTTGTGAATTTGGGGTCTTTTTCCGAGGGTGCAGGCTTGGCAGTCTCACTCTGCTGGGAAGCCACCGAACCAATCGTCGGATCCTCATTCCACTCGCCCACAACAACCCTCATGTCCACATTTCTGAGGTTCTGGGTAATCGTCTTTTTCGTCGGTGATTTTTCGAGGCGCTCAGTTTCAGCTTTGAAGGCTGCAAACTGATAGGTATCAAGCACCTGGTGAAAAACATCTTTGATTTTTGAATTGGGATTGCGAATGCATCCACCTGACACACGGCGCTTCTCGGAATCGGCAATTTCAAGTATCCATTCAGCTGCGTTACCGTGGACACCGTATTCACCATGGAACCAAATAGCGTATTGGCCGAGTGGGTTTTTAGCACCGCATGCACCAAAAAGATCTGGGTTGTTTTTGAAAATTTCGCGCCGTTCAGCTTCGTTTGTGGCCACCTTGCCGGTTTTTGGATCTTTAGGTGAACGAGGCAACCACTCGGGGCAAGCCTGCATATCCTCTACAGCGAAAATACCTCTTGGTGTCGACTGGGGAATGTTGTCGTGGAACTCACCACTGACATCCGCTGAAGCAATATTCCACTGATCAACAGCTTTTCCTGACTTGAAAAGCGTGATGCGGTTCGATTTCAAATTTATCTTTAGCGCCACCCGAGAGCTCAGCGCCTTGTTGACGCTGGCTTCAGAAAGATTTTCTGTTTGCAGCCATTGTGGTGTGGTCTCAGAGGGCATCTCACGCGTGGAGCATGCACCGATCACTTGAAGCGAAAGCACAGGCAGCAGAGCCCAACCAACACGAGCCTTGAGATAATTTTGAAGAACATGCTTCATGAAACTTTCTCCTACTGCAGGTGCCACCACATGGGCAGCAATTCACAGCGGGGACGTTAGCAAGCGGAAGGCCAACTCAAAGCTTAGTCGATTCAATAACTTGAGGATTCAAGTCTTGTTCAATGTTTTTACAGTGTTCAAGAATCCGCGTCCCACGAAGCACCGAACGCCTCACAACGGTTCCCAGATCGGGTTGAAGATACTGCACCAAAAAGTATTCACGTTCCTCGATGCACTCCCAAATTGCACCAGCGCACATAGGACAAGGCTCGAGCGTGGTCACAATCCTAGCCCGGGCAGGAAGAGGTTTGCGTGCACGCTGCCACCAAAAATGCAGAAGGTTCATCTCAGCATGCAAAGTTCTGTTGCGCCCTGAGGAATTTACAGCACACCCAAGAAGTCGGCCATCGGCACCGAGCAACCAGGCCTCAATGGAACGGTCACGATGGTACGGCGCAAGCTCTTCAAGGGAGGAGGCCAACCTCTGTGCTGGTGTGTTTTGAAGGTGAACCCCCACACAAACAGCCCTGTCAGCCTCATGCATGCGTTGCCTAACCTCAACTGGAACGCGCTCAACCCGCGAAAAGCGCTTCGCACACACCACCACTGTCCCACGGCATAAAGCAGTTGGCTCGTAGTCCACAAATATTCGACTTCTCAGAATAAAATGAGCCATGCCAGGATCGTATTGCCAAACACCCTCAACCAAACACAAGAGTGCAGAGCGTGGCTCGAAAGGGAGCCGCTCATAGCAAGCCCAATACAAAGTCCCGTTCCATTCCAGCCAGGCCGTTGCCATTCAATTCAGCCAATTTGTCGTAAAGCGTTACTGATAGGCATACGTAAAACCTTTAATGCTGCAAGAATGCTCCCAACAACCGCAGACATCATAACCAGGAGGCCAGCCTCAAGCGCCATGCCCACATTCAACTGAATATAAGTTTTGAATGAACGAGTGATTCCTGGCCCGGGGGGCATGTAAAAACCATCACGCAACAATGTCAGATTGAGAAGAACCACAAGACCCAGGCCAATCAAAGCTCCTGCTGCGGCAGCCACCGTACCTTCAAGTGCAATCAGCCCAAGAATGTCCTTTTTCGACTCACCATTGGCGCGCAACATTCCAATTTCTTGGGTGCGTTCCAAAATGGCTGAGGTGGCTGTGTTGAAGACACCGAGAATCACAACAAAGAGAATAATTGCCCGAACGATATTGTATTGAGCATTAAGAAAATCGACTGAGTTTTGATAATAAATCTTGTCGAGAATTTCGAATGGAGTTGCTTCAAGACCAGAGAAGGTCGCGCGAATCACCTGCTCCACGCGTGGCCACTCTTCATGCCGTGTTAAGCCCAAAGAAATCTTTTCAACTTTATCCGTGTCCAATAGCTTCTGTGCATGCGGCAACTGGACCTGGAAAAAAGAATCATCGAGTTCACGTGAGCCTGTATGAAAGATTCCTACAACCTCGAGGTCTGCGCCATTGAGGGTTCCATGAATCGTGTTCGACAACAGAGTCACACGCTGCCCAAGCTGCAGATCGAGTGAATGTGCGAGTCCACGACCCAACACAATTCCATCGACAGCATTTCTTAGCGGATTGCCTTCAACAATATTTATCGTATAAAAGAAATCGCTCTCGGCAGCGCCATCAATTCCCACTCCGCGAGCGCCCAGGGAACGGGTTCCGTTGGATACCAAGGCCGAGAATTCCACGCGCGGAAAAACTTTTTCAACACCGGGAATCTTGCTAAGGTCACTCAGGACCTGCTGTGGATTTTGAATCCAGGATTCCCATGGCTTCGCGAGCACCTTGTCGCGATAACCCATCGTATTCACCTGACCGTTACCATAATGGGCGTGCACGGCGTTGTTGCGGTATTCATTGAGAAGCCCGGTGTTGAATCCACGAAAAAGGAAGAGCGCTGCCGCTCCCACCGCCAAAGTCGCGAGAGTCACTGCAGTACGCCTCTTGTTTCGCAGCAGACTTCGCAGTGCAACCGTCAGCAACATTTCACTTCTCCCCCATCAGTTGACCATCACGGAGGCGCAAGACAGTGTCTGCTAAATT
>JBILKQ010000030.1:0-23492 GCA_044376655.1 Silvanigrellaceae bacterium
GTTCATTTATTACCGTGCTTTTACGCCACCCCAGGCGGGTAAATTCGTTCTCAGAATGCTTGCAGACACTGTTGTCACCGAACTCACTCCGAACCGAACACCTTTGGCACAGCTGGAGGAAGACCGCTTCACACGAGCCATTCTTGTGCGCTTCGGTTTTTCAGGCTGCTACGTGCCCAGTGCACTCTGGCTCTTGTGCATGGACGACGGACCACGAGTGGCATGGCTCAATCAGGGAACGACAAATGCACAAGTATTGGGCAGCTTCCCTTTAGGGCTGAGCGTACATTCCGGACACGCACATCCCATGTCCCTGCATCTGCGAGCTGAGTTTGGATGGTGGAAAAGCTCGGTGAAAGGCTTCGCACAGCAGAGCAACTTGAACTTGTTTTGGCTGGGCGCGGGATACCATTGGTGAGGAGCACGCCTCGTCAAACTCCGCCCAATCAGGTATATCCAATGGCAAATCAGCGAAGGAGCGCAGATGAAAACCTACCACGACCTCCTGACACACATCCTTGAGTTCGGTCATCGCAAAGAAGATCGCACCGGAACGGGAACACTCAGCGTGTTTGGGTATCAGATGCGCTTTCCCTTGAACCAGGGTTTTCCCCTGATGACCACTAAAAAAGTGCACTTTAAGTCCATTGTGCATGAGCTGCTGTGGTTCCTTAAAGGTGACACCAACATCAGCTACCTCAAGGAAAACGGTGTTTCTATCTGGGACGAATGGGCCGACGCCGAGGGCAACCTGGGCCCCGTTTATGGTCATCAATGGAGAAATTTCGGGGCACGCAAAGCCGGACAAGATTGGTGCGGCACAACGCTTCTACAAGACCTCCCGGGTGTGGACCAAATCAAAGATCTGCTCGAACAGCTCAAGAAGAACCCCGACTCACGCCGTTTGATTGTTTCCGCTTGGAATCCCGTAGACGTTCCGCAAATGGCTCTCCCGCCATGCCACTCACTTTTTCAATTCTACGTGGCCGGTGGAGCATTGAGCTGTCAGTTGTACCAACGCTCTGCGGATGTGTTCCTAGGTGTGCCTTTCAACATTGCCTCCTATGCACTGCTCACCCACATGGTGGCTCAGGTCTGCGGTCTCAAGGTTGGCGACTTCGTTCACACGCTCGGTGATGCACATCTGTACTTGAACCACATCGAGCAGGCTCGCCTGCAACTTTCGCGCGATTTCCGCGCTTTGCCAACTCTGCGCCTGAATCCCGAAATCACCGACTTGTTCGCTTTCTCATACGAAGATATCCAGATTGAGGGCTACGACCCACACCCCGCAATCAAGGCTCCCGTCGCCATATGAAAGTCACTCTGATTGCAGCGCTGGCAGCAAACCGCGTCATAGGCATCAACAACACGTTACCGTGGAAATTGTCAGCCGACCTCAAACGCTTCAAAGCACTCACCACTGGTCACACTATCGTCATGGGCCGCAAGACTTTCGAGAGTCTTGGACGACCTCTTCCCGGTCGTCGGCACATTTGCGTATCCCGGCAATATCCCAGCACCGCTTTGCAAGCCGATGCGCGTTGGCCCGAGCAGGTGTTCTGGTGTGGAGAGCTGCGCGCCGCGCTGAGGCTGCTTGACCTAGAGAACCCAAGCGATTCAAACACAAATGTATTCATCATCGGCGGGGCTGAAATTTACAGGCAGGCACTGCCCTGGGCCGACACACTCGAGCTCACCCATGTTCAAAAAGACTATGAAGGTGATGCATTTTTCCCTTTTTTCGACTCCCTTTTCGAGAAAACCGTTGAGACCACCGATCACGAAGCAGGGCTAGATTTCACTTTTGCCACCTACCGTTCGCTGCGTCCGCCGGATCTGATCATGCGCCGCGCCGAACCCAAAGATGCGGAGTTTATCGTTCGCTCGCAGCTCAACATGGCAATGGAATCTGAAGGGCTGAAGCTCAATTCAGAAATTGTTAGCAGCGGCGTTGCTGCCGTTTTTGCTCATTCAGGTCGCGGAGAATATTGGATTGCAGAGTGCCACACGAAGAACAAGAACACCCCACTTGGTTGTCTCTTGATCCAGAAAGAGTGGAGCGATTGGCGCAACGGGTGGTTTCACTGGATCCACAGTCTGTTCGTGCTTCCCGAAGAACGCCGCAGGGGTGTTTGCAGGTGGATGTTGAAAGTTATTTGTGAAAATGCACACACCACATCGGCCTTAGGTCTCAGACTTTATGTTGATAAAGGCAATGCTGTTGCACAAACGACCTATCTCGATTTTGGTCTGACGGGTGGTCACTACGATCTTCTTGAAATTGAATTTTAATATCCGCTATCCTGGAGAAATCAGTGTCCAAAACGGTTCATATCCTCAATCCGCGCAGCAATCCTGCCCTGCTCTCGATTGTTATTCCCTGCTACAATGAAGAAGAAGTGCTTCCGCTTTTGCGTCGTGAACTCGAAGCTTTCGCTACGACGTTACATTGTCCAGTGGAATTCATTTTCATTAACGACGGCAGCCGTGACCATACCCTTTTTCTCCTTGATGATTGGGCAAAATCTGATCCACGCGTGCGTCTCCTCGGCTTTGCGAGAAACTTTGGCCATCAAACGGCTGTCACAGCTGGACTCGACGTTGCCAAAGGTGAGGCGGTTGTCATTATGGATGCCGATCTGCAGGATCCACCGCGCGTGGTTCACGAGATGTTGGCGCGTTATCGCGAAGGTTATGATGTGGTCTACGGCCAACGCGAAGAGCGAGTCGGGGAAACGGCTTTCAAGAAATTTACCGCTTGGGCCTTCTACCGCCTCATGAAAAAGCTGGTGCACCCCGACCTGCCGGTCGATGCAGGCGATTTTCGACTTATATCCCGCGAGTGTCTAAACGCATTGCAGAGCATGCGCGAAACACACAGGTTTCTCCGCGGAATGGTTGCTTGGGTTGGCTTCCCGCAAACTGCGGTTCTCTACAAACGCGACGCTCGTGCCGCAGGTGAAACCAAGTATCCCCTGCGAAAAATGCTGACCTTTGCATGGACCGCTGCACTTAGTTTCAGCCCGCTTCCTTTGCGCGTGAGCTTGCTGCTCGGCATTGTTACAGCACTCATTGGTTTCGCTGCCGGACTCTATGCGCTCATCGTTGCATTCATACACTTTTTCTTCGCCGATGTGGGAATCCCCTACAGCAGCGGATGGGCATCGATCATGACCCTGCTCTGCCTTGTGGGGGGAGCTATTCTGGTGGGAATTGGGATTCTTGGAGAGTATGTGGCCCGCATTTATGACGAAATTAAAGCGCGCCCATTATATCTGGTGAGTTACCGCCGCAACCTGGAAAGCAGCTGGCCAAGTGAGCGCTGAGCAGCCTGAAGGTAAGCCTGTGAGCGTAGAGTGTGGGCGTAAAATGTGTGGAGTTGGAGTCAAGCCAAATCGGCACTCGCTTCTTCCTGCGCACTGACATCGGCTGAAACAGGCTTAAACACCAAAAATTTCGACCCCAGAAAATTCATCACCGTGGAAACACCCGTGGCCAACACAAAAGACACCTGCCAGGGCTCCGGCAGGAGCTGCAAGCCGAGTGTATTGAGAGTTGTGTTGACCGTGATGCTTGTGCCGTAAAGCATTGAGAAGCGCACAAATTGAGAAAACGAAGTTTGTTGACTGGAGAATGTCCAAGAGCGGTTGATGAAAAAAACCAGCACTGTGCCAGCAACACAGCCCAATGCCTTGGCCGGAGTCACATGCACATCGAGCCCAACGAGCCCCCGATAAACCGCAAGGTCAGTAAACAATCCCATGAAGCCGGCAACGACGAAACGAACGATCTGGTGGCGCAGGGTTTTGTCACGGGCCAAATACAACACGCGCGAAACAAGCAAAGACATGGGTAGACTCCGAACAGGGAATGTCCATCAAAACATGGAGAGAGCCTTGCGGCAAGTCGGAAATGAGTTCACAAGCATAAGCGCAACCCAAAGAAATCAAAGGAGCCTGCAATGAAACTGGAGACCTCAAACAAAGACCAATGCCCGAATTGGCTCCCCCGAGCCTTTGCCGCCGCGGGCGCTGCCGGGGTTGCTCTTGGTGCTTTCGGAGCACATGCATTGAAGGAAATCCGTTCTGCACAACAAATCGAAACATGGAAAACGGCAACCTTGTATCTCTTGGTTCATGCTGCGGTTGGAGTGTGCCTCTCTCTGGCCACACGACTCTCTAGAAAAGATGAAGCATCTGGAGTTTGGGTGCCGACCACGGCTTTGAAACTTTTGTTTTTTGGTTCTGTGATTTTTGCAGGAGCGTTGTATCTGCTTGTGCTCATGCAATTCGGCCCCCTCGGTGCAGTTGCTCCGATCGGGGGCCTTATGATGATTTCAGGTTGGCTTATTCTCGCCGCGCGCCTCAGAATTTGAAGCGCAGACCAGCAGGGACGATTGAGAAAGCGAACTCGGTGTCAACGATTTCGTTGTTTTTGTCGGCCTTGTTGGTGACTTTGGAATACTTCATTCTCAGACCACCCACATACTCAAGTGAGCTGCTGAGTTCCTTAACCACGCTGCCGGCAGCTTCGAAGCCGAAACCGCTGGCATCGACCGTCGTTTGGGTGACGTTGTTTGCTGTAGCTTCAGCCGAAGCCATGACCAGGAACAGCATCGCATCGAGCTCAACCGGATATCCACCGAACTCGGCATAATAAACGCCATAGGGACCAACCAAAACTTCGGAGGCACTGGCTTTGTTTTTGTTCGCATCTTCTGAGGTTGTTCTGTCGAACGCCAGCGCCCCGCCAATTTCAAGATTCGAAGCAAACTGCTGACCAACCTTGATATAGGAGATGTTCTCGCTCACCTGCTGAGCAGCGATCGTGAGGTCGAGATCGAGTGTAGGGCGAACGACCCAAGCGCCGAATCGGCCATAAAAATCCAATTGCTTTGGCAATGCGCGGAAAGTCGTGGAGGGGGTATCAACGCTGGTGTTGCCAGCCTTTCTGGTCGCACTGATCATTGTGTAGGGAAGAAACCGCATTCCAACGTATGCGGCATCAGCTCCCGAGGAACTTGCCACGCTGCCCGAGCCGGTCATGGCGACCAATGTGCCCTGGGGTTTGCTTGATGACGTATTGGAGGCTTTTTTGGCAGAAGCGAATGCAGGAGCAACAAACAAAGAGCCTGCAACGCAAACGAAAGCAGTAGCAAAACGAGCCAATGTCATGGACTTCTCCTTTGAGAATACAACGGGAAAACTTTGCAGTACCTTCGTTTTCTTAAGACAGGAAGTCAAGACTTTGGGGAAATAATGACTTACTTGAAAGCAAGCATGAAAAAACTGCCCCCTCCCCGCTTGGCCCCATACCGATACCGGGACACGCGAGAGGTGGTTCCACATGCAACGTTTGAAGGTTGGACAGCGGATTTGCAAAAACAGATTCGAGATTATTTCTCTCCTCGGGGTCGGAGGGAGCGGTGAGGTTTACCTCGCGCGCGACTCCCTGGTTGAGTCGCTCGAAAATCAATTCGCCTTAAAAATATATTCAGATCTTTCCCAAAGCGATGCCCCCATCCTCGAATTGCATGCTCGAATCAAACACGAAGCAGAGGCCTTGGCAAAAATTGATCATCCCGGGGTGGTCAAGGCACTCGAACTTATTGTCGAAGAAGACCTTCATGTGCTGGTGCAGGAATATCTGCCTGGCGGCTCGCTGCACGAGTCAATTCGACTGCAAAACAAAGACTACCGCGATCCCTATCACTGGTTGAAGCTCGCATTGGCTTTGGCGGAAGCACTCGAGTCTCTGCATTCTTCAGGGCTCATCCACGGAGACATCAAACCCGGAAACATTGGCTTCCGTGATCTCGGACACAATCAGCCGGTGTTTCTCGATTTCGGACAGGCTGCACTCATCAACAGCAGTGACTTCCTGAGTCGACCGGCGCACGCTTTGGCCACTTTGCCCTACATGGCACCAGAACGAAGCGGCTTCATCAAGGCCAAAAGAGAAGAACAGGCCGACCTCTACTCACTGGGCGCGACACTCTACGAGGCTGCAGCAGGGCATCCCCCTTTCCAAGAAACCACACCAAAACTGCTACTCGAAAAAATTCTCAACGGCTTGCCTCAACCACTTGTTGAAATTATTCCGACGTTCCCAGAACCGCTCAGTGATATCGTTCAAAAACTGTTGCGCAAGAATCCTGACGACCGCTACGCGAGTGCCCGTGGACTCGCACACGACCTGCGGCTCTGTCTCGCATCTTACAACACAAACAAAAAAGTAGCTTTTTTCGCCCTAGGGAAGAAAGACAAAATCCGCGAACTCAAAAGCAAAATCCCGTTCGTGGGACGCAAGAGCGAACTCGTCAAACTCAAAAACCAGCTCGACGATGCCATGACAGGACACGGTGGCTGTGCGTTCATTGGTGCTCCATCCGGCGGTGGCAAATCGAGGCTGTGCTATGAAGTCGGATGGAAAGCATCCAGCCTAGGAGTGCGCACACTGATCGGAAAATTCTCCGAATTTGAGAGAAACGTGCCGCTCTCTGGAATTTTGTCGATTATGCACGGCTATCTGCGCGAGCTGGCTCTCGAACCGGAAGCTGATACAAAGAGCTGGGCAAAAGATGTTGGAAACAACCTCGGAGCCAGGCTCAGGCTTTTAACACAACGATTCACTTCGCTGCGTGACATTTTTAGCTTCACAAAAGAACTTCCACATGAAGAGTTTGAAGACGAGTCGCGCACCTTCATGGAATCACTCGTCGATTTACTGGTTTCGTTTGGTTCGCGCGACGAGGCTTTGATTTTGGTTCTCGACGACTTGCAATGGGCAGATCCGGAAAGTTTATCAGTTATTGAAATCATCTCCGCGCGCGCACGCAAGGGCGAACTCGGCAAGCTTCTGCTGCTTGGCTCCTACCGCAGCAATGAAGTCAATCAGGAACATTCTTTCCACCAGCGAATCCTTCAACACGAAGGTCCGCAATCACACGTTCTTCTTGGTCCACTCAGTGAAGAAGAGTCGAACACCCTGGTCGAAAATCTTCTAGATGAAACGGGAGTGCAGGTCACCAAACTGCAGCGCATGACCTTTCTCTTGACTCAGGGCAATCCATTTTACATCCGCGAATATCTGAACTTCTGTCTCACCAAAGAGATTTATCATCCGAACGAAACTGGTGAGGAATGGTTCTTTGATTCTGCAAAGGCGCAAAGTGCCTCACTTTCCCACGGCATCGCTTCATTGGTTTCGGAACGGATTGCTGAGCTCAACCCAGAGAGCCAGCAGCTGTTGCTTGTGGCAAGCGTCGTGGGCAACGAGGTCCAGCTTGGAGCTCTTGAATACCTACTCAGAGAAAAAGATATCAAAGCACCACTATTGCGCTGTTTAAGCGAACTTTCAGAGAAACATCTCATCTATTTTGGTCGGGACACACTGACCTTTGTGCACGACAAGGTGCGCGAAGCTGCGTACCAATTAGCAGGAAATGAACTGCGCACAGATTGCCACCATGGCTATGCGGTCTGGCTCCATAAAAAAATGCTTGAAGAAGAGAAGGACAGGCAAACGGGAGGTCGGCGCATTGCGATTGAGCCATTTGAGCTTGCCTACCATCTTAAAAATGGACGCCCGCAACGCGATCCGCCTTGGGCGCGCGGCATACTTCTGGACGCGGGACGTCTGGCGCTGAAGGTTTTTGCATACCAAAAAGCTCTTGAATATGCGCAGACGGCTCATCAGCTTCTTCCCGATGAGGTCAGAGAGTCCACGGAACTACTCAGAGAGTTTATTCTCATCACCGAGCTGCTCGCCGATGCCCGGGTGCTCAATGAAGACCCTGTGGGCGCTGTAGACCTCTACACGCATCTTCTCGACTACGTTCAAGATCAACTTCACAAAACAGAAATTCTCGCGAAACTTTGTGAGTGCAATCTGACCCTGTTTCGTTACCGCGACAGCATTGAAGCCGGCACACAGGGAATTACACTACTCAACAGAAAGATAGACACGAGCGAACTCAAGTCTATTGCCATGATAGCTGTGCTTCTCGTTCCCTTCTTGGCAGGGCTCGCCCTCTGGTGGCTCTTTGGCAAGGCAGAAAAGAAATTCAAATCTCGGCAAGAAGAAATCTTTTTCAAATTGCTTGTTAACATGCAGGTTGCATTGTTCTTCTCGCGGCCAGTTTGTGCCATCAGTAACCAAATGCGATATACACTAATAATTTTGAGACATGAACCAAGTGAGTATCGTGCGCTTGTGATGGGATATTGGGCCGTCGCTTCAGGTGTGTTTGGATTCGCAAAAATCTCAAACCGAATTTACAAACATTCTCTCCAATATTTTGAACAGCACCCCAACCCTATTGCACGCTCTTTCCTACTCTTCACTTGGGGATATCTGAACGAATTCCCTCGCGCACGTCTGCGCGAAGCACACAGCAAACACCTCCAGGCCCTGGAAACACTAGAGACTGCGGGAGAATCTTTCTGGCGTGTGTTAACCATGCAGGGCCTTATTCATATGGACGAATATGGTCTCGGCAACGGCGAGACCTACGCACTCCTGTCGCGATACACAAACCTCATCTTCCGCATCAAGCAAACCCCAACCATCTTAGATGCTGTGCTGCGCCATCACCTCCTCACAAAGAACAACGAAGAACTTCAGAAATACGAGAAGATCGTAGCCGAAGCAGGACAAGCAATCCGATCTGACGGCTTCGACACTATCGATTCTTGTTACGCACATCTCTCACTGGGTGAATTGAACATTCTTCGTGACGATCCGCAAACTGCTTTGCCATATCTCCGCGAAGCGTTCAGAATCGTGCTGCGCCATGCACACAGGGTATCGTATTGTATTTTTGTTCCCGTAATGCTTGCTCTCTGTTATGTGCGCCTCAACCGCCCCTGGGCTGCTTTATTTCCTCTTGCTTTGGCCTGGATTAACCAAATCTTTTCCGCACGCCTGCTGCTTCCCAAAACCTGCTTTGTGACGGGGGAACTCCTATACCGCTCTGGTACAAAACTCGTGGGCCGCTGGTTGGCTCAGAAGGGTATTGAAAAAGCTCACTATTATCGTTTACCGGCGATCACCAATGAACTGCGCTTGAACTTTGCCGGACTGATTGTTGACGACGATCCTGAATACGCAAGCGTTGTGTACCGTATGTGCCGGGAATACTTCTCCGAGCGACAATTCCTATTTTTTGTTGACCGCTGTGATCGGGGAATTTTGCGAGCACAAATGATTGCGGACTCGTTTACAATGCAGAACAAGGCAAGCACAAACACCCGCCCAAGCAGAACCCCTTCGAGCAGTGGGCCATTCAGCAGTAAATCAAGCAACCGCAGCTCCAAAACTGAAGTTATGCGTCATCGTGTTGAAATCGAATCATTGTTGCAAATCTTCCTTAACCTGAGCGCCCTCGGTGAGAGAGATCCGCTACTCGACGCAGTGCTTGATGCGATGTGTCAAAGTACCGGAGCTGAGCTGGGGGTCTTGTTTCTCTTCGAAGGTGAGCAACTGAAACCGGTGCGTGCAAGGGGCTGCAAGTTGGAAGACCTCGGCGAGAGCATCAATCCATCTTCGGGAATCGACAAATGGTTCCTCGAAAAATGTGCTCAAGAGGCAAAGCGCGAACCTCGCATTCGCCCCACGGCTTGGCGCACCCCGCATCCAGCATGCGATGGCTCTGCGATGGTCGTTCCTCTGGCATTCAAAGAGAAGATTTACGGCTACTGCTATTTAGCCAACGTTGAGGTCAACGAATACTTCGATGCACGTTCACAGCGCGTGGTCTCGCCACTCGCCTCACAGGCCGCAATTACCTATCAGAATTTCATTCTCGCAAGTGCAAAAGAAGAAAAAGCAAGGCTCGATGCCGAACTGAATGCAGCGCGAGCGGTCCAAAACGCATTGCTTCCCAACAGCATCGAGGTTCCCTCGCTGGAGATCTCCTATTTCTATGAACCGGCCTCGCAGACGGGAGGAGATTGGTTTCATCATCACTATGATGCACAGCATGCCCGACTCTATGCATTTATGGGCGATGTTACTGGTCATGGACTTCCCTCGGCAATGCTCACTGCCGTGGTGAGCGGAGCAGTTCAGTCACATCTCAAAAAAGATGTTGAAAAAACGTGTGGCACTCTCCTGAGCATTGAGGAGAGTCTCAAAGAACTTGCGGAAATTGCCAACTTCGCGGTGTTCAGTGCAGGCGCACGGAGCCAGCGTTTCATGACCATGAGCTTCATCTGCTTGGATCTAAATACAGGTGAAATGGGGATGGTCAATGCAGGACACACTCCTCCTTATATTTTCAATTCGAAGGACGGCCGGGTCAGCACACTTCCCTGCAGTGGCTCATTGCTAGGCTTCTCGGAAAGTGCGGCGTTTGGATTTGCGAGCCATACCCTCGAAGCAGGCGACAGCATCTTTTTATATACAGATGGTTTGATAGAAAATGTTGTCGATAACAAACCGATTTTGAGTTCACGCACTCTACGCAAGTCGATTCAAACAACCCAGGTCCCTCAAACCTGCGTCGATGAACTTGCGCAACTGGTTCGAACGGCTTCGAAAGAACACCCGCTGGAAGATGACGTTACGGTGTACATGTTCCGCTGGCTTGGAGCGCCTTCACGAGCCAGCATACATCCCGAGTCTTTGCCCCGGGCAAGCTGAAAACCCAAAGCACTAATTAGCTGAAAAAATGAACTATTTTTAAACAAATCTCATAGAAAACCCCGAGTTTCCGATATCACGAAAAGGTAGTGGAGAGGGGTTACATGACTAAAGGGGCGTCACAAGCCATGAACCGCCTCGTACGTGTCATGAATCACACCCTGATTTTTGTTTTCTTTGGATGCTCTCAAGGAGCAACAAACAGTAAACGAATCGAGGTGGAACAAGTCAAACTTCCTGAGCAAACCACAGCACCTGGCGGTGCGGTGGTGAGTCCTGATTGCATTCAAATTTCTGATCAAATTTCAAAACGAACAATTCAAGAGAAAAGCGCTCAGATTTCGTTCTCGATGGAAAGCGTGAAGGACGCCAGTGAAATTGATTTTGCAACTTTCGATATATCGGGCCAACGTGTTTTTTCCAAACGGTTATGTGCATCAAGTCCCGCCAGCGCACTGCTTGAATTACCACCACAAGCTCAACGCATAGATGTTGTTGCGCGCAACAGAACCACCGGCGACATCTTGTCGCTTGAAAACATAGCTGTCATGCCGGGATCCAGACTTAACTTTGGCAAGGTGAAAACATTCAAAGGCAGCGCGTTTATGGGAAGTGTTGAATCCGACCTCGCTGCATCAATGGTTGGCCAAATTGAGGAGCTGGGCTGGAATTTTGCTGTCGATACGAACGGCACTTGGAGCAGTGGGGCCTTGCCACCCGGCCAGTGGAGCATCACCCTCAGCGACAGTGCTGGTCGACGCGCGCGCTTCTCAAAAATGGTGTTAGGCTCTGTCGATGTTAAGATTGAGAATTTTTCTCTCAAAGAACAAAAAAACACCTTTTCTCCCTTGTGGTCAGGTGTTCTTAAAAAAACCACAGCAACGTTTATGGCCCATGCTGAACAAGATGCCTCCGAGATGCGGGTTGGGATAGATCAATCCTTTCAAAATGCCTTCTGGATGCCGTTCCGACAAATTGTGAGCGTCCCGATTTTAGCGAGCGGCAAACAGCGTCTTTTTGCCCAATACCGCTCTGCCAGTGGCACCGAGAGTGCCATTATGGTGAGCGAGTTCACGGCCCAAATCCTGAACCTAGACAACATCGCAACAGCGATCATAGCAGAGTCCACAATTAACGTGGAAAAGCCTGAAACAACAATCTCAACCACGCCGCCTCCGGGCGCAGTTGAACACAGTGTGACAGTGGATGCTGAAAACCTGCCGCGTACGTGGGTCTCCGTCGATACACCCCTCGAAATAAAGATGCAGCCCAATGCCACCTCGTGTGGGCGTCGTTCTGTGTACGTAAAGTTCAGAGACGCGCAGGGGAGCGAGTCGGACAGCTTGCGGCGCACGATCAACGTACGCTGCTGGGAAAGAAATTTGCCACAATCAATTCTCGAGGCACGCTACGAGAGCGGGGCGGTAGCGCTAACTCTTGGAGAGGGAACCAACCTACCAAACGATGCCGTTTTGATTTGGGGAGGAAGAAACCGGGAGCAGCTGTTCAACGACGGAGCCATCCTCAGCAAGATAGGGAACCAGTGGACTTGGGAAAAACTTCCCGAACCACCGGATGAGCTTACACCAAGAACTAAACCACAACTTGTCGTCGGAAAAAATCATATTTTATTTTGGGGCGGAGAAGACCTTGCTGGGAACGCTGCTCCAGGTTGGGCGTTCTATAATTTTCGTACCAAATCCTGGGTTACGCAGTCAGCTTCCTCCAATCTTTTTTCGGGAACGCTACCCCCCACTTTGAAGAATGCATCCGTTGCATTTGTAAGCCAATTGAACGGGCAAAATATCCAGGGAAGTTTTTTAGTGATTGGTGGAGAAGAGACAAATTCGGACCCACAAAGCCGAATCTCAAACAAACTTTACATGCTGCTGGAAGACGAGATGGGGCTCATTAAGCAATGGACTCAGAAGCAAATTCAACAGCCTATTGCACGCGCAACATTCGGAAAATCAGCACACAGGGAGCTTGTCTACCTGTACTCTGGAATCACAACTCCATCTGGTGCAGCAACAACCAGCAAACCCGATGCTTCTGGCACTGCACCTGAACTCAGCGGCGATGTTCAAACATTTGGGTACTATTATGACCCTACAACTCAAGAGTACAAACTTGTAAATTACCTTTATCGTTCCACCGACTCGCGTACAGGGGCTTTGGAAGCACACGCCTTCTTGCACACGCGCCCGTCGAGCAACACATCGCCGACTCTTGCTGAGTTGCTTGAGTCTCAGGTGATCTGCGTTTATGGCGGCCAACCCTATGCCACGGTGTTGCCTAACGTGTGTGTTTCGGAGCCCTTTTGCAGACGACTTGACGATGGTTACTTTTTCGCGCCCATGGGTCGACTTGGACTCTGCTTTCAACCCCAAGGAACAGTTAATAGACAAACAACCGTTGGCTACCTCAAGAACTATTATCTCCCCATGAGTTCCGCCCCCCAAGCACGTCGCCTTGCCCCCCGCTCTGCTGTTGGAATATCGAGCCTCAACCAAAATTCTGGCTTATTTTTCTGGTCGGGGCTCGCAGGAGGTGAATTTCTCTCCGGTGGCTCAATTTACTATTCAAGTGCGGATAAGTGGATTCCAATAACTGAACTTGAGGCACCTGCTCCACGCCAGCACCACACGACACTCTACATCGAGGGTCATAAACGCATTTTGATTTGGGGTGGCCTTACAGCACAGGGGCCAACAGCGGATGGAGCATTTTATGTTCTACCTTAAAGTCTGGAACATAGGAGTCGTATTGCTGGCGTTGTGTTTTTCGGGCTGTGCTCGCACGACCGAAAAATCAAATGAATTCGTGTTCGAGGAAAACCTGCCACCCGATCTACAGATTGAGTCTAAGCTTGCCCAATTGAATCTCAGCCGCGACCGTGGCCACATCGTATTTAAATCGACAATTACAGCCGAAGAAAAGATAATCGCCTTCAGTGTGGAACAACCTGATGCAAAACTGTTAATCAGCCCTCCTAACCTTCATATTCTCGTGGATCTCGTGCCCCAGAAACACACGCTTGTGGTGGAGCGTGTGTCGCCTACCGGCCGAGCGTTTGCCGTTCTCCAAGAGATCGAACTTGCTCGTGGCCAATATGCGGAATTGGGAGAGCTGCCATTCGAAAAGCCTGGAGTGCTGCGCGGGCGAGTCCTCAGAAGCAGCAACTCTCAGCCTCTACAAAATGCACTGGTCAGAATCCCACAATTGAACTTGAGCCGTTCAACCAACTCACAGGGCGAATTCATTTTTGAAAGTCTTCCTCCTGGTCAGTGGACGGCCTCTATCTATCAGGAAGAGCTCGGACGCATCAATGACCTCAACTTCAATATCCAAAGCGAAGTGCAAAGTGATGCAGGCGATTTCTGGATCGGCGAAACAAATGAATCAAGAGTTGAAATTGCTGAAGTAGACGATGCGACGAAAAATTACATTTCAGAGCGAACTGTCACTCTGCGGCTTCAGCTCTCTCCTTCAGCGCGTTCAGTTGTAGTCAGAGATTCCGAAGGAAATGCACTAACACGAAGAATCCCCGCTCAGCAGATGGTGAGAATAGAATTACCCCGAACTGGAAAAAACGAACTTCGGATCGTAGTCTTTGACGGAAAAGGCCGACAAATGGGTGTTTTGACAAGCTCGATTTTCTTCGACCCATTTGCAGTCGATGGAAAGTTGTATCAGCCTCAGGTGAAGATAGCCAAACGCGTAATCAATTCACCAGCCCGTACGATCACCATCAATCTCGAAAACATACCTGCAAATGCAAAAAAGGTCCGGTTTGGAATCGATGACAAATTTGGTGAGTGGATTTCTCCAGAAAATCAAATCAGCCTCGATTTACCAAAATCTAACAAAAGCTGCGGACAGAAAATTGTCAGTGTACAGTACCAAACAGCTGCATTCGAAACGAGTGAAACAAAGCGCATTCCCGTTACGCTCAGCTGTTGGCAGCGGATTCCCCACCGTGCCATGATCAGCAAACTCGTTGGACTCGAAAATGCCTCGGCATGGACGGGCACACACGCTTTTGTCTGGTCGGGGAAGCAGCTCGACACCAGCAATCGCTCAATAATGAACATGGGCACTTCCAATTCAGAAAACGATGTGAATGCAAATTCTCTTCAGAATTACACCTATCTCGATGGGGGTTATCTCCTTAAGCCCTCCTGGAATGCTGAGAGCAATACGATGGGTCGAGTTGAGTTCGAATCAATTGTGACCGACAACGCACCGCAAGCTCGCTCTCAGACTGGCACAGGAGGACTTGGACAATTCGTTGCGGTTTATGGCGGCGAGAATCGTGAAAATATTATTGCAGATGGGGGAATCTACGACATTGAAAACAATGGATGGATTTCTATGTCCGGAGAGGGTGCTCCATCGCCACGCATAAAGCCCTCGGTCTTCTTCATTGCCCCACGTAAGGTTTTGGTTTGGGGTGGTCGCAGCAAAACCAATTTGGGTTTTGAAATTCCTCTTAATGATGGTGCAATTTACGACATTGATAGTCATGTTTGGACCCCCATAAGCACCATCAATGCTCCGAGCCGTCGCAGTCGTCATGTTGGTCTTTGGACTGGACAAGAATTTGTTGTCTTGGGCGGGCAACTTCCTGGAGCGAATGAGCTTCTCGACGGAAATCGATACAACCCTGAAACCAATAGCTGGGGAACCCCATTTCAACTCAGCACCGCTGTCACCTACATGTCGGTGATACGCAGCGGCAACGAACTGATTCTATACGGCCGCGACAATCGAATACTAACCTTTTCGTTGAGCGAAAATCGCCAAAAAATATCTGCCCGACTCAATGGCATCAACGATTGGAACGTTGATCCCTCACTTGTACTAGATGGTAATGGAAGCGGAAGCGAAGGAAGTCTTTTGTATATCTTTGGAGGAAGAGCATCGTTTAACAACACTGATGCAACGGGCAGCTTGATCGTACTCAGATACAGACCGGGACAAATCGAGTATGTTCTCTTAAGCAGCGAGGTATTCACCGGTCTTATGCCCTCATACTCCGGAAAGTATCTTGAAAATTGTTGCGTCGATATGCTGGGATTTGAATTTAACAAGCGCATTTTTGCAATGAACGGAACCACAGTCAGCAATCATAGCGTGTATGCAGATGTAAAAACAAACTCGAACGTTTACGGAGGACTTTTCAACTCAACCGAAAGTGTACCAGCTTACAAGGGCCCACACAGCGTTTTCTTCGAGTCCAACGGCACAACGATTAGCCGATTCACATTCGATGTTTCACCTGAATTTGACTCGAGTGGCTATGGTCCGAAAGGCCCCTACTCTTATAACTGGACTCATGCACCCGTGTGGAGTGAAGCCAACAGAAGTTTATACTGGTATGGCGGCAGATACCGTAATTTACTAGGCGACACATTTCAGAATGGCGGATTCGTTTTTGATGTCAGCAAGAGAAGCTGGACAAGTTTTGCACCTCCCAGCTTTGAACCTACGTTTGTTCATTCGGGTGTGACACGCACCTATACACGCATGGACCAATGGAGTTTCTTCCTCTCCGGAAAGTTTTTTGTGTTTGGAGGATACAGGGCCCAAAATGGCGTTGTTCCTGTTTACGATGGTTTTTCATGGGCCTTTGAGAATGGGATCGCACTGCAACCTCAACAAATTTTAAATGGATTGACCGACGAATTTGATTACTCTCCTCGCGACAACTCAACCTTCGCCAACATACGCTGGGCCGCAAATCCAGCATGTGTCGTGGGTAATGAGGTCTTTCTGAGTGGTGGCCGGCGTATGAGTGTCAGAACCATTGCCGATGGGCAACTCGACTCCGCACTTGTCGAACACAAAGTTATTTTTAATGCGGAAAATTCAAGGATGCGGGTCCTCACGCAAGACCCAATGGGGCTGCGTGCCGGCACGACAGTTGTTAGTATGGGCGACTCCTGCTTCCTTTGGGGCGGATACACAGCTGAGGGCGCTAAATTCAAACCGACTGAAGCGGAAATGACAGCAGAGCTTATGAATCGCTTTCAGCCCCAAGAAAGTGGCTTTATCTTCGCACCCCAAACCTCAGAGTGGCGACCTATTTCGAATACTGGTGCACCTTCGGCACGTGCATTTATGCATGGGCTTTGGACTGGCTCAGAAGTTTTAATGTGGGGCGGAGCTTCTGAACCTTCCCCTACTCTCAACAAAGACATCGAGAAAAACAAAGGTGTTTTCACTTATAGACCAAATGAAAATCGCTGGTACGCACAACCCAGCACTTCTTTAGAACCCATGTTTAACGGTAATGAACGCCCCGTATGGACCGGCTCGCGCGTGTTCCTGTGGAAAACCTCCGACACCGATTACAACTATGAGTATGACCCCGTAAAGAACGAATGGATACAGCTGCCTCTGCCTCTAGGATTTGGGTTTAGCTACAACAGGTTCTGGGACTCAAATGTGGTTTGGATGGGAGATAGGCTTTTCGTCATGCCATATCTCGACCGTTTGCTGGGCGTAATGGCCATTTTTGTTCCACCGAATCCTTGAGCGACGAAACGGAGAACGTACATGTTTCGATATGTATTTACTGCTGCACTTGGGTTGATTGGTGTTGTCTGCGGCTGCGCAGCCGGCACCACTGACAACCGCGGCAGCTGTTCTACCAGCACATCGATCCTGCGCTCTGATACCCTAGGGGACACTGCTGTTCTCGATGCGCCCGCTGGTCTGCTTTTGTCCACACATCGAATTGCTGGAGAAGAACGCGTGCCCATGAGTGATGAGACCACACTGAGCCAGTGCACGGTTTCCATGGAATTGCTAAACAAAGCGGAAAGTCAGATCCGTTTGTGGACGGCTGCACACTGCATTCGCCGCTTGACAATCACCTCTATGACTCTTGCTGTCCGAAACAAAGCATCAGCGGCAGGTGGTTTTCTGAAGTGGGAGCTCAAGCACGCAATTCTCGACAAAGCTAAAATCATGCAGGATGCCTATGCACTCTTTGGGAATACCGACTACAACGCGGAGCGTATCCGGCTCAGAAGGGCATGGGACAGGAGGCAAATGACCTTCGTTGGTGACCAGACTATCCTGAATCCAAGAGTCTCGTGCGAGAACTTGCGGTGGAGCCAACAGGCAGATGGCAGGCATTCGTTGTGTTTTAGTATCTTTGACTTGATGTCAATCGATGTCACTTTACCAGAACGCGACTCAACAAAAACTCAGGCATTGCTAGAATCACTTTCACGTTTCCAAAAAAACGCTTCGACCGAAGCCAAACTCTCGGAAAAGCGGAGCACTTTCCTCAGGCGCATCGATGTCGCGTCGCAATCAGAGTGGATAATCCACGAAGGAAATATGATACGCACCTGGATGAATGGTTTTAGCGCTGCGAGCATTCCAACATTTGCTGATATCATTGTTGTGATCGAAGATTTAAATCGAAATATTTTTTCACTCCCGCATCCCGAAGAGTCGAGCTTTATGACCCCAATTCCGGTGACCACCCAAGATGCAGTTCCCCCTGCTCAAAACCAAACGATTCAGGTTGTCCATCAAGGAAAATATCTTTCTCCAAGAACAACAGCACTGGTGAACAAAGACATCGATGCCGTTGGTGTGACCTGCTACAGGCAGTTGCGCCGATACAATGCATCAACAGGAAAAGTAGAAACAATTGCTCAGCTTGAACTACGCCCACACGAATTTTGTGCTGGTGGCGCCAAACAACAGCCTGATCACTTTTGGAACAGAGATCGCCCTTGGGCAGCTATGATGGGCGATTTGACCCTTGGTGCAGCTCAAGACTTTGCTGCTGCTGTAAAAAGTTCAGTGATTGGATCCTCGCCGCTGAGTGAACAGATGGATAGGTTTACGGTTGTATCGAACTTTGACAACGAAGATCTACTTATGTTTGAAGCCAGCGAGTCATCGGTGGTGTCTCCATTCTTGCGTCACCTGATGCTGCCGATTCGTTTTCTGACACAAGATCTCTCCGGCTTTGGCAACTTCGAAAAATCCGGCGCAATGCTCTTGTCCATGGCACGCAATGACATCAAGGCTCGCTTTCAAAAAGGTGACAGCGGTGCGATTTTATTGTTGGATGGAATACCTATAGCAACACTTTATTCGGTCGATGGCGAAGAGACCTCGGGTGGAGCATCTATTCTTCCTCTCCCTGACGCCCCCGACGACAACAGCGAGCCCGTTCCGAGCAGATCTTCAACAAGAGACATCCACAAGGGCACATTATCTTCGAAGACGTGCACAAACTAAATAAAACATTCGCGCAGTAAACTCGATTAAAGCCCACATCAAAAATTACTTGCTGCGCGCTTCAATTTCCCGCTTGAGATTTTTGATAGACCAGAGCTGGATGCGCGAAAGCACCAGATTCACGATGAACGGTGGCAATTGCCCACCCGGCTCGACGTACATCTCTATGCTGAGATTCACATTGTTTGGATCAGCCTGATTGACCGCCCAAAGACTCTCAAAATGAGAGACACGCACGCAGCCTGGTGTCACGGCTGCGGCCGATGGGCTGTGAGACAAACGTGCAAGCAGTGCAGAGCGATCGGGCTTACGCTCAATCTGAACACGGCTCACAAGCTCTCGATTTTCAAACGGCCAAGGGATCTTGAAAACTCCCTTGAAGACAAAATCAAAAGGCTGGCTCTGACTCACAAGCCCGCTTTCCAATGTCCCATAAACCCACTTCTTATATTGAGCAGGCTCCGTGAAAAACGGGATAAAGTCGTCAACTTTCGCAGCCAAGCGAGCCTCCGCGCGCACTTCCTCGTAGGAGCTGCCGCTGCGCGCGCGTTTGAAAACTTGGATGCCCTCATCGCTGATGGCCTCTCGCCACTCGATGGCAGCGCTTGCCTGCGCTCCAATACTGCTCGAGAAAGCGCAGCACAACGCCGCGAAACGCAGAAGGCGAGCGCACGAATTTCGACGCAAACTCACCCGGCATTTCCTTGTGCTTTGGCCCACGTATCACGGAGAGTGATAATGCGGTTGAAGACAGGACGCGGCTGGGCTGCAGAATTTATGTCCACACAGAAATAACCAACCCGCTCGAACTGATAACGGCTCATACCTTCGGCCGTCTTGAGGCTCGACTCAACGAAACAATTCTCCACAAGCTCGAGACTCTGAGGATTAAGCTTCGCCTTCCAGTCATCGATATCTGCGGGATTGGCCACCGTAAAAAGACGATCGTAGAGGCGCGCGGTTGCGGAGAATGAGTGTTTCTCGCTGACCCAATGAATTGTGCCCTTCACTTTGCGGTTCGATCCAGGCATGCCGGTGCGTGAATCCGTATCAAGCGTGCAGTGCAGTGCGGAGATTTGCCCCGCAGCATTCTTAATCACTTCTTCGCATTTAATAATGCCGACGTGGCGCAGACGCACCTCTCCACCTGGAACGAGGCGATGAAAGCCCTTGGGCGGATTTTCCATGAAATCATCTTGCTCAATATAGACAACTCGAGAGAATCCAACTTTACGCGCTCCCATTTCCGGCTTTTTCGGATGCCAAGCGCACTCGAGCCACTCTTCATGACCCTCTGGGATGTTGGTCAGGATTACTTTGATGGGTTTGAGAACAGCCATGGCGCGGGCACAGTTTTCATCGAGATCTTCGCGCACAGTCGCCTCAAAGAGCTCAATTTCGATGGTGGTGTTTTTCTTTGTGACTCCAACCCTCTCTGCGAAATTCCGAATGGCCTGAGGAGTGATTCCCCTACGCCGGATTCCGGAGATGGTCGGCATACGCGGATCGTCCCAACCATCCACATGCTTACCTTCAACCAGCTCTAGCAAGCGGCGCTTACTCATCATTGTGTACTCAAGATTCAAGCGCGCAAATTCGATTTGTTGCGGGTGACACGGAGTTTTCAGAGTGTCCAAGATCCAATCATACAAGGGTCGATGATCTTCAAACTCGAGTGTACAGATTGAATGCGTGATGCCTTCGAGCATATCCGACAAGCAGTGCGCGTAGTCGTACATGGGGTAGATACACCACGTGTCGCCTGTTCTTTGGTGATGAGCACGACGAATACGGTAAATCACGGGATCGCGCATGTTAATATTGGAGGAGTTCATGTCGATCTTGACGCGCAGCGTTTTGCTGTTGTCGGGAAACTCACCATTCCTCATGCCAGCAAAAAGCTTTAGATTCTCTTCAACTGAACGGTTCCGGTAAGGGCTCTCTTTGCCTGGTTGAGTGAGGGTTCCACGATATTCACGCATTTGCTCCGCGCTCAACTCGCACACATAGGCCTTACCCATCTTGATAAGCTCAACAGCGAAGTCGTGAAGCTTTTCGAAGTAATCGGAAGCATGAAAAAACTTATCCTGCCAATCAAAGCCCAACCAACGTACATCGGCCTTAATGGCATCGACGTACTCCTGCTCTTCCTTGGTTGGGTTGGTGTCGTCCATGCGCAAATGACAGATACCCTGATAATCGCGTGCGAGACCGAAGTTCAGGCAGATCGATTTGGCGTGACCCAAATGCAGATAGCCATTAGGTTCAGGCGGAAAGCGCGTAACAACACGGCTCTGATTTTTTCCAGCGGCTCTGTCTTCATCGATGATCTGGCGGATAAAGTTGCTTGGTTTACTCAGTTCAGGTGTAGGTGTGCTCATCTTTTTGCTCTTCGATAATGCAATAAAAATATCCCGACCTTGCGGGTGTTTGCTTTCAATGTCTGGTAGGTTCCGGGAATGATCAAGTCATAGGCGTCTGTTTTTCGAACTCAGAGGAAGCTTTTGAACAAAGGATGATTTGTCCCCATGTCCCTGACCTTCCTGCTCTTGGCCCTCGTCCCCATTATTGCCTTCGCCATCGCTGATGCCATGGCGGGTCTTAAGACCGGCGTTATAGTGGCCGTGGTTTTGTCGGTCGTATTGTTCGTGGTCAATTGGATGATCTTGGGAAAATTCGACCCTATCGGCCTCATTGAGCCGGTCTTTTTTATCATCCTGGGCCTCATCTCATTGCATCTGAAAAACGGAATCTGGTTTAAATTCCAACCTGTCGTGGTCAATGTTCTCAGTGCCCTGCTTTTGGCAGGATTCCAAATCTGGAGCGAACCTTTTCTGGTGAGGTGGGCCCCGGCCATAGATAAGCTCATGCTCCCTGAGAGGCAGGGCTTTCTCGTGAGTCCTCCTATCCTTGATAAGCTCGCCCTTATTTCTCACGTGCTTATTTATGTGTTCATTCTTCACGCTGTTTGGGTGGGATGGGCCGCTCTCAAAAAGAGCACCTGGGTGTGGACGGCGGTTCGCCTCGCCGGCTATCCACTCCTGCTGGGCTCCGTTGTTGTCTGCATGCTGATATAGCGTCTCTGCTTTTGTTTGAGGTTTTTCCCATGAAACTCTTCTCTCGGCATACCTCGGGCCTCCTCGTCGCCTTGGGCACAATCGCAGCCTCCCCGCTGCTCGGGGCTCACGCTCAAGCACAAGAAAACCGAAACTTATTCCCTCTGACTCTTCAACAAGCCATGCAATTGGGGCAACAAAAGGCTTTTCAAGTTCGTATCGCAGCAGCCCAGGCCGAGGAAGCACATGCACGCGCCGCGCAAGCCCTAGGGGCCTTGTTTCCGCGCCTGGACGCCGAGGCGCAGCGCGTTCTCTGGGATGCGGAGATCAACAAAGCCACAGGCCAAAGCTGGGCTCCGCAGTTTCCCCGCCGTGTCACGACAGCCGCACTACAGGTGTCTCAACCACTGATCGGAATATTCCCGCTGACGCTGCTCGCCCGCGCAAATGCGATGATGGCCGATGTCGCGACACTCAACGCTGAGCAAGCACAACGCGACGGCGCCTTGCTCGGTGCACAGGTTTTTCTCACAGCCCAGCGCGCCCAACAGTTTTTCAAAATAGCTGAATCCAGCGTTGCTTTGGTAGAAAAACAAAAGAGCGATGCCGAGGCTATGTACCGCGCTGGAAAGCTCAGTAAGGCAGATTTGATGCGCTTTGAACTCAATCTCGCTGATGCCCGAGCCCAAAAAACACAGGCCTCAGTGGCAGAGGAACTCGCACTACTTTCGCTTTCAGAGACCCTTCAACAGTCTTTTTCGGGTGCACAGCTCGATGCACCCGGCGAGTCTTTTTTTGAGGCTCGCAAACTCACTCCGCCTCCGCTGGAGGAGGTCCTCAAAACTGCGTTTGCAAATCGGCCCGAGCTGAAAGCTGCACGCAATCAGGTCAGCGTTGCCAACCTCACCACATGGGCAGCTCGCCTCGATTTTTCGCCCTCTCTGAATGGTTTCGCTCGCTATGAACGCGATTTTGAGACAACCGGAATTAAAACTCGAGCAACTGATACCCCAGCAAATTTTGTCCTGGCCAGCAAGAATGATGTCCGCGACAAATTTTCCTTTGGCCTGCAGTTGAAGTGGAGCATTTGGGATTGGGGCATCCGCTGGAACAAAATCACTGAGGTGGTCGCACAGCGCAGCAAAGCGGAAATTGCTCTTGAACAAACTGAGTCACTCCTGAAGACAGAGGTCATCAAAAGTTATTTGGATTTGAAATCGGCCGCAGACCTGCTTGAATCCTCGCTCTCCAGCGTCCTTCTGGCAGAGGAAGTGTATCGACTCACCCAAGCACGATTTACCAATGCACAAGCCTCTTCAACCGATCTCATTCTCGCAGAGCGCGATCAGGCAAGGGCCCGCGGCGGACTTGTCAATGCGCGAGCAGAAGTCGATCTTGCCTGGTTCAGGTTGCGTAGGAACATGGGTGAACAACCTATCCCGTAATTTTTTAATGAATGCTGAGCATGAAAGTGGCACAGAAAGGAAACCCAATGAACTTCCGAGAGAATTGTAAATA